>PLOF01000120.1 GCA_003142035.1 Candidatus Dormiibacterota bacterium
GCCGCCGCTAGAGCACCGGGCGGCGTTGGGTATGGCTCAGGGAGGTGGCGGGGCGGTGTGCCCGGTTCCTCGTCTGCTCAGCCCCGTGCCGCGGCCGCGGGGGGAAAACGGTGCTGCCCAGCCCGGAAGTTCGGGATGGCGTTGGGGGGCGCCGCCCGCGGCGCGCATGTCACCCGGTTGCGGCCGGCATGCTTGGACGTGTACATGGCTCGGTCGGCGGCCCCGAGCAGCAGGTTGAGGTCGGTGCCGTCCTCGGGGTAGGCGGCGATGCCGATCGATACGGTCAGCTGCTCCAGCGGGCAGTCCGCGGGCAGCGGGACCTGGCGCACCGCGCTCCGCAGCGCCTCGGCGATGGTCACGGCTTCCGCGACGCCACAGCGACGCAGCAGGACGACAAACTCCTCGCCGCCGTATCGCACCACCGCGTCCTCAGTCCGCACCGACCCGCGCAAGCGCGTGGCCACGCGCTGGAGGACCAGGTCGCCGGCCGCATGCCCGCTGCTGTCGTTCACCGTCTTGAAGTGATCGATGTCGAGCAGGAGCAGGGCGAGGTTGGTGTCATCACGCGCACTGGAGGCAAGGTCGCGCTCTCCCGCGTCACGGAGCCAGCGGTTGTTGTAGAGACTGGTGAGCGGATCCGTCACCGCCGCCTCGCGAAGCTCGGCATAGAGCTGGGTGTTGTGCCAGGCGGCTGCCGCAATGTGGGCAAAGAGCGAAGCCGCCTTGAGCTCGTCGTCACTGAAGCGGCCGACACCCAGGCGATAGCAGTTGATGATGCCGAGCTTGCGCTCGCCGGCGATGAGGGGGGCGAGCAGCACCGACTCCTGGACCACCGACGTCCCGGGGACCTGCCGGACTCGAGGATGCTCCCAGGTATCGGCGACGTTCTCCGGCGTCCCCCGGGCGAAGGCCCAGCCGGTGATGCCGGAGTCCAGGGAGAAGCTCTCGGCGAGGAGGGCGTCGCGCTCGGGCCCGGTGGCGAGGACCGGGACGAAACGCTGCGTTTCGTAGTTCGCGATGTAGATCGCCATCTCGGTGACCGGCACCACACGCTGCATCTGCGCAGCCATGACACTCAGGATGCCCATGGGATCGTGCTCGTTCTGCAGCGCCAGGGCGGCGTCGCTCAGGGCGCGGGGCAGATCCGGCGTCTCCGTGACCTCGAGCGCCTCGCCGGGGGCCTCGGGCAGCGACACGGTGGGGGAGGGAGGGGTGCGGCGACGCCACACCCGGTGCCGGGTGAACCAGTTCGGGTCGATGAGGGTGTTGTCGGAGAGCCCCTCGAGCGGTTGGGTGAGCACGGGCCGTCCCAGCATCCACCCCTGGCCATACTGAACGCCGAGTGACAGCAGGGTATCCAGCTCGCGCTGAGTCTCGACCCCCTCGGCGACCAGGCGGGCTCCGATGTGGCCGCTGAAGGAGAGCAGAGAGACGAGCAGTCCACGGCGGGCGCGGTGGGAATCGATCCCATGGATGAGAGCCCGGTCGACCTTCATGAATTCCGGTCGAAGCTCGGCGATGACCTGCATGCTGGCATGACCGGCGCCGGCGTCGTCGACGGCGATGCGGTAGCCGGCCGAGCGCAGTTGCGCCGCGATGCGTTGCAGGCGGGAGAGGTTCGGCACGGGGTCGCGCTCGCTGAACTCGAGCACGATGGATGCCGGATCCAGGCCGGCACGGCGAACGCCGTCGTCCAGAGCCGCGAGCCCCTGACGCTCGTTGAGGAGCGTTCCGATCAGGACGTTGACGAAGAGGTCGACGGGGCCGAGGTTCGGCATCTCACCCAGCGCGGCCCGGAGGCAGGCCAGGTCGACGGCGCTTTCCATGTGCAGCGTCGAGGCGGCGGCGAACAGCTCGTCCGGTGTGGAGAAGAGCGGACGGGGAGAGAAGCGCGTCAGCGCCTCGTAGCCGACGATCGACCGGTCATGGAGGCGAACAATGGGCTGCAGCGCGGTCGCGATGGGCCCGGCAGCGAGGAGCTCAGTGAGCTCGGAGCGGAGTTGGGGATTGGCCCGCATGGTCGTGAGCGGAGAGAATCGCCCGACCCCGGTCCTGCTCTCGGGCTCCCAGACAGCCGCCAGCATGGCCGCTGTCGCCTCGAGGATGGGCACCAGCCCCTGGAGGCATTCCGCGCCCCAGACGTGGATGACGGCGACCACCCGGTCGTGAACCATGGCCGGAACGCCCAGGACATGGATGGGGGCGGCGAACCCGGGGAGCACGCCTCCCGGATCGTGGTCGACAGCGAGGCGCTGGAGGGTGTGGACCCCCTGTACGGAGCCCACGAATGGTCGGCGCAGCCGTACCGGGCCGCTCAGCCACGGGACGGGATCGATCGGGATCCGGATCCCCATGAGGCGGGCGCTCGGGGGGAGCAGGCGCTGCGCGCCGGTGCCCCGGGGTGCGCGGGCCGCGACCACGATCGCCTGGTCGGCCTCGACGCTGCTCACCGATACGGCGACGCCCAGACGGATCAGGGTTCGCGCCACCTCCAAGGCCGCCTTCTGCGGGCTGGTGACGCTGGGGAGGCAGTGCCCGAGGTGCGTGAGTACGCTCAGTTGCTGGCGTGCTGCGGGTACCCCCATCGCGGAGAGCGTGGTGCTGGACGGGAGCGACAGCCATCGCAGGCGCGTCACATCCTCATGAAAGAACTACACAGGCGGCCGCATGGGGAGCCGGGGAGAGCTGCTCGTGTGGCCATACACCCCTGCGGCGAGCTGCAACCAGCAGCTCCGGCCCAGAATGGGGCCGCCCGCAGGGCTCTGCCCCGCCACCGGCTGTTTGTCAGACCCGCCTGGAGTATGAGCGGACTGCGAGTGGGATGAACATCGCGGCGACCGCGGCGCATCCGAGCAGTGCCCATCCGACCTGAGCGGTCAGGGCACCGTGGTTCATCAGATCACGCAGTGCCGAGACGACATAGGAAACCGGATTGACCCGCGTCACGGCGCGAAGCCATCCCGGAAGAGTGCTGACGGGGACGAAGGCGTTGGAGAGGAAGACGAGAGGAAACATGAGCGTCATGGACATCCCCTGGACGGCGCCGGCGCTCTTGGCTTTGGTGCCGATCCACAGGAAGATCCAGGCCAAGGACCAGCCGGTGATGACAGCGAGCACCATGCCTGCGGCCACGCCGAGAACCCCACCACCAGGGCGGTAACCCATGAGTACCCCCACGATGAGGGTGACGCTGACCGCAACGGCGTAGCGGGCGAGGTCGGCCATCATCGGTCCGGCCAGTGGGGCGATCCGGGCGATGGGTAGCGACCTGAAGCGGTCAAACACGCCCTTGTCCATGTCCTCGCGGAGTTGGACGCCGGCGGCTACGCATGAGGTGATGGTGGTCATGGCGATGATGCCCGGAATGAGGGTCGGCAGGTAGCGCGCCAGGCTGCCGGAGATGGCCCCGCCGAACATGAACCCGAACATCGTGGTGAACAAGATGGGCATCGCGGTGACGTCGACGAGCTGCTCGGGGTTGCGGCGCATCTTGACGAGGGCGCGCCATGCCAGCGTCGTGATCTGGGTGAGCGCGTCGCGGATGCTCACCGACGCTTGGACGGAGCGTGCGGCGGGTCGGGAGGTGGTGGTTGGGTTGGTGACGGGTGCGGAGGTGACGGTTGCGGTCATGATTCGCTCGCCTTGGCTCCGGGGAGGCGGGTTTCACTCGTGTGGCCGGTCAGAGTCATGAACACCTCATCGAGGCTCGGTTGTTCGACGGTCGCGTTCGCGATCCCGAGCCGGTGGTTCCTGAGCGCGATGAGGACGTCGGCAGCCTGGTTGGCGTCGCTCAGCTTGACGCTGAATCCTGAGCCGGCTGGAGAAACGATCGGCGTGTCGCTGGTCAGGTCCGCAGCCAGAGCGACCGCCTTCGCCGTGTCGGCGCCCTCGGCCATCTGGACACGGAGGCTCGAGGTGCCGATCTGGGCCTTGAGCTCACCGGGGGTGCCCTCGGCGATCTTCCGACCGCGATCGATGACGGCGATCCGGCCGGCCAGCGCGTCGGCTTCGTCGAGGTACTGGGTGGTCAACATGATGGTGGATCCCTGAGCGGCCAGGTTGCGGATCGTGCCCCACATCTGGCTGCGATTCCAGGGGTCGAGCCCGGTGGTGGGTTCGTCGAGGAAGATCAGTGCGGGTCGGGTGAGCAGGCTGGCAGCGAGATCGAGGCGGCGGCGCATGCCGCCGGAGAACTGGGAAATGGGTCGGTGAGCCCCCTCCGTGAGGTCGAACTGTGCGAGCAGGTCGTCGCCGATGCTGTGGGCACTCTTGGAGGACAGTCCCTGGAGGCGACCAAACATCCAGAGGTTCTCGCGGGCGGTCAGGTTCTCGTCCACCGACGCGTACTGACCGGTGACGCCGATCAGTTGCCGCACAGCGTGGCCTTCACTGCGGACGTCGTGGCCGAAGATCCGCGCCTCGCCGCTATCTATCGGCAGCAGCGTCGCCAGCATGTTCAGCATGGTGGTCTTGCCGGCGCCGTTCGGGCCGAGCACCCCGAAGATCTCACCTTCCATCACCGTGAGGTCGATGTCGTTCACGGCGAGGTTCGTGCCGAACGTCTTTGTCAAACCGCGGGCCTCGACGGCCGGGTGGGCGGTTGGGGGGCAGGCTCGCTGAGCTTGCCGGGAGCTGCTCTCCGGCCGACCGAGTGGTGTCTCCCCTTCAGTGGGCATCGGGATCCCAGTTGGTTGTCCTGAACACCGTGGCTCTCCTTTGCGGGTACATCGTACGCATAGGGTACAGCGTACTCGAAGTGCTATGCTGAGCGCAATCCCCCCCTGAAGGAAGCGCGTGCCACCCCTCCGCAAGGACGCCCCGACGATCTGGGCCCAGATGGGTCGAACCTCTCATGACCATCGGGCTTCCCTCGGCTACCAGGAGATCACCCGGGCGGCCGTCGAGATCGCCGATGCGGAGGGCGTCCGTGCCCTTTCGATGCGCAGGGTTGCCGCCCGGCTGGGCTCAGGAACCATGTCCCTATATCGCCACGTGGCCACCAAGGAGGACCTGATCGACCTGATGGTGGACGCCGTCCTGGGCGAGGAGCCGGTTCCTCCGACCACGGGCGACTGGCGTCGCGACCTGGCCGAGCTGGCACGGCGCAGCCGGCGTCTCGCCCGGCGCCACCCGTGGGCGATCCGGTTCAGGCTGGCCCGGCTCAGCCACGGACCCAACGGCCTCGCTGAACTCGAGCACGGGGTGGCCTGCGTCTCCGGGCTGGGCCTTGACATCGATGGGGTGGTCGATTTCATGAATACGGTGAGCGCCTTCACGGTGGGGTTCGTGCAGGCGGAGCTCGCGGAGGAGGAGGCGCGGCGGGACAGCGGACTGTCCGAGCCGGAGTGGCGGGTGAGGATGGGCCCCCACGTGCAGCGCGTCATCGACTCAGGCCTGTATCCCGCCTTTGTGCGCATCGTGGTCGAGGCGGAGGATTACCCGGACCCAGACGTCACCTTCGAGCGCCGGCTTGGCATGGTGCTGGACGGGCTCGCCGCCAGCTTGGGCCCGTCCTCACGGCACCCACGAGCGGTCCGTCCTCGCCGCCAACGGGCGACGCTCAACGTGTGACCGGCCGGTGGAGGGTGTCTACTTCACCGACTGGCTAGTTCAGCGCGCAGAGCTTGTCGCCCATGGGCCGATGCCACCAATTCGCGTGATCGCGTACCGCACGATGAAGCCAGGCGCCGGCTCCTCAGGAATAGGCAATTGAGCATCTGGCGAGACGTAGACCGTCGCGTGCTTGGCCATCAGCTCCCAGATACGAGGGCTGGGTTCTACCGTCGCCCGTGCATAGATGACTGCATAGGGGTTGAGCCAGACTCCGGGCTCTCGCGGTACGTCGAACGAGAGCGCTACGCGGGGGTCGCGTCTGATGTTTCTGAGTTTGATGTTGTCCCGCATATGGGTGCTCACCAGATCGTCACCGTCTAGCCCCACCCAAATGACGGTTACCTGCGGGCTCCCGTCCGGGTTAATGGTGCTGAGGTGGACCATCGGTCCAGACTCGATCAGCTCGCGAAGCTCTGGTGGTAGTGCTGTCATGGCGTCAGCTCACGCTGGACCTCGGGGAGCGCATCGACGATCTCTGCAGCCGAGCTGGTCCCGATCCGGTCAACGCCCATGCGGATGAAGTCGTACGTGTTCTTCACACGTGGCGCTGACACCCCCGCAACCTTGAGCCCAGTCCGGTTGCCAGCCTCATGGAGTGTGCTGAGCATCAGCTCGACCTGGTGGCGGTTCGGGAAACCGGACGGACCCGCGCCGGTTGCGGTCTTCACAAAGTCCGCCTCGGCCTCGATCACCATCCTGGTTGCAGTGACGACCTCCTCGTCGGTCAGGTAACCAACCTCGATGATCACCTTGCCGTTGATCCCCGCCGAGTGGCAGAGCCGGATGTGCTCCGCGCACTCCTTCTCGTAGAGGTCATAGCGGCGATCCTTGAGCCAGCCGACATTGGCCACCATGTCGAGGGCGGTGGCCCCGGCCGCGATCAGCTGCTCAGCCTCGGCGAGCTTCACCTTGGTCGGTGTGGAGCCGTAGGGGAAGGCGATGGGGGCGCCCAGCTCGATGCCGTGCTCGCGGGCGAAGCCCGCCAGTTCGCCCACCACCAGCGGAAGCCGGCTGGGAAGCACGTGATAGGCGATGAACTTGTACTTCTTGGTGATCTCGCACCCCTCGAGGTAATCAGTCTCCGGGAGCGCGGGCTTGAGAATCGCGTAGTCCATCCTTCGGGCCACGTCCTCCGCGGTCATCCGGCCGATGTCGACCTGCATCGAAGACCTCCCATGGCGGTGGCGATTCGAAGTCGACCACAGCGCGCGATGTGACGGCCCCACAGTAGCGGCTGGCGACTCGTGGCTCCAGGGGCGGGAGGTCCTGGCGCCCACGGGTCGGAAGACCCGCGGCCGGAACCCGGTGGGAATGACCTCTGCGAGGGATATCCCGAGAAGAAAAGGGGGAGCCGCACCTGATGACGCGGTTCGTCGGAAGGAGACCCTCAGGGGAGACCCATTAGTGGAACGCGCGCCTGCGCGTGGGCGCTCGCGAAGCCGTCGATCTCCTGCCGGTAGGGAATCGACGGAATGGCCCCTTCCCGCTGAACAGAGAGCGCAGCCGCCGCCATTGCCCAGCGAAGGGCGGCTTCCACGGAGCGACCTTCGGCCAGCGCGACGGCCAGAGCACCCGCGAATGTATCGCCGGCGGCGGTCGTGTCCACAGCCGCGACGGGGAAGGCCGGTAGCAGGAGGGAAGGCCCGCCGCGCTCGCGGTAGATGCAGCCGCGAGCACCCAGGGTCACCGCCACGGCCGGCACCTCTGCGAGCAGAAGGCCCGCGGCTTGGTCGCCGCTCGAGGCACCGGTGAGTGCCAGGGCCTCACTCTCGTTGGGAATGAGCAGGTCGACAAGCCTGGAGAGCTCGGCGGGCAGGCGGGGTCCCGGTGCGGGTGTGAGGATGACCCGAGCGCCGGCCTCATGCGCCAGCGCGGCGGCGGTCACCACGATCTCGAGCGGGATCTCGAGCTGGAGAAGCAGCGCCTGGGTGCTTGTGATCACGGCACGATCCCGCTCACTGAGGGTGACTGCGGCGTTCGCACCCACTACGGCGACGATCGCGTTCTCGCCTGCGCTGTCAATGGTGATGTGAGCGGTGCCGGTGGGCAACGGGACGCGACGGAGGCCGGCGGTGATCACGCCTTCCCGCTGAAGCGCTGTCGCGAGAAGCTTGCCGAAGCCGTCGTCGCCGACGGCTCCTATGAAGCTGACCTCCGCTCCGGCTCGCGCGGCGGCAACGGCCTGGTTAGCCCCCTTGCCGCCCGGCACCTGCAGGAGCCTTCGCCCGATCACGGTCTCGCCCGGCGCGGGAATCCGATCCGCGTAGGTGACGATGTCCAGATTGCAGCTGCCGACGACGGCGATACGCGAGGAGGCCTGTGGTTGCGATCCGGGCCTGCGGTGAGAACCAGCCCTCATCCGATACCCGGGCTATGCAGCTCCGGTGAGGACCCGGAGTGCCTCGGAATGGAGGGTGCCATTGGAGACGACCGCGAGCCCGGCATCGAACCGGGCGCGACCGGCGAGGTCGGTGAAGAGGCCGCCGGCCTCCTCCGCAATTACGAGGAGCGGTGCGTAATCCCAGGTGTGCCCGCCGGTCTCGACGGTGACGTCCGCGACCCCGCTGGCGACGGTGAGCGTGCTGAGCAGCTCGTACGGGCGGGCCCGAGCACAGCGCGCCGCCAGCCGAGTGAGCAGGTGCTCGGGGCCCCCGCTCGACAGGGTCTGCTCCCAGTCATCGCTCACGGTTGCCTCCGCTAGCCTTCCGGTTGTGGAGACGTGCAGCTGCGCCCCGTTGCGGTAGGCACCACCTCCGCGAACCGCCCACCATCGGGCGCCCCGCAGGGGGTCGCTCACCAAGCCCAACCAACTCTCGTCCTCATGGACCAGCGCGATGAGGGTCGCCCAACCAGCCTCGTGACGCGCGAAGCTCACCGTCCCATCGATGGGATCCAACAGCCAGCGCCAGGGTCCGCTCGCACCTGCGTCGCCGCCCTCCTCGCCAGTGACGGCATCCCGCGGCCGGGCCCTGCGCAACCGAGCGCGGAGCTTCTCCTCCACAAGCGTGTCGGCGTCGGTCACCGGGCTTCCATCGGGCTTCTCGTCGATGACCAGGTTGGCGGCACCGAACCGCGATAGCGTCACCGCGTCAGCGATGTCCGCGAGCTCGTGGGCGAGGCGGAGGTTGTCCTCCATGCTGGGGTCAGACATGAATCCCTCGGAACCCTGGCGCGGGTCGCGGCACGGTAGCCGTCAGGATACCCCGCCAGGCGGACGATCCCGCCGGGATGGATAGCGCTGCTACCATCCCCATCCTTCATTGGGCATCGCCGGGTCCTGCGGCGCCGCGCGCGGTGGACGCGGCCACAAAGGGGCCAATCATGAGCGACGTCGTTCGCTGGGGGGTGCTCTCGACCGCTGCCATCAGCACCCAGGCGCTGATTCCGGGCCTGCTCGCCGCCGAGGGCTCAGAGTTGGTCGGAATTGCGTCACGCTCCGAGGAGCGCGCCGCGGCTGCCGCCGCCCGCTGGGGATGCCGGGGGTATGCCTCCTACGATGAGTTGCTCGATGACGCGGAGATCGATGCCGTCTACGTTCCACTCCCCAATCACCTGCACGCCATGTGGACGGTGAGGGCCCTGGAGGCAGGGAAGCACGTCCTCTGCGAGAAGCCGCTCGCGATCTCCGTGCGTGAGGTCGATGCGATCGCGGAGGCCTCCCGCCGTACGGGTTGCCTCGTGCTGGAAGCGTTCATGTACCGCCACGCGCGCAGGTGGCAGCGAGCGGTCCAGTTGGTGGCGACCGGGGCGCTGGGCGAGCCTCGGGTGGTGCGGATCGGCTTCTCCTTCGTGACGCCCACCGACCTGGGGAACCCCCTCTTCGATCCAGATCTGGGCGGGGGGATCATCTGGGACATGGGTTGCTATGCGGCGAGCATGGCCCGCGGCATCTTCGCTGGCGAACCGACCGAGGTCTTCGGCTTCGCCGGCCGCAGGGAGGGCCAGCCTACGGAGACGTCAGTCAGTGGGGTGATGCGTTTCCCCCACGCGCGCATGGCCCCCTTCTGGGTCAGCTTCGATCTACCCAACCCCTTCGCCCAGGTGGAGGTCGTCGGCACGGATGGCTGGCTACTGCTCCCCGGCACCGGGATGCGGCGGGAGCCCTACACCAAGCTGCTCCTCCATCGGGGGGGCACGGAGATCTTCCTCGACGGCCGCGAGCCCGACCTTGAGGTGTTTCCCTTTGAGGATCCTTTCCGGCTCGAGGTCGAGCGGTTCGCCGACGCCGTTCGGGGGCGGGCGCCCCTCCCCTGGGACTTGACGGACTCCCGGGCGAACACGGCGGTCCTGGAAGCGATGCACGCCTCGGTTGCGGGCAACCTCGCGAGCAAGGTGCCCGAGGCCTCCACCGACGCCGCACGGCCTCAGAGCCCGAGACGTCCCGAGGGTTGACCCGGAGCCACAGGCCACGCTCGCAGGCGTGGTCCAGGCGGTGGAGGGTTCGGGGACCGCAGAGCCGCGCGGAGAGCCGGTTAGGGTTCAAGGATGTCATCGGCTGGGGTGGTGTAGGGGAGGCTCCTCGGAGGGTTCACGATCTCGCGGCGGCTGCGAACGGATGTGTGCTTGTTTAATCACCGGATGTATGTAAGATCCACTCCGTGCACGGGACGGCTGGGATCGGAGGCGGGCTCCTCGAGGGGCGTGAGGCAGCGTCGACTCGGCTCTCCGCCTCGATCATGTGCGCCGACTTCCGCTCGCTGCCAGCACAGCTGACGGCCCTGCAGCGCGCCGGGATCCGGGCCGCGCACCTCGACTTCGGCGACGGTCGATTCGTTCCGAACCTCCCCCTGGGTCTGGAGGTGTTCGCGCAGCTGCCGCCCCGCACGGCGTGGAGCCGTGAGTGCCATCTCATGATCGAGGAGCCACTCCGCCTTGTGCCGCTCTTCGCTCCCCACGCCGATCTGGTCACCTTCCACGTGGAGGCGACCGGTGATCCCCGTGAATGCATCGCCGCGATCCGGCAGCACGGGGCGTCCGTCGGGTTGGGCATGAATCCCTCCACGCCCCCCGAGCGCGTGGCGCCGCTGCTCAGCGAGGTCGATCGTCTCCTGGTCATGACGGTTGAGCCGGGCTTCCCGGGTGCGCCCTTCGTTCCCGAGGTCGTGGAGAAGATCGGTCAGCTCGCCACGCTCCGCGACCACCTCAATCCAACCCTCGCCATCGAGGTCGACGGGGGGATCAATATGCACACCGTCCCGGCGCTCGTTGGCGCGGGAGCGGATCGCTTCGTCGGGGGCAGCTCGGGGCTGTTTATCGGCGGCGACCTCGAGCAGAGCGCGCGTGCCCTGATCTCCTGTATCGAGTGTGCGGCGCGCGAGGGAGCGGCGTGACGACGATGGATGCCTCGGTGGGCGTGGCCGGGAGAGGCGTGCCGAAAGCTGGGCGGCCAGAGGAAGCGACGGCAATCGGCGTCGACCTCGGTGCCAGCCGGCTCAAGTGCGCTCTGGTCGACAGGGCGGGCGCAGTGCTCAGCTCCGCCGTCCTCCCCACACCCGAAGGCGCCACCGGCATCGAAATCGCAGAGCGCATCGCCGGCGAGATCGCCGGGTTTCGGGACGGCGTTCGGGGCGCCGGAGCGGAGCCCGCGGGCATCGGCATCGTGGTGCCCTACTTTGTCGAGGGCCCAGACTGGGTGCAGAGATGGACCACGAACCTGCCGGTGCTCGAGGGCCTGCCATTGCGGCCGATCCTCGCCGAGCGGCTCGGCGGAGAGATGCGCACCGGCAACGACGTGAGTGCCGCAGTGATCGCCGAGCACCTCTTCGGTCGCGGTCGAGGGGTGGACCGGCTCCTGCTCATGGCGATCGGGACCGGCATCTCCATCGGCGTCATCGTTCACGGTGAGCTGCTTCAGTACTCGTGGGGCACGGCCGGTGACACCGGTCATCTGGTCGTCGACACCGAGGGCCTCCAGCCGTGCACCTGCGGTGGGCTGGGCTGCCTGGAGACCGTTTCCTCGGGGTGGGGCCTGAGAGCGGAGGCGATCCGGGCTGCACGCGACGCCCATGAGGGCATCCTCGCCACCCGACTGGAGAAGGGACAGCCCATTAGCACGGCCGACGTGGCGAGCGCGGCGCGCCAGGGTGATGCCGCGGCGATCAGGGCCTTCGAGCGCGGCGCGTTCTTCCTGGGAGCGGCGCTTGCCAGCTACCTTCAACTCTTCTCGCCTCAGCTCATCGTCCTCTCCGGAGGGGTGATGGAGTCGAGTGACCTGCTGCTCCACGGCATCCGGCAGTCATTGCAGCGGGTGGCAAGCCCCTCCCGGCTGAGCATGCTTCAGGGCGTCGAGGTGTCGGCGTTTCCGCAGATGGGAGCCGCGATCGGAAGCGCAAGCCTGATCATGTTTCCCGACCTCTACTTGCGCAATCCGTCGCCCATGGAGGCACAACCGACCACATGACCAAACATCTCATGCTCGACTACATTCGCGAACAGCCGGAGGCCGTCGCCAACACCCTGAGTGCCTGCGAGGGACCGGTGAACGAGTTGCGCGACCGCATGGCTCGGCGGCCGCCGAAGAACATAATCTTCGCGGGGCTCGGAAGCTCGCACACGGCCGCCAAGCTGGCCTCGCCACTGCTGCGCCACTTTCTGCCGGTGCCCACGACCATCACCGTTGCCACCGAGGTGGGCCTCGACCTCGGCCTCGAGCTGGGGCCCGACACGCTGGTCGTGCTCACATCGCGTTCGGGGGAGCGAGGTGGCATCGTCGACGCTCTCACCGCCGCCCGGAACGCGGGGGCGACCTGCGTTGCGGTCACCGCCGTCGGGTCGAGCCTCCTCGCCACGGGCTGTGACCTGGTGATCCAGACCGCCGAGGGACCGGAGGCGGCCTACGCAAAGACCAAGAGCGTGGGCGCCTGCACCGCCGCCCTGATGCAGATCGGGCTCGCTCTGAGCACTGACAGCACCGGGGAGCGGCAGCGCGTGAGCGCTGCGCTCGCCGAGATGCCTGCGCTGCTGAAGCTCGGGGTCACCGGCGCGGAGCGCGATCTCGAGCCTCTGGCAGGCTGGTTGGCGAAGCACACCGCGGCGTTGGTCACCGGCACCGCCGGCAACCAGGGGGTGGCGGAGGAAGCGGCTCTCAAGATCCAGGAGGCCGCTCGCATCATGACCGAATGGGACGAGACCGGCAGCGCTCTCCACGGTGCCATCAGCATCCTCGCCTCGGGCTGGCTCTACGTCAACCTGATGACCGCGGCCGACCACACCCTCAGCCGGAGCCTGCTTCAGCTCGTCCGTGAATTCGGCGCAGATCGGCTGTGTGTCGCCGAGCAGGACCTGCCGGCCGAGGACTGCGCCGAGGCCGTCATCCGGGTGCCGCGGGCGCCCGATCCCCTGGTCGCGCCATTGCTCTTCCTCGCACCTGTGCATCTGATGACCTACCACTGCGCGGTAGAGCACGGGCTGAACCCCGACCAGCCGCTGCTCGCGGACCTCATGCTGAAGGCGATGCTGCCACCCGGTCGCGAAGAGCCAGATTGGCACACCGCCGAGGTGCCCGCCAAGGCCGGCGCCGAGGCGTGACCATGACCCGCCACGCTCTCCTCGCCCTCGCCCGCGTGGAGTCCACGGGGCAGGCGAGCGGGCACAACCGTTTGACGGCGCGCCGGTGCATCATCGTGCCCCGGCTGGGAGGATCAAATCACATGGGAGTCGTACGGAGATGAGGACACCTATTTGGGGCCGGGCACCGACCCCCCTTGCGACGGCTCGGCCCCGGAGCCATCGTAAGCTCGTCGTCCTACTCGCGGGCACCGCGACCCTACTCGCCGCGTGCGGCGGGACCACCAGCGCTGGAAGCTCCACGGCCAGCAGCAGCAAGGTGGGCGGGAAACTCGTCATCGACAGCTACATGGGCACGACGTGGCCGTGCACCTTCAACCCCTTCAACCCGGCCTTGAACTTCCTAACGGTCGGGTTCACCTACGAGCCGCTGGAGTACATCAACGACCTCCAGACGACCTCGTCGGGCTCCAGTCAGGTGGAGCCGTGGCTGGCCACCAGCTCGGCCTGGAGCAACAACTACGAGACCCTGACCTTCACGATCCGGAACGGGGTCAAGTGGACCGACGGCAAGTCCCTCTCCGCAGCGGACGTGGCCTACACGTTCAATGCGATGGCGACCTCCCCCGCGCTTGACCTCAACGCGCTCTGGAAGGCCGACGGCGGGCCGCTCACCGCGGTCGCGACGCAGGGGGCCGACCAGGTGGTGTTCACTTTCGCCACCGCCGCCCAGACCTACTTCTACTACGTCGCGGACCAGGTTCCCATCGTTCCGGCGCACATCTGGTCGACTCTCGATCAGACCAAGCTCGCGACTTACGCCGACAGCAATCCCGTTGGCACGGGCCCCTACAAGGTCGGCAGCTGCTCCGAGGCCAACGTCAAGTACGTGCGCAACACCGATTACTGGCAGAGCACGGCGGCGAACCCGGTCCCTCGCATCGCTGAGGTGGACTACCCGTCCTTCCTGGGCAACGACCAGGCCAACCTCTACCTCACCGAGGGCCAGGCGCAGTGGGGCGCCCAGCCCGTCCCCAACATGAAGACCGCCTACCTCGACAAGGGCCCGGATCGCTACATGTGGTTCCCCCCTGTCCTCAATGTGGGCATCTTCCCGAACCTCGACAACCCGCTGCTGAGCAACGTGGCAGTGCGGCAGGCGATCAGCCTGGCGCTCGACCGTTCGGACATCGCCACCCGCGGTGAGAGTGGGTATGAGCCCGCCGCGAGCCAGACCGGGATCATCACCCCGACCTACTCTTCGTGGTACGACAAGTCGATCGACGACACCGCCTATGACCCCGCCAAGGCCGAGCAGGTCCTGGAGGCCGCAGGCTTCACCAAGGGTTCCAACGGCATCTTCCAAAACGCCCAGGGCCAGGCGCTCAGCTTCACCCTTCAGACCGTCAGCGGCTTCAGCGACTGGGACGCCTCGCTGGTGATCGTCACCCAGGAGCTCAAGGCGGCGGGCATCCAGGTCACAGTTGACGATGAGAACTCTGGTCCATACACCACCAACCTCGAGACCGGCAACTACCAGCTCGCCTACGCCGGGAGCGGTGGTCCCTACACGCAGGGAGGTCCCACCCCCTACTACGAGCTGAGGGGAGACCTGGACAGCAGCAACATCGGCGGCACCAACTACTCCCGCTACGACTCGCCCGCTACCGACGCTCTCTTCAACGAGTACGCCGCTACCACCGACGTGAGCCAGCAGCAGAAGATCATCGACCAGATCGAGCAGGTCATGGTCACCGACTATCCCTTCATCCCCGTGACCGAAGGGGTCGACTGGTACACGTACGACGCTTCCAAGATCGGAGGCTGGCCGACCGCGTCGGATCCTTACGCCCAGCCCGCGGTCTACGCCCCCATGGAAGACAACGGGGTCATCCTCGATCACCTGTACCCGGTCAACTGACCGAGCCAGGCAAGGATTAGGAGTACATAGGCCATGAACGGGACCCAGGCGGCACGGGGATGACATACCTCCGTCGCCGCCTGGGCCTGTTCCTCGTCACCCTTTGGGCGGCCCTCACCATCAACTTCGCTTTGCCGCGGCTCATGCCCGGCAACGAGGCCCAGGCGGTGCTGGCCACGTTGCACGGCGTCAACCCGGCGGCGCTCCACGCGCTGGAGATCGAGTTCGGGGTCAATGTTCACCAGAACATCATCCTCACCTATCTCCAGTACCTGGGGAACTGCTTCACCGGCCAGCTGGGAGTCGACCACTACGGCATCCCCGTCGTGACGGCGCTCCTTCAGGCGCTTCCCTGGACCCTCGGTCTGGTGGGCATCGCCACAGTGCTGGCCTTTCTCATCGGAACGCTGGTGGGAATCCTCACCGCGTGGAGGCGCGGAGGGAGGATGGATGCCTTCCTGCCACCGCTCCTCTTCATCGTCTCGAGCTTCCCGATCTTCTTCATGGGCCTGGTCCTCATCCTCATCTTCGGGGTGATGCTCAACTGGCTGCCCATCGGCGGCAACTACAGCCTCGACGCCACGCCCTCGCTGTCCCTTCCGTTCATCGGCGATGTGATCACGCACGCCATCCTTCCGGGTGCCACCCTGGTGGTGGTCACGGCCGGCCTCTGGATCTTCTCCATGCGCAACAACATGATCACGACCCTGGCGGAGGACTACGTCAAGATGGGGCGGGCCAAGGGCCTCGCCCCCTGGCGCATCATGCTCGACTACGCGGCCCGGAACGCGATCCTCCCCAACCTGACCGGCTTCGCCATGCAGCTGGGATTCGTGCTGGGCGGGGCCATCCTGGTCGAGTACACCTTCTCGTACCCGGGGCTCGGGTATCTGTTTTACACGAGCACCACGCTTCACGATCTGCCGATGATGCAGGGCCTCTTCCTCTTCTACACGATGGCGGTGCTGGTCTGCGTCCTGGCCGCCGACCTCGTGACGGCGCTGGTCGATCCGCGGACCAGGGACGCGTAGGGTCCAGACATGGCTATTCCAGCGATCGGCTCCAACAGCGCCCTCGGCGGGGCTGGCGTCAGCGCCCCCAACACCAGTGCCCGTGTCCGCTTCCTGCGGACCCTGTTCAGCAGCAAGAAGGCCACCGCCGGGCTCGTGATCATCCTCGTCATCAGCTTCGTGGCGGCATTTCCGGGGCTGCTGACCCACGACGATCCCAATGCGGCCATTTATGGCATCGAGCAGGGACCGTCACTCCAGCATCTGCTGGGGACCACGCTGGTGGGACAGGACGTCTTCTGCCAGCTGATTTACGGCACCCGCCTGACCCTGGTCATCGTCGTCGTGGTGAGCGTCATCGCGACGCTCCTGTCCATGATCATCGGGATCACCGCGGCCTACCTCGGGGGTCTGGCTGATCGCGGCCTCTCTCTGCTGACCGACATATTCCTGATCATTCCCACGCTCCCCCTCTTGATCGTGCTCGCCTTTTACCTCCCCTCGGGAGCGAGCACCATGATCCTGGTGCTGTGCCTGACCAGTTGGGCCTTCCAGGCAAGGCAGCTGCGGTCACAGGGCCTGTCACTGCGCAGCCGTGACTTCCTCGCCTCCGCCAGGGTGCGCGGAGAGCGACCCCTCTACATCATCCTGGTCGAGATCGTGCCCACCATGACCTCGCTGCTCGCCGCGTCGTTCCTCGGGGTGGCCGTCTACGTGGTGGGATTCGCTGCCGGCCTCCAGTTCCTTGGTCTTGGTAACAGCAGCGAGCTGACCTGGGGCACCCTTCTCTACCAGGCCCAGGCGAACGATGCGCTCGTCTCCGGCAACGTGTGGTGGGAGCTGTCTCCCGGGCTCGCGGTGGCCCTGCTGGGTGCCGGGTTCGCCCTTCTCAACTATGCCTTCGACGAGATCGGAAACCCGGCCCTGCGGCCGGCCAGGAGGCGGCGTGACAGATCCGCTTCTTGAGGTAACCGACCTCACCGTCGACTATCAGGCTGAGTACGCGGACGTACGAGCGCTCGATCACGTGTCTTTGAGTGTGGCGGCGGGAGAGTTTCTCGGTGTGGTTGGGGAGTCGGGTTGCGGCAAGTCGACGATGCTCTTTGCCATAGCCCAGCTCCTCTCTCCTCCTGCCGTCGTCATTGGGGGCAGCGTGAAGTTCACCGGTAAGGACATGGTCCGGCTGAGCGAGACCGAGCTGCGGCACATGAGATGGCGCGACTACGCCGTGGTGATGCAGAGTGCCATGAACGCGCTCAATCCCATGAAGACCGTTGCGGCGCAGTTTGCCGACGCTATCCGCGCGCACGCCAAGATGACGGCCAAGGAGATCCGAAACCGCTCCGCCGAGGTCCTCCGGCTGGTGGGTATCGACCCGGCTCACCTGGACAGCTACCCTCACCAGTTGAGCGGTGGCATGCGTCAGCGGACCATGATCGCCATGGCTCTCCTCTTCACCCCCCAGCTGGTGCTGATGGACGAGCCGACGTCGGCGCTCGACGTCGTCGCACAGCGCGCCCTGATGCGTCAGATCAAGGAGCTGCAGGTGCAGCTCGGCTTCGCGGTGATCTTCGTCACCCACGACATGTCTGTGGTGAGCCACTACTCGGACCGCGTCATGGTCATGTACGCGGGCCAGCCGGCCGAGGTGGGAGGCACCCGGCGGATGTTCACCTCACCCCTGCACCCGTACACCCGGGGTCTGATGGACGCGTTCCCCTCCATCCGCGGCGCCCGGCGGGAACTGACCGGCATTCCCGGCAGCCCACCGGACCTCGGGCATCTGCCGCCAGGCTGCCGGTTCATGCCGCGTTGCCCCGAGGCGATGCCGGAGTGTGCCACCCGTTCGCTGGAGATGTACACGGTGGACGATGCCGAGGTCCGCTGTCTCCTCTACGACGGGCAGTCTCATCAACCGCCAGTCGGGGAGACCGCCTGAGCCATGGTTCAGAGCACCACGCCCGCATCCGGAGGCACCGTTCCCGATTCCGGCGAGCCGCTCCTCCGTACCGTCGATCTCACGCGGCACTTTCGACTCGGCGGATTCCGTTCACGAGACATATTGCACGCCGTCGACGGTTTCTCGATGACCATCGGCGAGCGGGAGATCGTCGCGGTCGTGGGGGAGAGCGGCAGTGGCAAGACCACCGTGGCGCGGCTGCTGACCATGATCTATCCGCCCACTCGCGGAACGATCTACTACCGCGGGCGGGCCGTCAACCATCTGCACTCTCGCCGGGACATCCTCTGGTATCGCGGCGAGGTGCCTCTCGTCTTTCAGGACCCGTACAGTGCCATGAATCCCGTGTTCCGCGTTTCCCATGGGGTGATGCGGAGCTTGAAGCTGCACCGTCCGGAGCTGGATCGCGCCGGGCGACAGCGAGAGGCGCAGCGTGTCTTCGACACGGTGGGGCTCAGCCCTGACATGCTCGCCAAGTTCCCCTACGAGATGAGTGGCGGGCAGCGCCAGCGGGTGGGCTTCGCGCAGGCGCTGGCGGTCCAGCCTCGGCTGATCCTGGCCGATGAGCCCGTGTCGATGCTGGACGTCTCCATCCGTGCGGGGGTCCTGAACATGATGGCCCGTCTTCGCGAGGACGAGGGCGTCTCCCTTCTCTACATCACCCACGATCTGGCGAGCGCACGCTACGTGGCTGATCGCATCATCGTGATGTATGCGGGACACCAGGTCGAGAGCGGCCCCGCCGACGCCGTCCTTTCGCAGCCGCGGCACCCCTACACGCAGCTCCTCCTGTCGGCGGCGCCTGACCCGCGGGAGGAGCCGGTGGATATCCCGGCGGACAGCGGTGAACCGCCCCGGGTCATCAACCCGGCTGAGGGTTGCCGCTTCCGTCAACGGTGTCCCCTCGCCATCGAGGAATGCGCCCGGGTGACCCCACAGCTGAGCCCTGTGGAGCCGGGCCACGACGTGGCGTGCCATGTCGCCTCCGCGGACGTTGAGGCGAATCGCCCACCCCGCCTCGCGTTCTCGGTTAAGATGCCGTCGGCAGCGTCGTTGGCCACTGCGCCCCGGGCCTCCGGTGCCACCAGACCAGCGGGGGGGATCCGCCATGACTGAGACAGCCAGCAGGACAATCGGTGCGAGTGGTGGGGAGATGCAGGCCCCGCAGGGCGCTGATCGAGTCGATCTGACCATGGGGCCCACCGCCCAGTTGGTGCCAGTTCGGGCTCACCGGACGCTCGCCGCCGAGGTCACCGCCAATCTTCGTCAGGCGATTCTCAGCGGGAGCCTGTCGCCTGAGCACGAGCTTCCCCCCGAGCCGGAGCTGGCCAGGCAGCTGGGGGTGAGCCGAGGCACGGTCCGGCAGGCGGTCACCATCCTCGAGCACGAGGGCCTGCTCTCTCGCCGCCAGGGATTGGGGACCTTCATCGTTCCCCACACCGCCCGGCTGCGCAATGTCCTCAACGCCAACTACGGCCTCACCGAGCTCATCACCAGCACCGGTGAGATACAGGGGACCCCTTTCCTCAAGGTATCGGGGGTGGATGCGGGGGAGGTCCTCGCCGAGAAGCTGGGGATCGGGGTGGGCGAGCCACTGGCCGTCATCGAGAGGGTGCGCACCGCCGATGATGTCCCGGTCGCGTCCACGACCGACTATCTTCCCTTCCGTCACCTCGACGCTCGCCATCTCACCATTGAGATGCTGGAGCAGATCTTCCGCGAGCGTGGCTCGCTCTATGCGGTTCTCCGCGACATGGGCTTGTCCATTGATGGGGGCCTCGCCGACATCAGGGCCGCCATCGCAGATCGGCATCTGGCTGAGGCTCTGCGGATCAAGGTGGGCGAGCCCCTGCTCCTGCTGTCGCAGACCGACTACAGCCCGAGCGGCAGCATCGTCCTCTACTCCGAGGAGTATCTGCCCGCCCACATCAACGTGCAGGTGTGGCGGAAGGGCCCGGGGTGAGGGAGAGAGCCGAGATGGCTGAGGTGGGCGTCGGCATCGTGGGAAGCGGTTTTGTGTCCACCCTGCACGCCGAGGCGATGCGGCGGGTACCCGGTGCGGTCCTGCGCGGAGTCACCTCACCGACGCCGGGGCACGCGGAGAGCTTCGCTCAGGCTCACGGGGTGCCCAGCTGGTACACGGACTATCGGGCACTGCTCGACGACCCGCATGTCGACGTGGTCTGCATCGGCGCCCCCAACCATCTCCACCGTGACGTGGCCGTCGCCGCAGCCGGCGCTGGGAAGCACGTCATCTGTGAGAAGCCGCTGGCCAGGACGCTGGCGGAGGCTGAGGAGATGGTGAGTGCGTGCCGGACGGCCGGAGTGCTGCTGCTCTACGCCGAGGAACTCTGCTTCGCTCCCAAATATGTGCGCGCCAAGCAGCTCGTGGATGAGGGCGCGCTGGGGAGGGTCTTCCACGTCCTCCTCAGCGAGCAGCACGATGGCCCGCACTCGGCCTGGTTCTATGACGTTCGCCGCTCCGGCGGCGGCGTGCTGATGGACATGGGCTGTCATGCCATCGAGTTCTGCCGGTGGATGTACGGTAAGCCCGCCGTGGTCTCGGTGAGCGCCACGCTCGGCACCTACATGCATGGGCGGCGCACCGAGGGCGATGATCACGCCGTAGCGATCCTGACGTTCGAGGGGGGTGAGATCGGGGTGGTCGAGGTCAGCTGGGCCAAGCCCGGCGGAATGGACGATCGCGCCGAGCTGATCGGCGACGGCGGTGTCAGCTACGTCGACCTGGTGCGTGGGTCGGCACTGCCTACCTTCAGCGCTTCCGGATATGGATATGCGGCGGAGAAGGCACCCAGCCAGGGCTGGGCCTACCCCATGTTCGACGAGACGTGGAACTACGGCTACGTCGGCGAGATGCAGCACTTCGTGGACTGCATCCGAGGCGAGGCGGAGCCGCGCGAGACAGGCGAGGATGGTCTGGAGGTGCTGCGGATCCTTTACAGCATGTATCGAGCCGCCGCTACCGGCAGGACATCGGCGGTCACGGTGACCGACGGCGAGCGTGAGCAGGAGCCAATCCGCTCGTGGCTGCAGGCGAGACGGCACCGGCACAGCGCCACATAGGATTCGAAGGCTCGTCGCGACAGGGCACCGGCAGGCACGGGCACCACGGTGGGGCAGAGGATGGATGTACTGGGGTACGTGGCCGCGGTTTTGACCACGGTCTGCTGGCTTCCACAGTTGCGACGAACGGTGCGCACCCGATCGGCGCGCGACATCAGCTGGCCCTACCTCGCGGTGCTCATCGTGGGCATCTGTGCCTGGCTTGCTTATGGCATCGGCAGCCGCGACGGCGCGATCATTGCCGGCAACGCCATGACCCTCGTGCTCCTAGCGTGGCTTGTCGGCGCAAAACTGGTGTTCGAGTTGGGCGCGCGGCCGCGTTCGGGTTCTGCAACCGCGGCGACGCCTGGAGGCGAGTCGGGCCCCACCATTTGAAGACCGGGGGTCGGCCGGACGGACTTCTGCGTGAGTTCGAGGAACGCACCCCTGGTGCCTAGGCGCTCAGCCGGACCGAGTTCCTTCGGCGAGGAAGGGCGTCCATATCGGCGTCGGCTCAAACCCCTCAACCCGCTCGCGGAACTCGGTGATCGCAGATCCGTTGCCGGCGACGGCGCAGACGAGCGGNNCTAGGACATGTGCCCAGCCGGGGCCGCTGAGGTGGCGAGCGCTGGTGCCTCGCCCCGGACGCGCTAGGTCGCCAACCACGGGGGCAACCTGGGACGGAGCGAAACCTCGCGGGCACGGCCCGCGTTGTCCCCTATGGGCACCGTGGCCATGGTGGCTGCCATCGCCGATCGGTGGGAGGGTCCCCGACGGGGAACTCCTGATCACCATGAACCACGCCGGCTGCCTTGCCGAGTCGCGCCCCACGAGGAAGGGAGACCGAGGTTGCATGGTCCACTGGAGGGGATCGACCCGGCGGAGCGGGCACTGGCTCACGTCGCCCGTGAGTCGGGGAGGGATGGGGGCGCGAAGCGTCCGGAAGCGGTCGGTTCGGGAGCCGGGCTGGTCAGGCCGCATCGCCGTCGAGCCGGCCTGCAGGCCGGTTTGCGCGGGCGCGCGGGGCGCTGGTGGCGCAACCGATCCCCCCTGCGCCGCGGGCTCTGGTTGGCGGGGGGCGCCATCGTGGGCATGGTTGCCATCCTCGGGGGATTGGTCCTCTACGCGGCCTTGACCCTCCCCAATCTCGAGGCCATCGGAGCAGCGACCGGTACGATCCGGATCCTGGATCGCAACGGAAGGCTGCTGGGCGAGGTCGGCGACAACGGGGAGCAGCGCGCCAACGTCCCGCTCCAGCAGATCGCCCCGATCATGCAGGAGGCGATGGTCGCCGCCGAAGACCGGAACTTCTACTCCGAGGGGGCATTCGACCCCGCGCGGATCCTCAAGGCACTGGTGGTGGACGTCATCCTCCGCAGTCCTGCCCAGGGCGCGAGCACCATCACCGAGCAGGTCGCCAAGGAGGGGTTCTACGGCCAGGCCGCCGACAAGTCGGTGCTGCTCAAGGTGCGTGAGGCCCTGCTCGCTCAGGAGCTGGCCGGCAAGTACTCGAAGGCGCAGATCCTCGACATGTACCTGAACCTGACCTACTTCGGGGAGGACGCCTACGGCATCCAGGAGGCGGCGGAGCGCTACTTCGGCGAACCCGCCTCCCAGCTCACCCTGGCTGAGGCGGCCATGCTCGCCGGCCTCCCCCAGGCACCGTCGTCGTATGACCCCTACGTCAACCCCGACGGTGCCTACAGCCGCATGGACTACGTGATCAACGCGCTGGTCGCGTCCGGCAAGATCAGCCCGGCTGCAGCTCGCGCGGTCGAACCTCTCAACCCCGACGGCAGCCCCAACCCGACCAACCAGGCAGCGATCCAGGCCGATCTGGCGCATGGAACGGCGCCGCAGGTCGGTCCTGCCCCCCACTTCGTGCAGTACGTCGAGGATGAGCTGCCCCAACTCCTCCAGGATGAGTCGGGCGCCTTCGACGGGAGCCTGACCGTGACGACCACCCTCGATCTGACCTACCAGGAGGACGCCGACAACGCAGTGGAGAAGGGGCTCCCGAGGATGGGAGGCGGGGCCAACAATGCGGCCCTGCTGATGATGG
The DNA here is from genome assembly GCA_003142035.1 of Candidatus Dormiibacterota bacterium. Classification (GTDB taxonomy): domain Bacteria; phylum Chloroflexota; class Dormibacteria; order Aeolococcales; family Aeolococcaceae; genus Changshengia. The sequence goes on from PLOF01000120.1 coordinate 23,136, forward strand.
ATCCGAGCAACGGCCAGGTGCTGGCGTGGGTCGGATCGGCGAACTACAACGACCCGGCGATCGATGGCCAGGACGACTTCGTCACCCTGGACGGGTTGCAGCCAGGCTCGTCCTTCAAGCCCTACGTCTACGAGACCGGCTTCCAGGATGGGACCCTAACCCCGAACACGATGCTCCAGGACACCGCCGGGGAGTCCACTGCCCTCGGCGGGGTGCAGGACTGGGACCGGGAGTACGAGGGCGACGTCACCGCGGCCACCGCGCTGCTCCACTCTCGCAACATCCCGACCGAGCAGGCCGCTCAGATGACCGGGATGGCGAAGATCATCGCCTTTGCGCATTCCGTGGGGGTGACGACACCGATCGCGAACGACCTGAGCTCAGCGATCGGGACCTCGGCGACGTCGGTGCTCGACCAGGCGCTCGGCTACTCCGCCTTCGCCAACGGTGGGCACACCGTGGCACCGCAGACGATCCTGAAGGTCACCGACGCAAGCGGCGACGTCCTCTGGAGTGCCCCCGGGACCGATCCCAATCAGCGTCAGGTGATGACCGCCGCCCAGGCGTGGGCAATCACCCATATCCTGCTTGGCTACCCGAACTACTGGGGGCTGGACTTCCGCTGGACCACGGCCGGGAAGTCGGGAACGACCGACAGCTACGTGGACGCGTGGTACATGGCGTACACCCCGAGCTGGGTGGTGGCCACCTGGGTCGGCAACACCGATGGGGCCCAGAACCGACAGGCCCCGATGGACAACATCTTCGGGACCACTGGGCCGGCGCGGTACATCGACGAGCCTTTCATCGACTCGCTGCCGCGGCCAGAGGCCTTCGAGCCGCCGGCAGGAACCCTGCCCGACTGCTCCAGCGGCGGATCATCGACCTGCCCCACCCCGACGCCCTCGCCCACGGCGAGCCCCAGCCCGACGGTCTCCTCCAGCCCGTTGTCGACAGCCACGGCGTCCCCGACCCCGTCGCCGAGCTCGACGCCAACCTCGTCGCCGTCCGCCACCCCCAGCCCTACTCCCGGGCCCACGCCCACCCCGACAGGTGCCCTGGCTTCGGCCACGAGCTATGAGCCCCGGGTGAGCGGGGGATCGGAGGTCTGATCGCTCTGCTGTTCACGCAGAGACGCGACTTTGGACCGCGTATCAGGAGGGTCCAATAGCCGCCGGTTTTGCCACATTTCCGCTATTCTGATATTCTGCTCATATGCCCACGACCTACTACGTCACCGTCCAAGCGAAGGGGACGATCTCCCTGCCGGCTGCCGTCCGTCGACGCCTCCACCTTGACGAGCCCGGAGCCCAGTTGGAGCTGATCGAGCGGGATGACAGCGTCCTCGAGCTTCGCCCGACGCTTCCGGTTCCGGCTGCCCAGCGCTGGTTCTGGTCCGAGCGGTGGCAGGCCATGGAGCGCGAGGCGGAAGCGCAGTACGCACGGGGCGAGGGCCGCATGCATGGGAGCACGGAGGCGTTCGCCGACTTCATAGACTCGCTGGACGCGTGAAGTACGAGACCTCCCCGGCATTCGAGGCCGACCTGCGAAGGTTGACAGCCGAGGAGAGGCGGCGATTCCGAGACGTCGTGCTGACCAGCTTCGGCCCCGCCTGTGACGCACACGTCGCCGACCGAGCGGCCCGGTGGCCGGCCCGGCTTCGGATCAAGGCGTTGAGGGGCGCTCCGGGCGTCTTCGAGATGACCTGGAGTTTCGCCGGTCCGGACGGGCGGGCTACTTGGGAGTGGAGGACGCTCGCCTCGGGCGATGCCTGCGTTCGTTGGCGGCGCGTCGGCGGTCACGCGATCTTCGAGCAGCCGTGACGGCGTTGACGGTGGATAGGGTGAGGAGGCTGGACAAGCGAAGCGCTCAGGACGCACAGCCCACAGCCCGCCGAGCAGGCCACGCAGCGCGTCCCTGTAGGCCTCGAGTGCCGCGCGGCCCCGCCCGGTGAGGCCGATCGAGGTGCGTGAGGCCGTCCCGTTGTCCGTCTCTTTGCTGGTCAGGTAGCCGGCGTCCTCGAGCTTTCGCAGGTGGGTGATCAGGTTGCCGGGGGTCAGATCGAGTATGTCCTGCAGGCGGGTGAAAGAGAGCGCAACGCCCTCGGGCAGTGCGGCAAGGGTCGCGACGATCCGCAGGCGGGCCGGCGCGTGGATCAGCGGGTCCAGCGCTTCCGTGGTCATACGCGGACAGGGGCGTGGTCCCGCCAGACGGTGCCTGCAGCGTAGCCGACCACCCCGGCGAACAGGGCGATCCCGGCGACCAGCCACGCGTTGATCGGCCCTACAAACAACGGGTGTCGTTCATACCTTGAGGCTGGCGAATGCGGAGCGGGCGATGGCCAGATCCGAGCAGCCCCACGCGATATTCCGCGCCGCGACAACCAGAAAGAAGGATGTCCATCCGTAGCCACCGTACGCGAGGCAAATGAAGGCTGCGGTGGCCGCGACACTGCCCGCGCCAATGTGCCTGACACCAAAGACGCGGAGGCGGCGGTACTCCCATCGGTGGATCCTTGGATGGGGTCACCCGCTATCTGGCCGTGAGGCCAGGCTGGCCCTCAGAGCGTTTGTTTGGGGTGGTAGGGTCATTGGTGGTGAAGATGAGCACTGGGTACAGACCGGCGCTGGGGCTTAGATTTGCCTAACGACCCTGCGCCCTCCATCGGGGAGCAGCGGCTGTCCGCTGGCACGTCCCCAGCTTTGGTGGTCAGCCACCTGACGAAGCGTTTCGGCGACCGCAGCGCGTTCGAGGATGTCTCGTTCGAGGTCGCCCACGGCGAGGTGTTCGGGTTCCTGGGGCCCAATGGGGCCGGGAAGACGACGACGGTGAGGACCTTGGGGACCCTCATCGCTCCGACCTCCGGGTCTGCGGTGGTTGCGGGGATACCCCTCTCGGCGGCCACCGGTGCCGAGATCCGGCAGCTCATCTCCATCATGCCGGAGAACCCCGGCCTGTACCTCCGGCTCACCGTCCAGGAGAACCTGGAGCTCTTTGCCGGCCTCTATGGCCTGCCTTCGCCCCGCGCGCGGATCGCCGCCGCCCTCGAAACCGTCAATCTGGCGCCGCGAGCACGTGACCTGTGCGGCCGGCTCTCGAAGGGCCTTCGGCAGCGGGTGGGTCTGGCTCGTGCCCTGTTGAGCGATCCGGTGGTCATGTTCCTGGACGAGCCAACGTCGGGGTTGGACCCCGTCGCGTCACGGGAAGTGCATGACCTGATCGCCGGCCTGCGCGAGCGCGGAGTCACCGTCTTCCTCACCACGCACCGTTTGGAGGAGGCGGAGCGGCTCTGCGATCGCGTTGCCATTCTCAACACGCGGCTTCTGGCCGTCGGGCGGCCGGAGCAGCTCAGGGGGCAGTTGTTTCGCAGCTCACTGGTGGTGGAGACGGCCGCGCGTCTGGCCGCCCCGGAGGCCGTCTTCACCCCGGATGTGGGAGTGGAGAAGTGGACCCCCGAGGGTGACGCCGGCTACGTGCTCACGGTTGCTGATCCGAGGATGGCCGCGCCGAGGGTGACCCGCGCGCTCGTGGCCGCCGGGGCCGATGTGGTGTCGATCGCCGTCGCGCACCACTCGCTGGAGGACGTCTATCTCCAGCTGGTCGAGGCGGACCCGGAGGCGGAGACATGATGGGGCTCGACGTAGGACGGCTGGCCGCCGTGGCGCGCAAGGAAGCGCGTGAGTACCGACGCACGCCGTTCATCATCGGCGCGATGGCGGTGCTTCCGCTCATCTTCATGATCAACCCGGTGATCACGATCTTCGCGATCGGTGCCACCGTCAAGGCCGCGACGGTCAGCAGGGCGGTGGGTGCCACCTTCCTCGTCCTCCTGGTGGTGCCGGCGGTCATCCCCGCCAGCATCGCCGCCTACTCGGTGGTGGGGGAGCGGGACCAGGGCACCCTGGAGCCGCTCCTGACCACGCCGGTGCGACGAGGGGAGATCCTGATCGGCAAGGCGCTCGTTGCCGTCGTGCCCGCGGTCGGGATCGCCTACATCCTGTTCGCCCTCGCGGTGATCCTGGCCCACTTCTTCGCCGCCAACCCCACGGTTGCCGCGACGCTTACCGAAGGCCCGCACATCCTCGCCCAGGCGCTGTTCGCGCCGCTGCTCGCCCTCTGGTCGATCGGGGTCGGCACCGCGATCTCGGCGCGATCCAGCGACGTGCGCGTCGCACAGCAGCTGGGGACGCTGGCCAGCCTGCCGCCCCTGGCGGTGACTGCCCTGGTGTCGTTCCAGGTCGTGCCCCTCGGCGTGTGGACGGCGGTGGGGTTCGGGCTCGGGTTGCTGGTCCTCGATATCGTCATGTGGCGGGGGGTCATGGCCACGTTCGACCGGGAGCGGCTGATCACCGGCTCCCGTGCCGTGAAGACGACGCGCGTGGGCCCCGGCGGCCCCCCGGCGGGCACGGTGCGGCGGATTCAGGCGTTCGGAGGAGCTGACGATGGCGGAGGCGGCGCTTAGGCTTTCCCGCATCGGGAGCGGGCTCGGCATCGGCCTGTGGAAGGAGGCCTGGCCGATCATCCTCGACGGCGCTGTGGTAGGTGAGATCGCCAACCAGGAGACCGTGGAGGTGGGTGTCCGTCCCGGCCGTCACAGGTTGCGGCTGGGTCAGGGGCGGCACGTGAGTCCGGAGCGGTCCTTCGACGTCACCCAGGACGAGGTGGTGGGCTTCCGCTGCCACAGTCCTCGGTTCTGGCCGCAGCTCGTGGCCGCGCAGGTCAAGAACGATCTCTGGATCACGCTCAAGCGAGAGTGAGGTTCGGCGCATACAAGCGTAAGGAGGCTCGAGAATGGGCGAAGCGACAATCCGTCTCTCACGGGCAGGAAGCCTCAGCCCCCTGCTGGGGATGGAGACCTGGAACATCTCCATCGATGGCAGGGTGGTGGGCGCCATCGCCGCGGGAGAGACCGTCGAGGTGTCGGTCACCCCGGGTCGGCACTCGTTGCTTCTGCGGGGCCGGGGTCGGAACCGAAGCCCGCTCCGTGCCGTCGAGGTCGCTGAGGACGAGGTCGTGAGCTACCGCTGCCACGGTCCCCGGTACGGCCCGTTGAATGTCGTCGCGGCACTCATCAAGCCAGATCTCTGGATCACGCTCAAGAGGGAGTAGCGATCGGAGATCCCCCCGTTCGCGGAACCGGTATCCGAATCCTGGAGAATCGCAGGCGGTGTGACCACCTACCTCCTCCGCCGCGTGGTCCAGGCGGCCCTCGTCCTCTGGCTGATCTGGACCTTGATCTTCGTCATTTACTTCGTGGTTCCCCACGATCCGGCCCGCCTCATCCTCGGTTTCCGGGCGCCGGAATGGCTGGTGGAGAAGCTCCGGGTAAGCCTCGGCCTGGAGCGACCGATCTGGCAACAGTACTTCGACTACTTCGTCCGCATCTTCCGCGGCGACCTGGGCCAATCCTTCGTCGTCGGGGCTCCGGTGACCAGCGTAATCGCGCGCGACATCCCCGTCGATCTGGAGTTAGGGCTGCCGGCCGCGGCCCTGTGGCTCACCGTAGGCCTCGGTATCGGGATGCTATCAGTGCGCCGCCCCGGAAGCATCCGCGCTCGCGGCGCCACAATCTTCATCTTCTCCGTGCTCTCGACCCCTGCCTTCATCCTCGGAGGGGCGCTGCTGTTCATCAGCGACGACATCCTCTCCCGCCACGGTATCCACGTCTTCCCATTTCCGGGGACCTGGACGCCGCTCCACGTCAACCCGCTGGCCTGGGCCGATAACTTAGCCCTACCCTGGATCACCCTGGCACTGGTTAGCGCGGCCGTGTATGCGCGGCTTTCGCGGAGCTCACTCAACGCCGCGCTTCACGAGGATTACATCAGGACGGCGAGAGCCAAGGGACTGTCGGAGCGTCGGGTGTTCTACCGCCACGCCCTGAGAGCCGCCCTTACGCCCCTGATGAGCCAATTTGGCATCGACCTAGCGGCGGTCCTCGGCGGGGTGGTCGTGGTCGAGGTGGTGTTCGGGATCCCCGGTTTGGGCCACCAGCTCATCACTGCCGTGCGCACCGAGGATCTGCCGACGATTCAGGGGATCGCCCTGCTCACCTCGGCCTTCGTGGTGATCGCGAACCTCGTCGTCGACTTGCTCTATGCGGTCATCGATCCCAGGGTGCACATCACGCGCACCCGGGTGTGAGCGCAGCGCACTGGACGCGAGCCGGGGCCGGCAGGGGCTGGCGAAGGCTGCTCGCCAGCCTACTTGGGATAGAAGGGTTTCCGGGCCGTCCCGGTGCAGTTCCGCTGGCAGCGTTTGACCCGACGACTGGACCCCCGGGGACACTCTGGCGTGGCTGGTGTGGGCCACCCCACGGTGCTGTCACTCTCACTCGATCGAACCGCCCAAACAGTCCTGAGGGCGGCATCCTCGACGATCGGTTCTTACCTTGAGCCGGCTGAGGAGCGGCCGAAGCGCTTCCCCAACATCCTCGCCTGGGCCGAGGCTTCAGCCCGGGAGCCGGCAGCGGAGCATCAAGAACATGGGCACCCGGTTCCACTTCGTAGGCAGGGGTGGCGACGGGACGGGTTCGATCAGTCTCTCCACAAGCAATCCCACCGAGTCGAACGCGGCGAAGTAGGTCTCGAGGTCGTCGTAATCCCACCCCGAGAAGTGCATCGGCAGACCGTCTCGCTCTAATACGTCGTCGAACCGCCGCGTGCCGAGGTAGGAGCCCGTGATGACGAAGGGCGCGTCTTCAGGAGGTCCGGCAAACCGCCCGGCATTGAAAGAAGTGGGTGGGTGACGCAGACCGCAAGCCGGCCGCCTGGCCCCAGGACGCCACCGCCTCGGCGACCACGGCCGGCATGTCATCGACGTCCATCAGCGAGTTGTACGCCACGACCAAATCGAAGTCGTCAGTATCGAAGGGCAGATCCTCCGCAGACGCTACCAGGTAGCGACCGGCAGGGTCGGCCTCGGCGGCACTCGCCACCAGAACTGCGGAGGCGTCGATCGCGGTCACGGTGTGGCCGCGCCGCCCGAGATCCCGGGCAACCCGGCCTTCCCCGCACCCGATCTCGAGGGTCGCCCGACCCGGGGCCGGGACGATGCGCCCGAAGAAGTGGTCGCGGTACCGCCAGTAGGCATCGAAGTCTGGCTTGCGTGCCCACGCGAGCCATTGATCGGCTCGGTCGTCATACCCTGGGCTCATCAGCAGCCTCCAGTCACTCGCCAGCGTCAGTGCTCAGCTGGGGTGCGACGTGGGTCACCACGCCGGAGCATTCGCCAGAGTGATGGAGGGCTTCGAGGCCGATCCCGACCCCCTGGTTCCGGAGCTCAGACAGATGCCCGCGTGGGGCGGGACGCTTGGTTTCTTGCATCGCTACATTCTCTCCAAGGAGGGGAAGCCTCCATAGAACCTCCGTCGGCCAATCTTGCCTGGCGCCAACCACGCACCGGGCTAGGTTCAGGTGAGATTGGNNGCACCGTCCTCCCGCGGCGACCCCTCGTCCACACACCGAGGGCGACGATCGCCACGCCGATGAAGACCTGGACGGCCCAGTAGGCCAATAGCCCGCCGCCGAAGCTCCCGCTCAGAAGCCCCGAGGTCCCCAGGAAGTAGCAAACGGCCGCGAGGTATCCCGTCCCGAAGCTGGTGATCGCGGCCCAGATCCGCCCGCCTTCGCTCCGCCATAGAAGTCCGCCCACCGCGACCGCCAAGAGAAGCGCCACGCCCGCGGTCTCCAGGCTGAGGAACCCGAAGGCGGCGCCCAAGAAGAGGGCCAAGGCGGGAAAGGCATACCGCACCACCCGGCGAGCATCGCACAGACCGGTCCGACGAGCATCCTCCATCGGAGCACGCGACATTGCGCCGCCCCAGGGACGAGTCCAGCCGTCGGCGGTGCAGGCCCGCGCCGCCTGCTCTGACCCTCCCGCAAGAGGACGTACTAAGAGTTGACCAGGTTCCCCAACCCTGGGCCAGGTCACTGTGCTGTGCCCCGTCGCTGACGGTGATTCGACTGTGCCAGCCCTACCTGGGCGCCGGAGGGCGTGGATCCGAGCGACAGCCTGTCCATCCGGCCTTGGGCGCGGAGGGCGTGTGCCGGCCGCGTATCGCCCGGCTCCCAGCGGGTGCGAAGCTGCCCTCGTCGTGACTTCTTCCCTCGTCCTCGTGCACAGCCCTCTGGTGGGACGGGATAGCTGGGAGGCCGTGGCCGCGATCCTGAGCCGACACGGCGAGAGGGTGGCTCTGGCAGACCTAGCTAACGCCCTGGTCAGTGGCCCTCCCTATTGGCCCCGCGAGGTCGAGGCGATCGCCGCCGTGACCACGGGCCCAGCCATCCTCGTCGGCCACAGCCGTGCCGGCCCCCTTCTTCCGGTGGCGGCACTGGCGACCCGCCGAGTGCAGGGCTGCGTGTTCGTCGATGCCAGGCTCCCCCAGCCCGGCACGAGCTGGTTTGCCAGGGCGCCCTCTCAGTTGGCCGAGCAGCTGAGGAGGATGGGCCGTGACGGCTGGCTCCCCCCGTGGTCGGACTGGTGGGGCCCAGACGAGCTGGCGCGCCTCCTGCCCGATCCAGTGGTCAGAGCTGGTTTCGTCGCGGGTTGCCCACGCCTGCCTCTTGCGCTCTTCGAAGAGGTCCTGCCCGAGGTGCCCGGATGGCCGGATGCGCCGTGCGCCTATCTCCGGCTCAGCGAGGAGTATCGCGAGCCGTGCGACGAGGCACGGCGCCTCGGCTGGCCGGTGATCGAGCTGGCCAGCCACCACCTCGGTCTGCTCACCGACCCGGAGACCGTCACCGACGCCATCCTTGAACTGGTGGATCGGCTCCTGTCGAGGGGATGATGGTCCCTTTCAAGGCTCTGGCACCGCGACCCACCGGTGTGGCGATCTGCCGTGTCAGTTTATGTTGACAAATGAAGNNGGCCTTCGCGCCTCGTTGGCGCTACATCGCCTGGCTGAGAGGGTCGAAGCGAACCAGGTCGCGTCGGCCCGGGAAAAGGGCTGGTCGTGGCAGCAGATCGGAGACGCTTTGGGCGTCACCCGCCAATCCGTGCACGCCAAGCACAACAAGGAATCATCATGACCACCGAATCCGTTGTGCCAGAGATGCTTCACGGCTGGGCCATCTATCTGCGGGCCAGTGAGGAGGCTCGTCGCCGAGGTGACCGCCGAACTGGCACCGATCACATCTTGCTCGCCTTGTTGGAGCATCCCTCGATCGAAGTCGCATTGGGCGTGAGCCTGGAGCAAGCTCGCCAGGGCCTTGAGTCGCTCGATCACGAAGCCCTGGTCGCCCTGGGTCTGGGGTCCTGCGCCGACGCTCCCCCACTGCCGATGCGCGCCGTGCCGAAGAAGCCAAGGATCAGAGACATCGCGCAAAGAGATCGCCTCCGCATGGCGCCCGCGGCAAAGAAAGTGCTTGAGGAAGCGTCCAAGCGCAACCGTCGGAGGCTCCAGGTCACGGCCCAGCAGGTGCTGACCCAGATCCTCACTCTCCAACCACCAGATCCTGCGGCGGTGCTGCTGGGCGCTCTCGGCGTGAACACGTCGGAGGTTCGGCGCCGATTGGATGCGGTCACGCCCGCCAGCTGAGTCCCCAGCGACATTCACGACATCGAGCGAAGGTGTCCGGATCGGGCCGGTTGGGGCGGGTTAGCCGGCAGCCAAACGCCTGCTCGGCCAGAGGCTCATCAGTGCGGCTCCGGACGGCGAACGGCAAGCACAACATGTATCTGCCCGTGGTAGCGGTAGTCGGTGTTGGCCACCCCAGTGGTCGGTCATGACGGCGAGGTGGTCGGGCAGTGCACGGCGCGGCACCGTCATCAGGAGTTCCTGCGCATTCCGCGCAAACTCGATCGCGAGTGCCCCAAGTCCCTGGACCTGCACCAGCTGCTCGACAACTCGTCCAGGTACTCCGAGGTCAGCGTGCGGGCTTGGTACGATGCCCATCCACGCCTCAAGCTGCATTTCGTGCCCACTAGCTCGGCGTGGCTGAATCTCGTCGAGAGCGTCTTCGCTGATCTCACCAAACGGAGGCTTCGGCGCGGCATTTTCCCCTGCGTCGATCACCTCGTCGAGGCGAGTGTCGAGTACCTCGATCACGCAGCCGAACCCTACCCACAGTGGCTTACAGTGGAGTCCGCGGGACCGCTGGGAGCGAAACAAGACCAGACTGCCGGCGCCCAAGCGGTGACGGTCGGCCTTCCGTTTGTCACTCCTGCGCACATCACACCAGAGGAGGCCAACGCCATGGGAACCATCCGCGTCCACGAGTTCACCACCCTGGACGGCGTCATCGACGCGCCGACCTGGGCCGCCGACTACCCGTTCGATCCCCGGATGGGAGAGGCGATCGCCAGCGTCATAGGTGGCTGCAAGGCCATCCTGCTTGGCCGCCACACCTTCGAGATGTTCGCGCCAGCCTGGTCGCAGCGCACGGCTGCAGAGGATCCGGGCGCGCCGTTCATGAACGACTCTCCCAAGTACGTCATCGCAGCCACGCCGCTCAGTGTGGAGTGGAGCAACGCGACGTTGCTCGGGGGGTACGACGCCGCGCGCCTCCGCCGGTTGAAGGAGGATGTCGGCGGTGGGATCTACGTCAGCGGCAGTGGCACGCTCGTGCGCGCCATGCTGAGGGACAGGCTGGTTGACGAGCTGCACCTCTTCATGTACCCAATCGTCTCCGGTTCGGGGGCGCGGTTGTTTGGCGATGAGACCTCAGCCGCGAAACTTGAGCTCGAGGCGTGCGAGTCTTACAGCGGAGGGGTCGTGCGCCTCACCTACCGCGTTCCTTATAGCTGAGACATGGCGTGATGTCGACTGCGCGCGCGGTGGCGAGGAGGCCGCGATCGTCTCGGGGCTGATGCGCCAACCGCTTGACGCTTACGTCGCGGCGAGCTCGAGGAACCGCGCCACTAGCCATCAGCCATCACTCGAAGGCCTGTCGAGGATCAGCCGGAGCCCTTTCGTCAAGGGTTAGCCGAATCCAGACAGAGGCCAGTACCCCCTGCAGGACTCGCACCTGCGACCTGCGCGCTTAGAAGGCGGCTCGCCTGACTTCACGCGCCGACGGAAATGTCGCCTAACGAGCTCGCGCACAGGCGCGCATCTGCTCGGCCAGCCGCTCGAGTTCGGCGGACTCGACGGGCGAGGCGTTGCCGAGGCCGCTGTGTGCAGCCGTGGGGCTGCGCAGGAACCGGCGGAACAGGCCCACGAGTACCCCTTCGGGCAGGATGCGCAACGCGTTGAAGCCACGCGGGACCGGCCGCGTCGGCATGGCCTCGAGGCTCTGCCTCATGAGCCGGATCATTTCGCGGATCACGGTCGGGTCGCCGGCCAGAGACTCGGGGCCGCCCGCAGCGTACACCGCCTGCCCGAGCGGCACCGCGAACGCGGCGTGCGTCTTGAGCCACGCGTCCATGTGGGGTTCGGCCTTGGCGTTGATTCCGGCGGAGCGGAACGTCTGCACGATTCGTTGCAGTCGCGGAGTGATACGGCCATCGGGTTCCCCAATCGGCATCCGGACCAGGCGGGTCATCAGCGTGGTCGGCCGGTAGCGGACCACATCCCCGTCCATGGTGCCGGCCGCGGTGGGGAAGCCGAGCAGCACTCGCTCGCGGCCGATTGCCGCGCCCAGCGGCTCCGGTCCGGCCGCCCAGTTCAACAGGAACAGTACGTCGCCGTCGAGCCCGGCGATCGAGTCGAGCACGGCGTCCACCTGATGGGTGCGGACCACCACGGCGGTCAGGTCGTACCGGCCGTCCGGGCGCTCGACCACGGGGACCGGGACGCGCCTGATGGTCGGACTGTCGCCCTCGGCGAGCAGTACGCCGTGCTGTCGAAGGGCGGTTAGGCGCTCGCCTCGGGCGAGGAGCGAGACGTCGTGCCCGGCCTCATGCAGGCGGACGGCGAAAAGGCTTCCGCAATTCCCGGCACCGTAAACGAGAAGTTTCATGGCAGCTCCCTCATACGCCTGGGTTGGCAGGGGCCGGCTCCCTCACCGCACTGCGCGACCGTGGCGTCGAAGCCGTAGAACGACCTGGTCCGGGCAAACCTTGGATAAAAACTTGCCAAGGCACAGAGCGAGTCGATCATCGACGAGTGAGAAGTAGATGCGGTTGGCGCTGCGACGCTCCGCTATGAGCCCTGCCGATTTCAGGACCGCGAGGTGACGCGAAATCGAGGGTCCGCTAAGAGCGAAGCGCCCTACGATCTCGCCCGCGTTCAACTCGCCGGAACGCAACTCCTCCAGGATCTGGCGACGTGTGGGGTCGGCCAGCGCGCGGAACACCCCCGCATCGCCGGCGCCACCGGTACTATCCACCATGATAATTGAGCATATTCGCGAAATTGCGAACGAGGGATGATGTTGACTTTGGGCCAGAGGACTACGAGTGTGTCGAACGGATCAGCTCGCCCTCCGTGATCCACGTGCGCCTCGCCGGGCTGATCCCGACGTCATACTGAGGGTTGGCGAAACCTCGGGGTAGAGGCATTCTTGGAGCAGGGTCTTTGCCCCCAACATCGTCGACTTCAGTCACTTGAGGCAAAGCCTGCTGGGCGGGCCCGCTGCGACGGAACTGAGACCGGCCAGTACCCCCTGCAGGACTCGAACCTGCGACCTGCGCGCTTAGAAGGCGGCTGCTCCATATATTAGGCGAGCGCCTAGTACCTTGTGAATTGGGATGCAGCGTCTGCCTCGACAAATGGCCTGCAAAGAACGGTCCGCCTCTAGCGTTAGGAAGTGGTTGGGATAGAAACGTTTCTGGAAGTCCCCGTGTAGCTCTGCTAGCACCATCTGGCCCGACGACTGGACACCCAGGTGACACTTCGGCGTGGTCAGCCTGGGCCAGCGGAGGGTGTGGCGGCTTTCACTCGATCTAACCTAACCGACCCATCAGCTAACTGGAACCTGGTTGCAGTGGGCGCGTAGATTGATGAGGTGAGAATTCACCCCACCGTTATGGTTGCCGCGGTCGCCCTCTTGGCGGGTGGCTGCATCGTCGGCTGCGGGACTCAGGCATCCCTCCGTCAGGTCGGGTCATCCGCGCCGTCGGTCGGGGCCTGCGCACTTTCGAAGATTCCCGGCCAGGCCGGGGCGCCCGCCGGACTCGGCCTCGACGGCACGGGTGCGACCGCTCCGGCATGGTCCGGGCAGGTCGGACGACTCTCGGTCGCCGTGGGCGGGACGGCATACGGGACCGAGTACGACACGGCCACCAAAACGGACTGCATCGTCGCCGTTGACCTCGCCTCGGGCGGTCTCGAATGGGATTCGTCACCCCCGGCGGGCCACCCCGACCTCTTTGGGGTCATCGCCGATGCCTCCACCGTTCTGGCTGCGACCGGGGTCGATGTCGGAAACGCGCCTGAGCTCGTTCTTCCTCTCGTCACCCAGCTGGCCGCCTACGACCCGCTGACCGGCGTGGTGAGGTGGACCGTCGACCTTCGTGACGACGGTCAGGGGATTCCGGCCCTGATGCTCGGAGGGGTCGTGGTGGTCTCCGAGGCCGATGGAGCGCTGCTCGGTCTCAGCGAAGCCGACGGCCATCAGCTCTGGAGTGACCCGTTCCCCTTCTCCTGCGCCGGAAAGGGTGGAACGGTCGATAGCACCCCGGGTGGGACGCTCGCCCAGGTGCTCGGCATTCTCGGCGCGGGGCCCGACGTCGCGGTCGGCTACGAGTGCGCCGGAACCGGTGGCGGGGGAGTCGCCGCCGTGGACGCCGCGAGCGGCGGTCGGGTGTGGAGCTGGGCCATGCCCGGCGGCTGGGACGGCGACTGGCAGAGCGCCGCGACCGCCGATAGCGGCGCCACCGGGGGCGACGTGGTGGCCGTGCCCATCAGCCATCTGCCCTCGGCCGTCGCTCCGGCGGTCATCGCCCCAGCGCCCGGGCCGCTGCTTGCCACCAAGATCACCAATATCTACGGCTACAGCGAGAGTGCGGACGTCGTCGTCCTGGACGCGGCGTCGGGCCAGCCCCTCTGGGACCTCGAGAACGTGGCCGGCCAGTGGCTGAGCGTGGTGGGGGGCACCGGCAGCCTCTGCGTGCTGACAGACGCCGGAGGCGACTGCCGCGACGCCCTCACCGGCGCCTCCCTCTGGTCGGTCTACTGGCCCGGAGCCCACGCGAGTTCCCAGTATCCAGCACTCAACTGCGTCGACGTGGCCGCGGTGGCGCAGCGGTGCATGGTGAGCGCCGACGGACTCCTGTATCTCGCCCTGGCCACTGACGCCGCTCCCGCCGATGCGAATCCGCCGGGGCCACCAGAGTCCGGGATCTTCGTTCTCACCGCGCTCAATATGGCGACCGGCGCCACCGTGGCCTCGCTGCCGCTCCCGGCGTTCAACCCCGGCCCCGACGGCATCGGGGTATGCCTCTTGGGCCCGCCAGCGGTCCTGCTGGTGGCCGGGGGCTTAGTGCTGGTGTCGCCTCAGTTCGAGGAGACCAACGTCATCGAGGCTTTCGCGGCCCCCGCGTCCGGCTGATCGCGCAGTTCATTCGCCCACCGGGCGCCTCCGACCACGGGCAGCGTCCCCTCGGCACGTCGGGGCTGAACGCCGGATGTTGCTCTGTATCTTCCTCGCAGCCGAAGGTCGGGCCAAGGATCAGCCGGACCCCCTGACTCCAAGGCCGGATCCATACACGCTGCACTACCCCCTGCAGGACTCGAACCTGCGACCTGCGCGCTTAGAAGGCGGCTAATCTATTGATTAGGCGAGCGCATAGTACCTTCTGAATTGGGACACAGCGTCTGCCTCGACGGATGGCCTGCAAAGCACGGTCCGCCTCTGGCGTTAGGAAGTGGTTGGGATAGAAAGGTTCTCGGGAGCCAGCGTCTCTACTCAAGGTCGGGTAGCCGGAGACCGGTGGGTGTCAGGTCGCTGGCCTCCATGCCTCGGGGGATGTTACCCACGGTGAGGAGGAGGAAGACATCGGCGCCCTTTGCGGCCTCTGCCTCAGGATCGGGAACGTGGACATCCCGCTATTCTCCACCGGAGGCGCACCCATGTTCGCGCCTCATGGCAGACGCCTTCGAACCAAGATGAGCTTGCCCCACGAGTTGGCGTCGGTGGGGTGAATACGCGGCTCGTCGTCGCAGCCCTGGTTCGTCCCAGGGCACCGGCCGCATCGACGATGCACTATCGCCGCTGCCTGCGCGATGATCCGTCGATGCCACTCCGGGCGCTGACCTCAGCCGAGATCTCCTTACCCGCGCACCCCGCAACTGCACGCGTCACAGAGCGGATCGCACAGCTGGCGCAGGACGTCGAACTGGTCGTGCTCACCGACAATCACGCTGGGCAGGCGCGGATGTCGCCACTTGCGGCGGTGGCCCTGGCGCGGGAGCAGGGGGTCCGCACCGTGGTCCATATCTCGGCGCGGGATCGCAACCGGCTAGCGCTCCAGAGCCAGGTGATTGGCGCTGCCGCCCTCGGCTGCGACGGAATCGTCTGCCTCCACGGAGACGACGTTCCCGGGATCCCCCGGGTCGGCGACATGACCGGGACGCAGCTGCTCGCTGCTGCCGGGGAATGGCTGGCCCCGCTGCCCATCGCGCGAGGCTGCGTAGTGAACCCGTTTGCCACCGATCCAGATAGAGAGCTGCGGCTGCTGCGGCGCAAGCTCGAGTGCGGCGCAACCTTCGCCCATACCCAGATGTGTTTCAGCATCCCGGCACTGACCCGGTTCCTGGATCGCGCCGACGAGGCGGGGCTGCTGAAGCGACTGCGTGTTTACGTGTCCGTAGGAGTCCTGCGGACTCGCGCCATGGCTGATCGTGCCCGCTCCCTGCCTGGCTGCGACCTGCCTGACTCAGCCTATACCCAGGTGTGCGCCGGAGGTGGATGCGAGTTGGCCTTTGAGATGGCACAGCGCCTGGCCGGTCTTCCGGTCGTGGACGCGCTTCATGTCATGCCCCTGGGCGACGAGCCCACCGCTGCCCAAGTGGCAGCCTCCTTCCGCCGTGCCCGGATGATCGAAGCGAGGCATGGGGTCGCGGGTGCTTGATGGCCCCAATGCAAGCGAAGGGCCGACACAGTGCTCAACGATTGCGGCCGTGACCGCCCGACGCGCCTCACGTCAACGGCTGACCTGCCTCCCTCGGGAGCTCGCGAAGGCCGCCAGCGGGGCCTCTACGACACCCCTCACGAACTTGCGCCACGGGCCACTTAGGCTTCACGGTTGGGCTCGCTGTGTCGTAGCGGGTCTGATGCTGAGCTTTGCGGCGTCGTGCGGCGTGCCGACGCCGTCACGGTCGGGGGCGGGTCCGATCTTCGAAGTCGCCAACGTTGATGGGCCGGAAGTACGCGTCACCCCGTGGACCGGTGCGCAACCTGTCGACGTCCCGTGCGGGCCGTGGGTGACGATCGACACATCAGGTGCGCCACCACAGCCTTGGGACGTCACGGTGGTCTCCGCCGTCAGCGATAAGGTGCTTCTGACGCAGAGTGAGGCCGGCAGCATCGAGGTTATCGTTCGCGGCAACTTCGTCCTCATCGGCGCGCCGGCTCCCTCAGTCGGTCCGGCGGGATCCTGTCCGTCACCCCAGGGGTAGACCTGCCGATGTGCGTGCCGGTCCAGCAGAGGTGACTTGCAGACCGAAAAGCATTAGTGGGCCGGGGCCGATACTGCGGGGCGGCGACACTTGAAGCCAGATCCCTAACATTTGGACCATGAATGTGGATGGTTATCGATTCGCTGGTCGCGACGGCGTGGAATTGGCGTATCGGGAGACCGGCTCCGGCCGACCGCTGATCCTGCTGCTGCGCGGCTTCGGGGGCGCGGGCTCGCTCGACGCCTGGGCCGACGCATTCGTCGAGCAGGGGCGTCGCGTCGTTCTGCCGGACTTCCGTGGCCACGGGGACAGTGCGAAACCGCATGATCCCGCGGCCTATCCGCCGGACATCTTGGCCGATGACGGGTTCGCCCTGGTCGAGTATCTCGGATTCGGCGACGGAGACTACGACCTTGGCGGTTATTCGCTCGGCGCACGGATTGTGCTGCGCATGCTCGTGCGGGGCGCTAAGCCGGGCCGCGCGATCGTTGCCGGGCAGGGGCTAGCGAAGGTGAGCGGCCCCCAGGGCGACGCGACCCGTCGCGTGCTAGCCGCACTCGTCGATGGGGTCGCCGTCGAGCCCGGCTCGCGCGATGCGCTGATGGCGCAATGGATCTCCAAGGTTGGCGCTGACCCGCGGGCCTTGCTGCACGTGCTGGACTCGCTCGTCCCGACTCGCGAGGACGCCCTGCGTCAGATCACCATCCCGACGCTTGTCGCGATCGGCGATCGGGATGAGCGATCGGATGCAGACGAGCTGGCCGCGCTCCTGTGCGATGCCCAATTCCTACGCGTGCCCGGGGGTCACGATAATGCGTTTGCCGCACCTGAACTGGCTGCGGCGATGGCCGCATTTCTCGCCGAAAGTTGAAGGGGCGCAGCCCACCCGGGCTCCGATCAGCAACGACCGGATCTAGCCGCGATGCGTGCGATCGTGCCGATGAGGATGCTTCCGCTCTTCATGGAATGCACGTGATCCGGAGGGTGCAGATAAGCGGTCGAGGCCGGCCGCTCCTGGCCCACGCGGTTACCCAAGCTCAGATTGTCGGGAGCTTCTCGGCGTGCGTTCCTTCAATACGCATGCACCGAGTCCCGGAAGCGCTCCCACTNNGTCGGAGATCAGCTGCGACGCGGCAGGGAGCAGGTGCTAGCAGTTGTCGATGATGAGGAGCATGGCCGCGTCGCGCCTCAGACTGCGACAATGTGAACAATGACGAGTGAGGCCAGCGAGGTCCAACTGAGTGCGCAGGACCTTCGAGTGGTCGCGCGCTACGCCGCAGAGAGCGCCCAGGAGGCACTTTCGATCTTCGAGGAAAGTCACCCTGGCGACTGGAGGCCTCGTGTCGCCGTCGAAGCGGCGTGGACTTTCGCTGAAGGTGCTGAGCGCACGAAGATGCAGCGAACGAGCGCATTCGCCGCGCACAAGGCTGCGCAGGAAGCGACGACCGAGGCCGCTCGGGACGCGGCACGCGCCGCTGGCCATGCCGCGGCGGCGGCCTACCTACATCCTCTCGCAAACTCAACTCAGGTCAGACACATCCTGGGCTCCGCAGCACACGCAGCCCGCGCGGCGGAGCTGGCCGCTGGCGGGGATCGAAGTGTTGGGGCACAGCGGATAGAGCAGGCTCGCCAACGAGCGACGCCTGCTCTTGTTGCGGTGCTCAAGCGCTACCCCGCCGCCCCGTCGAGAGGAAACCGTGCGACCGAGCTTATGAGTGAGTTGGACACCTCATTGCGATCGCTCTGAGGCGATGATCTCCTTCATCCGCCCACCGGATCAACGTTCTCCTGTGTCAACGTCTCCCAGTAGATTCCCTCGTGATGTTCAACCTTGACGGTCAGTCCCAACTTCTCGCCAAAAGCCAGGGCGGGGAGTAGGTGGTTGAGAACTTGCTCTGCGGTCATCCGAAACAGACGATCCCTGGCGCTAACTTTCACCCAACCAGCCTTGTCACGGTAGTAGCGCTCACTGATTCGCTTACCTTGGAAGACGACGCAGTAGCTATCGTTTGTCTTCTTCAAAGCAGTTCTCCCCTTGTGGTATCCAGCCACTGACTCTGCTGAGCCGACCTCACACCCAGCCCGTATTGCGTCATCGCACCTGGGGTGCAGTCTGCCGGGGTGGTGATCGAGATGCACCCAGGGGTTCCTTGGGGGGGGGTGTGTCCGGCCCGAAGACGAACCCCCGCATGCCGTTGTGAGGAGGGCGAGTAGCGACAGCACCGCCAGAATACTGAGGTTTCCCCGCTCAACCTGCCGCACGATCAGCACCTCTGGATCCGCTCATCACCTGGTGGTCGACTGCCCCCAGCTCATGGTCTCTAGATCGTCGTGGCCGATGGCATCGCCGCGGCGTGAAGGGTCGGCCGTGGGCAGGCTACAAGCAAAAGGTAGCTCGTGAGTAGCGCCGTCACGGGCGGCGCGGACCTTGGTGGGGGAGGTACAGATCTCTTGCTTCTGGGTCAGTCGGAGAGTG
>PLOF01000102.1 GCA_003142035.1 Candidatus Dormiibacterota bacterium
CCGGCGACGGTCGTGCTCACTGATCCCGACGACGATCTGGCCCTCCTCCAGGTCCAGGACGCCTCGATCCTGAAACCGGCGGAGCTCGCGCAGGCCTCCTCCACGGCGGTCGGCGACCCCGTCCTCGCCATCGGCAACGCCATGGGCCTCGGGCAGGTGCCCCAGGCGGTGGCGGGCCGCCTGGTTGCGCTCCACCGCAGCGTCAGCTACGGAGTCGGGTCCGGCACCGTCGACCTGGACGGCGTGATCGAGGCTGAGGCCTCGATCTTCGCGGGCGACTCCGGTGGAGCGCTGGTGGACGCCACCGGCCACGTCATCGGGCTCATCGCCGCCGGCTCTGAAGGCGCGCCCTGCGCGCCTGGGGCGATCTGCCCGCTGCACCTCGCCTACGCGATTCCGATCCACACGGCGCTCGCCCAGATTGGGTACACGGCTCTCTGAGACGAGGCCCCACGGCGAGGGGTCCGCGTCATCCGGCCACGTTCTGGATGCGTCAGTCGGAAGGGATGACGAGGGTCTCGCCCGCCTGGATGACCGGAGAGCCAAGGTGGTTGGCGGAGAGGATCTGCGCCACCTCGTTGCGGACGTCACCGCCGCCAGCGTGGCTCTCGGCAATGCTCCAGACGGTGTCCCCGGGACTCACGACCACGGTCACGGCAGCGGTGGGAGCTGTGGTCGCGCCCACGCCCACGCCTCCGATCAGCGCCCAGCCGATGCAGGCGACCGACGCCGCGCCGAGGAGGGCTCGCCCGATCGAGCGGTGGCGGTGCCGCAGGACGCGCTGCGCGGGCTGGAAGTCGCTGATCACGGCCGGGTCGCTCGAGCCGGAGTCCCGGCGCGGCGCGGCGCCTCGCAGCCGGGGCTGGGGCAGTGCCGGCCGGAGAGAACGTCTGTTTGCATGGCGCCAAGCTTAGNNCTTAGGGCAAACACCCGTTCGCTGTCAAGGTTCCGCCGATAATTCGTTGCCATGGAGCCACGTGTCCGGGTCGCCGTGTGCCTCACCGCCGCCGAACGGCTCCTTCTGGTCGCCCACCGCAAGGGGGCGCATCAATACTGGCTGCTGCCGGGGGGAGGAGTGGAGATGGGGGAGACCCTCGTCGAGGCGACCCGCCGGGAGGTCCGTGAGGAAACCGGTGTGGAGGCGGAGATCGGCCGCCTCCTGATCGTCTGTGACGCCATCGAGCCTGGCGGGCGCCATCTCGTCAACCTGGTCTTCGCCGCCACTGCCGTGGTGCCGCCTGGCAGTGCGGGGTTCGCCGCGGCCGTCGGTGCGGGGGCCAATCCGGCGCTCGACCCCGCCATCGACGAGGTCCGCTGGGTCAGCCGCGACGACCTGCTCGGCCTGGAGCTGCACCCCCCGATCGCGCGCGCCATCGCCGCCGCCTGGGCCGGCGGCTTCGCCGGCGAGGTTCAGGTGCTCGGCAACGTCTGGGCGGCGGACCCGAGCCGCCCCGACGGCCGCGCCGAGCCACCCGGCAGGTAGCGTCGCCATGCAGCCTGCGGCCGATCAGGTGGGCGGTCGGCACCCGACGATGCGCTCGACCACCGTCGACGTCCACGGTCCGGTCCACGTCGCCGAGTGGGGCGAGGGGCCGGTCCGGACCGTCCTGGTGCACGGCCTGGGCGGCTCGCACCTCAACTGGATGCGCGTGGCGCCGGAGCTGGCGCGGTACGGGCGAGTGCTGGCGCCCGACCTGGCCGGATTCGGCCTCAGCCCGGTCACCGGCCGCCGGGCGACGGTGGCCGCCCAGCGGGCCCTCCTGCACCGCCTGATCCGCCAGACCTGCGACCAGCCAATCCTGCTCATGGGCAACTCGATGGGCGGCCTCACCGCCCTCGCCGAGGCGGCGCTGCACCCCGAGCTCGTCGCCGGCCTCGTGCTGGTGGACGCGGTGCTCCCAGGACCATGGCGCCAGCGGCGCCCCCGAGCGGTCGTCATCTCCTTCGCCTCCTACCTCCTGTCACCGCTCGGTCGCAGCCTGCTCCGGCGCGTCCGGGATCGCGCTTCCGTCGGCGACCTGGTGAAGGGCGCGCTCCGCCTCAACGCGGAGCACTTCGAGCGGATCCCGCCCGACGTGGTCGAGGCGCACGTGCAGCTCGAGCGGACGCGCGGCCGCATCCCGGACAACGACGGTGCCTACGTCGAGGCCGCCCGCTCCATCGTCCTCGCCCTCGCCCGCCCGGGCATGCTGGCGAGGATTGTCGACCGGGTTCGGGTCCCGACCCTGATCGTCCACGGCGCCGCCGACCGGCTGGTGCGGGTGGACGCCGCACTCGACGCGCACCGGGAGCGCCCAGACTGGGACCTCCAGGTTATGGACGATGTCGGCCACATCCCGATGCTCGAGGTGCCCGAACGGTTCCTGGAGATCGTCAACGTCTGGCTTCGGACCGCGGGCCTGGAGTCCGCCGGGACGCGCCCGTTCCGGCCGGCCGGCGTCTAGAATCGATCTCGCGATGAGGGATCACATTCACCGGTACCGGACCGAGCTGGCCTGGCACGGCTCCACCGGCGACGGCTACGCCGCCTACGACCGCACCCATCGGGTGGACGCGCCTCCTGGCAACGTCAGCCTGACCATGAGCGCCGACCCGGCCTTCCGGGGCGACCCGGAGCTGCCCAACCCCGAGCAGCTGCTGCTCGCCGCGGCCAGCTCCTGCCAGCTGCTCAGCTTCCTGGCACTGGTCGCGGGCGAGGGCATCGACGTGGTCAGCTATGAGGACCGCGCCGAGGCTTTGATGCCTGTTGACGACAAACCTGTCCGGATCACGGGGATCACCCTGCGGCCGAGGGTGGTCGTCGCCACCGGAGACCCGGATCGGGTGCGCGCACTGATGGAGCGCGCCCACCACGACTGCTTCATTGCCAACAGCGTCAACGCGGTGATCACCATCGAGCCGGAGATCCTGCATGCGGACGGGAGACCAGAGCTCAAGCTGATCTGAGGCTCCGGGTCAGTCCTCACCGACCTCCCGCAGGTAGTCCCCGAGGCGCGCATAGGCGGCGCGCTTGCGGCGGTCCGTGATCTCGGTGTAGACGCGGAGCGTCTCCAGGGTGGCGTGGCCCAGCACCTCCTGCACCAGCCGGACGTCGCCGTCGGTCGCCTCGAGCAGGGTGGTCGCAGCGGTGTGGCGGGCGG
This sequence comes from Candidatus Dormiibacterota bacterium, assembly GCA_003142035.1. GTDB lineage: Bacteria > Chloroflexota > Dormibacteria > Aeolococcales > Aeolococcaceae > Changshengia. The sequence continues at coordinate 3,141 of PLOF01000102.1, forward strand.
CATGCGGGCTGCGCAGCCCCTCGATCAGGCGGAACGCCTCCGGGTCTTGGGCGAATCGCCGCCGCAGCGCCGTCAGTGCCCGGCGTGCCCCGTCGGTGGTGAGGCGGTTGCCGGCCAGCACCCGACCGCCCGGCATGTCGGGGTGGGCGACGCTGATGAAGAGCGCCGGAGAGGCGTCCTGCCCGCGCGCGAGCAGGTACTCGCGGACGGCCTTCCAGGCGTCCTCGGTGAGGAAGACGGTGCGATGCTTGCCCCCCTTGCCGAGGACCCGGAAGCCCTCGGGCCGGATGTCCCCCCGGTCGAGACCGCACGCCTCGCTGATCCGGCAGCCGCTGCTGATCAGGAAATGGACCAAGGCGCGATCGCGGAGATCGCGCAATCCCTCCCGAGGGAGGGCGGCAAGCAGGCGGGGGACCAGCTCGGTCGCGATCGGGTGGGGGTCGCCGACGATGTAGCGGGGCACGACCACCCGTCGCGACAGCTCGGCCGCAGTCCAGCCCTCGTCGTACGCGTAGCGGAGAAACTGGCGCAGCGCCACCAGAGCACGGGCCCGGGTGCGCGGGTTGGGGAGGGCCTCGGCCAGCTCGATCTGGTAGCGACGGAGGACGGCCGCGTCGAGCCCGTCGCAGAGCACACCGCCCGGGTCGCGCACGTGGGTAAAGGCCACGAACTTGGCGAGGTCGTAGCGGTAGGCGCGAACCGTCGTGAGCGGGCGATTTCGCTGCACCCGCAGGTAGTCGAGGAACTGCTGGATCTGATCGGGCAGCGGGTCGTCAGGACCCGGAACCTGGCCGACCCAGGCGGGGAGGCGGGGGCGATGCGGCGCGGTGGGGCGACGCTTCTCGGGGACTCGAGCCGGCATCGGGGTAATGATGCGGCCCGGCGGCCGTCCTGGAACGCGCCGAGGTCGATCCCGCCCGGCGACTGCCCGAAGCAGGGATCGAAGGCCCCTGGCGGCCCGAACCGGGCGAGGCTAGGCTGTGCACCACCGGTCGGCAGACCAATGGGCAGGCTGGCACGGTGACCGCCGGGCCCTTCTGCACGCCACGGGTCTCTCCTACCGGGGTCAGTTCGGGTGTCGGCAGGAGGCATGCCATGCGCATCGAGGACGTCCACCAGGTGCTCGTGATCGGCGGTGGGACCATGGGCCTGGAGATCGGTCTTCAGGCTGCAACCCACGGCTATGACGTCGTCGTCTACGAGACCGGCCCCGCCGCCCGCGAGGCGGCGCCCGGTCGGCTGCACGGATACGCGGAAGCTCAGGTGTCGGAGGGGGCTCTGGACGCCGGCGAGCTCGACGCATCGCTGGCCCGGCTGACCGTGACCGCGGATGCGGCCGGAGCCGGAGCCGCCTCCGACCTCCTGATCGAATGCGTGCCGGAGGATCCCGAGCTCAAGGGACGGGTTCTCGCCCAGTTCAACGAGCTCTGCCCGTCCCGGGCGGTGTTCGCAACCAACACCTCGACGCTCCTCCCCTCGATGTACGCCGAGGCAACCGGGCGACCGGACCGGTTCGCGGCGCTCCACTTCCACCTTCCCGTCTGGTCGGCGAACGTCGCCGACGTGATGCCACATCCCGGCACGTCCGAGGAGACGGTGGAGCTGCTCGTCGAGTTCGCCCGCCGGCTCGGACAGATCCCGATCCGGATGCACCGCGAGAGCATCGGGTACGTCTTCAACGCCGTGTACACGGCGATGAACCGGGCTGCGATCACCCTGGTGGCCAACGACGTGGCCTCCGTCGAGGACGTCGACCGCGCCTGCATGGCGATCATGAAGATGCCGGTCGGGCCTTTCGGCGCGCTCGACGCTGTCGGCATCGACACCGCCTGGCACATCACCGAGTACTGGGCGCAGGTGACCGGAGATCCCCAGCTCCGTACCAACGCCGAGCTGCTAGGCGGCTACGTCGACCGCGGCTGCACCGGTGTCAAGAGCGGCGAGGGCTTCTATCGCTATCCAGACCCCGCCTATGCGGACCCCGCCTTCGTCAGGGGCGCGTAGGCCGGTCAACGAGACGGCTGGAGGCAGCCCTCACCCCTCGATCGGGCGGGGTGCACCACTCGTTGCGTTTCAGGGTGGGGGAGGGGAGGCCAGAGCTCACACCCTAGCGATGCAGGCAACTGCCCCTGCATAGGTCCTTCGGCCTATCGACAGGGTCAAAGGATAGTTGGGTCGAAGAGGGTCGGGTCACCACCGAACGTGAAATTCGGGGCAGTGCTTGCCTGATTCGGTCCCCCCGACTACCCTGAACGAGGGTTCGCTTTAGCGAAGTCGGAGTACCCCTTGTTCGGTCGGGCCCATGACTTCTGACGAGTTCCTTCCTGACACCTCTCCAGCGGACTCGCCCCACCATGGCTCGAGTGGAGAATCGGCAGCCCACGAGCGGTGGTTCCGCACCCTGGTGGCCAACTCAAGCGACCTCATCGCCGTCCTCGACGACCACGCGCGAGTGCTCTACGCCAATCCCGCCGCCGAACACATTCTCGGCTTCGCACCGGATGAGCACGTCGGACGCAGTAGCTTTCAGCGAATCCATTCTGACGATCGTGGCGCAATAAGAACGATCTTCCGGGAAAGCAGCCGTCAGCCCGGGATCCACTCTCCGGTTTCGTTCCGATACAAGACGGCATCGGGCGATTGGCGGCGTCTTGAGGCAGTTGTGAACAACTGTCTTGGAGACCCAGCCATCGCTGGGATCGTGGTGAATGCCCACGACATCACCGAGCAGACCCACCTATCCCGGGCGCTGCGTACCCTGACTCAGGGCAATCAGGTAGTGCTGCGGGCCACCGACGAGGCGTCGCTGCTGGCTGACGCGTGCGAGACCATCGTCGCCTCCGGGTACCTGCTGGCCTGGGTCGCATACGCCGAGCACGACAGCGCGCACACTGTGCGCCCGGTTGCGTCGGCGGGACGGACCGAGCACCTGAGGGGCGTTCGCGTCAGCTGGGGCGACGATGAGCTGGGGTCTGGTCCAACAGGCACAGCGATCCGAACCCGTTGCGTTCAGGTCCTGAAGGATACGCACCGCACGGCGAGGTTCAATCCCTGGCGAGCTGCAGCCGATGCGCATGGCCTTCGAACCGTGTGCGCCCTCCCACTTATCGTGGATGACGAGGCGATGGGAGTCCTCACGATCTACGGCGGTGAGGTCGGGGCCTTTGATCCCACCGCAGTCGCGGCCCTGAGCGAGTTGGCCGCTGACCTGGCATACGGCATTGGGCGGCTCCGGGACGCCGAGCGTTTGGCCCTGAGCGAAGCGCGGCTCCGCGAGGCACAGGCTATCGCGCATGTGGGCCACTGGCGGCGGGATCCAAACGGCCACTTCGAGTGGCTGGCCGACGAGATATTCGCCATGCATGGAATCGCGCCCGACCATAAGCCGGTCACACACGAGGAATACCTCCTGGACTACGTGCACCCGGACGATCGAGCCGCCGTGATGGAGGGCNNCCGAACGGAGAGGTTCGATACGTCCGCAAGTTGACGCCGGCCTCCCGCGGCGCCGCTGCCGGTGAGATCCTAGGTGTTTGCCAAGATGTAACCGAGGCGAAGGTCGCCGCGCTCGCACTTGAGCGCGCCAACGAGGAACTCCGCCTTAAGGGCGAGCAGGCTCGCTCATCGCTTGAGCAGTTGCGGATTGCCGACCACGAACGCCGGCGCCTTCTCGCCTCGATGGTCAGCGCTCAAGAGACGGAACGGCGCCGCGTGGCCGGTGACGTTCACGACGGCCCTATCCAGATGCTTGCCGCTGCGGTCTTACGCTTGAGCTCGATACGTCACGATATCAAGGACCCCGCACTCAACGCACGGCTCGACGAGTTCTCGTCGTCACTCACCACCTCCATCGACAGCTTGCGGCATCTGGTATTCGAGCTTCGGCCACCGTCTCTCGACCGCGGCGGTCTTGACGTCGCGTTCCGAGAGTCCCTCGAGGGATGGGCTCCTCAGGAGAACGTCAGCGTCACCGTGACGAGCAATCTCGCAACGCCACTCAATACCGAGGAGCGCGCGGTTCTCTTTCGAATCGGACAGGAGGCCCTGGCCAACGCGCGAAAGCACGCACGGGCGCGGTCAATCTCGGTGTCTCTTCAGGAGGTCGGTGGGGGCATCCTGCTGAACGTTGCCGATGACGGCGTGGGCTTCACCGATGGTCCTTCGGCGACCGACGCGGCCCTCCACATCGGCCTCACGAGCATGAGAGAGCGCGCCGAGCAGGCCGGCGGGTGGCTCCAGATAGACAGCCCGGGCACCGGCACGGTGGTCAAGGCCTGGATACCGATCACTAGGGGCCCAGAGCTCACTCCCTAGCGATGCAGGGAACTGCTACCGGCCTTCGTCAAAGGCGAGTGCCATCGCGACGGCTGGAGACCGCTCTTNNGGGGGAGGGGGCTGGCGGACTCAGGCCCGGCGATGACGTCCTGTCACCTCGCCGAGGTGAGCACACCACGAGAAAGGCGGGCGCGAGGGGGGGACTGCCCCTTGATAGATAACGTAACCTACGTTACGCTTTGGTGAAAGAGGAATTCCGCTGATGAGCCAGAGCAAGGAAGGCTACTACCGCACCGCCTTGGACCTCCTCGCCGAGGGCGGCGTCGACGCCCTGACCATTGCCCATCTCTGCACGCGCCTCGGGGTCACCACCGGCAGCTTCTACTCCCACTTTGCCGGTATTCGCGAGTTCCATCGGGCGTTCCTCGAGCAGTGGGAGGAGGGCCGGGTCTACCAACTCAAGGAGCAGGTCGCCGCCACGACCGACCCGGTGGCGCGCATCGGCCTCCTTCGGCACATCGCCGTGTCCGTTAATCACGAAGCCGAGAGCGCCATCCGCGGCTGGGCCCGCACTAACCCAGTGGTCGCCGAGTTCCAGCGCCGCGTCGACCAGACCCGGGAGGACCTGCTCACACAGGCGTTCCTTGACGCGGGCATCGATGGGCACGAGGTGCGGATCCTCGCCCGCATCGGGCTCACCATCCTGGTCGGGACCCAACAGATCGAAGAGAGAGTGGATCGCAGCCGGCTCGACGACCTGCTCTCGGAGTACCAGCAGTGGCTGGAGTCCCGCAGGTACAACATGGAGCAACTACCGTCAGTGCCCGATCGCCGAGGGCACCGCAGAAAGAAGGAGTAGATGATGACGGCACGACTGGCCGGGATAGCCGACGCACCTGCCGATTACGAGCGTCTGGGACTTTCCCGCAGCGAAATCGCGCCGTGGGAGGATGGTGCCCGCACCGATGACTCACCCGGCACGTACGAATGGTGGTACTTCGATGCCCACCTGGCCGACGGAGCGAAACTTGTCGTGTCGTTCATGAACAAGGAGACCATCGCCGAGCCCAAGAAGCCATTGGCACCAGTACTTCGGCTGGGCCTTGATCTTGCCGACGGACGGCACTTTGAGAAGCTCGTGCACTACCCAGCCAGCGCCTGGTCGGCGGCCAAGGACCACCCGGACGTACGCCTGGGAGACAACCGGTTCGCCGGGGACCTGCATAGCTACCGGATCAACGCCACTGCGGAAGAGATCTCTGTCGACGTGACGCTGACCGGGGAGGTCCCGCCCTGGCGGCCGTCGACAGGGTACCTGCTCTTCGGCGCCGACCGGTCATTGGAGTTCGCTTGGCTGCCGTCAGTGCCCCAGGGCGCCGTGACGGTCAGGTACTCCGTCGCTGGGGAGCACCACGAGACGACAGGCGTCGGGTACCACGACCACAACTGGGGCAACGTCGGGCTTCTGAAGATAGTGCACAACTGGTACTGGGCCCGAGGTCAAGTTGGTCCGTATTCGGTCATCGCTTCGTACATCACCGCCGCGGGAGCCTTCGGCTATGAGCCGATACCAATCTTCATGCTCGCCCGGGACAACGTCTTGGTTGGCGACGATCCCGCCCGGGTCAGCTTCGAAAGACATGGGGTATACACGGACCAAGCGACCGGAAAACCGGTGGCGGCCACGACCCGCTACGTTTACAGTGACGGCGAGGACCGCTACGAGGTGTCATTTATCCGCAGGCGAAACCTGACGGCCGATCATCTCGCCGACTCCCTCAAGGGTTTCAAGCGAATCGCGGCGAGGCTCGCCCACTTCGACGGTGCCTACCTGCGCTTCGCCGGCGACATCGAAATCTCCCACCACCGGAGTGGAGAGCTGGTTGAAAGTTACCAGGATGAAGCGATCTGGGAACTGATGTACTTCGGTCGCGCCCGCGCCCAGTAGAGGTGACCCCGGAGACGGCGATACCCGCTCAGGCGCACACGTTAGTCCAGCGGTCAGTGCGCACCGCGAGGGCCAGGTGCCTGGACTGGGTGTTCACATAACCGGGCGGCCCATGGGGTCAGTGCAAGCCCGGCGAGAATGATGCGGCCCGGTGGCCGTCCTGGAACGCGCGGAGGTCGATCCCGCCCGGCGANNGCGTCGACCGCGGCTGCACCGACATCAAGGCGGGGGAAGGCTTCTATCGCTATCCAGACCCCGCCTATGCGCCCCCGCCTTCGTCAACGGAGGGTGAGCCCGGCCATCGCGACGGCTGGAGACGGCTCTCGGGACGTCCATCGGGCGCGGGTGCACCATTTGGTGCGGTTCAGGGTGGGGAGGGGGAGGGGGTCGCACCCAACCTTTGCTGAGATTATTGCGCCCCACCGACTACCCTGAATTAGGATCGGCTCCACCGGAGTCGGAACACCCCTTGTTCTGGGCGGATGCATGCCTCCTGACGAGTTCCTCCCTGACGCCTCTGCGGCGGAGCCGACCCACCCTGGCTCGAGTGGAGAATCGGCAGTCCGCGAGCGCTGGTTCCGAATGCTGGTGGCCAACTCAAGTGACCTCATCGCCGTCCTCGACGCGCAAGGGCGGGTGCTTTACGCCAATCCCACCGCCGAGCGCATGCTCGGCTTCACGCTGGGTGAGCGCTTCGGACGCAGTGCACTCGAGCTGATTCATCCGGACGATCGCGACGCGATAACCACAACCTTCCGGGAAGGTATCCATCAGCCTGGGATCCACCCCTCGATCGTCTTCCGAGTCAAGATGGCATCGGGCGATTTGCGCTCTC
>PLOF01000002.1 GCA_003142035.1 Candidatus Dormiibacterota bacterium
AGGGCGCCTCCTCGCGGAGGATGAGAGGGAGGCCGCGGTCGAGGTCGGCTTCCAGAAAACGGTCCACCCGTTCGGTTACTCCCGGCAGGGCGAACATGTCGAGGCCGGTGACGCTGTGGCCGAGCGCGCGGATGCGCTCGTCGAGCAGACCGCTGGAGCAGCCGAGGTCGAGGGCGCGGCCGGGGGGCATCTTCTCGAGCCAGCGCAGCACGATCGCGTGCGAGCTGTTCTCCGCGTGCTTGAGGCCGTATTCCTCCCCGATCCTGCCCAGGTGCCCGGAGAGGTAGCCCTTGGCGCTGAGACGGAGCCTCAGCGCGTCGAGCGATGTGTCACGGGCCCGGCGCAGCGCGTCGGCGGGGCGCAGCTCCTCTTCCCGCACCGCCGGCAGGGGCACCTCGGCGATCCGCTTTCCCGCCCCGATGAGTTGGAGAACCACCTGGGTGTCAAAGTGGCTGTCACCGGCGTTGCCCTCGAAGGGGATCGCACAGAGGGCCTGGACCCTGTAGGCGCGCCAACCGGAGTGGAGATCCCTGAGCCGTGTGTCCAGCTTGCGGTCGAGCTGCGCCAGGATGCGGCTGCCGACCCGCCCCACGACGGGCGGCCCACCGGCGCCGTTCATCGACGGTGCCCGCACCCCGATGACGGCGTCGAACTCCTCCCCGTCGAGGGGGGCGACCAGCGCCTCGACGAGGCCAGGAGCGTACGGTCCGCGGCCGCGGAGGACTACGAGGATGTCGAGATCGCCCTCAATTGCTAGCCGGCACGCCGCCCTCTGGAGGTCGCCAGCGCCGCGCCCCCGGGCGAGGTGGATGACGCGCGGCAAGTCATCGGAAGGGGCCGCCCCACGCTCCGCCGACCCAGTTGCGGGGCGGTCGCTGCCACTGCTGAGGAAGACACCGGCAACCTGCGGGCGCAGTCGCTCGGGTACGCTAGCGAGAACCGCGGCGGCGCTGGCGGGAGCATCTCCCGCGATGACGAGGATGCCGATCCTTGCCGAATGGGTGTCACGGCCGGCCTTGCCGGCGTGCCCGTGAACCTTGGACGTCTGGGCCATGAGGATGTCGAGGATACCTCAGCGGTGCCGGGCCGCCAGTGCCGGCCCGGCTGATAGACTGCGCGAGGCTATGACCGTCCCCCGCGCGCCGTCAGCCCGCATGGCAGCGCGCCCCCCTGAGCCTTTGGCGGCACGGGCAAGCTCCGCCCCCGGCGACCGCGCCACCCCGACCTTCTCCGCTGGGTCCCACCCGCGCCGGCGCGCCGAGGACCATTTCACGGTCATCACCCTACCCGCTTACAAGGCGCAGGACACCCTGGAGCGGACGATCGGCGCTCTGCCGGCGGGGAGTGCCGACCACCTCCTTCTGGTCGATGACGCCTCCCCCGACGGCACCGTGGACGTCGCTCGACGGCTGGGCATCGACGTCCGGGTTCACGACGTCAACCGTGGTTACGGAGCCAACCAGAAGACCTGCTACCGCGAGGCACTCGACCTCGGTGCCACCGTGATCGTCCTGCTCCACCCCGACTACCAGTACGACCCCTCCGCCGTGCCGGCCCTGGTCGCCCCCATCGTGGCCGGGGTGGCGGACTTCACCTTCGGATCTCGTTTCGCCTGCACCGGCAATCCGCGAGCTGGCGGGATGCCGCTCTACCGCTACTGGGGAAACCGCTTCAGCACGGTGGCGGAAAACCTCCTGCTCGGCTCCCACTTCACCGAGATGCACTCGGGGATGAAGGCGTACAGCCGGCGGTTTCTCGAGTCGGTCCCGTTCGACTCGTACTCCGACGACTTCATCTTCGACACCGAGATCCTGGTCGCTGCGATCGTGGGGGGCTTTCGGATCCAAGAGGTGGCGATCCCCACTCGGTACACCAAGGAGTCGTCCTCCATCAACGTGCAGCGGTCCCTGGAGTACATCGCGCGGAGCATCGAGGTCTGCTGGCGGGCCTCGGGGATGCGGCGGCGCCAGCGCCGCCGGCAGGGCACCACCCGGCCAGGGTAATCCAGCTCGCGGCCGCCGCTCGCGCCCGGGCTTGGCATGCAGCCGAGCCCTCGCCGGCGAGGGGCGTCCCGAGGTGAGAGCGATCCGCTCTCAGGCTACTGGGCGACGGTATGCGCCACCTTTGCCCTCGGTACAGCGACGGGCGATCTGACGGCGTACACCCTCCACCTCGGCTTCCTTGCCTCAGGCACCCTCTTCGCGGTCGTGATCGCCGTGCCCGCGATCGCCCACCGGTTCGCCGCGCTGAACGCGGTGGCCGTCTTCTGGTTCGCCTACATCATCACACCCGGCCACTGGGCGCCTCGTTCGCCGACTGGATGGGGGTTCCTCATGCCCTGGGGGGCCTCAACTGGGGCCGGGGCACGGTCAGCGTGAGCCTCTCCATCGTGATCGCCGGCTTCGTCGCCTACTTCTCGGTTAGCCGTGTCGCCGTCGGGGAGACGACAGAGCCGGAGTCGCTGGCGGAGCCGGCATGATCCGAGCTGCTCGCCTTTAGAGGAACCCGACCAGCTCCTCGATCAGTACCAGCAGGGGGGCCTCCTCCACCGGCTTGTTGACCACCGCAACGGCCCCGAGCTGATGGGCGCGATC
>PLOF01000090.1 GCA_003142035.1 Candidatus Dormiibacterota bacterium
TTCTGGCAGCGCCATCTCCCCGTGCACGAGCTGACCCGCGCCTTTGCGGAGGCGGGCATGGTCGACATCCGGGTGCGACCGGTGATCATCGGCCTCCCCATCTACGTGCGCGGCACCAAGCAGTACCCGATCATCCCCGCCTTCGCGGAGAGGCCCGCCCTGGCTGCCACACAGGCCGTCTCGAGGTGGGTGGCAGGGCGCGGCCGCCGGGGGCGGCGCGCATCGCTGATCTTCGCCGAGTCCTACGCGGTCTCCGGCCGGCGGGCCGCCGCGCCCGACCACGTCGCCCCGCGGGCGGCGGCCTCGTGAGCGCGACCCTGGCGCAGAAGGAGTCGCTGAGCCGCTCCGTCTTCAGCGACGGAAGCTACGCCGACCATTTCCGTCCCGATGAGCGGGACAACCCCTTCCGCAGCCTCTATGCCGCCAAGCGGCGCGACCTCCTCGAGATCGCGGGAAGCAGGCCCGGGAGCAGGCTGCTGGACCTCGGCGGCGGTCCCGGGCGGATCGCGGTCCCGCTCGCCCGAAGCCACACCGTGACCCTGGCGGACATCTCCGCCGACATGCTCACCCGCGCAGCGCGGGCCGCGGAGAGGTCTGGCGCGCCGGCGAACGGTCTCACCCTGATCCGGGTGGATGCCCGTGAGCCCCTCCCCTTCCCCGCCGGGAGCTTCGAGTTCGTCATCGCCGCCGATCTCATCGTCCATCTGCCCGATCCGACCGCGGCGCTTCGCGAGATGCGCCGGGTGCTCGCCCCCGGCGGGCGGCTGCTGGTCGACACGACCAACCACAATCCGCTCTGGATGCTCCGCCATCCCGGCTACGTGGGGAGAAGGCCGGGGCGATGGCTGCGAACGTGGCGAGCCGGGGGTGTCCTGCCCGAGTGGAGCGGGATCGTGACCCATCACAGCCGCGCCCAGTTCCACCGGATGCTCGCGGACGCGGGACTCCACATCATCGAGGAGCGCACCTACGGCTCCCCCCTCGCACCCAAATGGTTGCTCGCGGTCTGTGAGGCGGGGATGACGGAGACCACCTCACCGCGGCATCGCGACCCGCTGGCGGGCTCGAGGTGACGCGCGGCCGCGCCTTCGCCTCTCTGGTCGCGGGCGCGGCCGTGGTCGCATCGCTCCTCCAGGGCGCCGGCAGCGGCGTCAGCGCGGCGACCGCCCCGGCATTTGTCCAGGGAGCCAACACCATCGGCTCGAGCGTCGCCCTGACCAAGGCGGTGACGGCGGGTGACCTGCTGGTCGCGGGCATCACCACCAACGACTCGGGCACCGACCCCGTCACCGGGGTCTCGGACAGCGTCAACGGCGCCTGGACGCGGGCCAGCTCGGTGAACTACGGCAACGGGCACGTCGACCTCTACTACCTGCAGAACGCGAAGGCCGGCAGCGTGACCGTCACCCTCGCGGGCGGTGGCGGCGCCCTGACCGTTGCCGAATACTCGGGCATCGCCGCCGCGTCGTCGCTCGACCAGGTGACCAACGCCAGCGGCAGCAGCAGCGCCCTGCACGCCGGGCCCACCGCCGCCATCGGAGGGGCGGGCGAGCTGGTCGTCGGCGTGGGCGGACAGTCCAACGCCGGCAGCGGCCTGACGGCGGGAAGCGGCTTCACACTCCGCGAATCCGCGGTCTCCAACTGGTGGGCGGTCAACGGCCTGGAGGACTCCCTCTCCTCCTCCACCGCCGGCCAGTCGATGGCGATGGCGTCAGGCTCCAGCCAGTACTTCGGCGCGGTGGTGGCAGTTTTCAAAGCCGGAACCCCGAGCGGGGCACCGGTGGCGGCGCTGAGCCTCAGCCCGGCGTCGAGCCCGGTGAATCAGCAGGTCACCGCCAACGCGTCGGCGTCGACACCGGGCGCTCACGCCATCTCCACCTACACCTTCAGCTTCGGAGACGGGACGACGGTCGGTCCTCAGTCGACCGCCACCGCGACGCACACGTACACCAAGGGGGGCGTGTACACCGTGACGGTCACGGTCACCGACACCGCCCAAGTCTCCGCCGCCGCCACCGCCCAGGAGACGGTGGGTCAACCGGTCGCGGCGCTCAGCCTGAGCCCCTCCTCGGGGAGCGCGCCGCTCCTCGTGACCGCGAGCGCGGCCGCATCCAGCGACGCGACCGGCGTGTCCATCTCCACCTACTCCTTCAACTTCGGGGACGGCACCGCCGCAGTGAGCGGCTCCGCGGCGACCGCGACGCACACCTACGCGTCGACCGGCACCTTCACCGCCACGGTGACGGTGACCGACAGCACCGGAGCCGCCTCCACGGCCACGGCGCCGGTCAACGTCGAGCACGGCCCCACGGCAGCATTGAGCCTCAGCCCGACGTCCGGCCAGGCACCGATCCCGGTCACCGCGAACGCCTCCGGATCGACCCCGGGCAGCAACCCCATCTCCAACTACAGCTTCAGCTTCGGAGACGGCAGCGCCACCGTCAGCGGCAGCTCCTCGAGCGCATCCCACACCTACTCCACGGGCGGCACCTACACCGTGACGCTGACGGTCACCGACAGCGCCGGGCTGACCTCGACGGCAGCCGCTCAGGAGCAGGTGACGGCGGCGCCCGGCACCACCCCGGCCTTTGTCCAGGGCGGGGGCACCACCTCCACATCGCTGACCCTCTCCAAGCCGGTCACGGGGGGGGATCTGCTGGTCGCGGGCATCACCACCGGCGGCGCGCAGGTGACCGGTGTCTCCGACAGTCTCAACGGCGCCTGGGCCGCGGCCAGCTCGCTCGCCTACGGCAACGGGTACGTGGACCTCTACTACCTGCAGAACTCGAGGGCGGGCACCGACACGGTCAGTGTGGCCGGGAGCGCCGCGCTGACCGTCGCCGAGTACTCGGGCGTCGCCTCCACCGCGGCACTCGACCAGATCGCGAGCGGCAGCACGACGGGAAGCACCCTGAAGGCGGGGCCGACCGCGGCAATCGGCGAGGCCGGTGAGCTGGTCGTGGGGGTCGGAGGCCAGACCTACGCCGGCTCCGGGTTCAGCGCCGGCACGGGATTCATCCTCCGCGAATCGGCGATCTCCAACTGGCTGTACGCGGGTGGCCTCGAGGACACGTCCTCGGGCTCGGCCGCCGGACAGTCGATGACCCTGGGAAGCGGGAGCTCCGGGTACGGCGGTGCGATCGTCGCCGTGTTCAAGGCGACCTCGGCCAGCCGGGGACCGACCGCCGCGCTCACGCTCTCCCCCACCTCGACCCCCGTCAGCCAGACGGTGACGGCCAGCGCCTCGGGCTCCAAGGCAGGCAGCAACCCCATCTCCACCTACAGCTTCGCCTTCGGGGACGGGACCACGGTCGGGCCGCAGGCGGCGGCCACCGCGACCCACGCCTACGCGACCGGGGGCGTGTACACGGTCACCGTGACCGTGACCGACAGCGCCGGCCTGACCTCGACGGCCACGGCCCAGGAGACGGTGGGACAGCCGAAGGCCGCGCTCACGGTGACGCCCTCGTCGGGCAACGCACCCCTGGCGGTGACCGCCAGCGCCTCCGCCTCCACCGACGCCGCGGGGATCGCGATCACCGGCTATTCGTTCAACTTCGGAGACGGCAGCGCCACGCTGAGCGGCACATCATCCAGTGCCACCCACACCTACACGGCGATCGGCAACCGCACGGTGACGGTCACGGTGACCGACAGCACCGGGGCCGCCGCCACGGCAACGGCACCGGTCAGCGTCGAGAACGGTCCGACCGCGGCACTGACACTCAGCCCGTCGTCGGGCAAGGCGCCACTCGTGGTGACCGCCAACGCCACCGCGTCGACCGCGGGCAGCAACCCGGTCTCCAGCTACAAGTTCAGCTTCGGGGACGGGAGCGCCACCGTCACCCAGAGCGCGCCGACTCCTGAACCCACCCACACCTACGCGACGGGCGGCACCTACACGGTCTCGGTCACGGTCACGGACAGCGCCGGCCAGACCTCGACAGCCACCGCCCCGGCGCTGGTCGGACAGCCCACGGCGGCGCTGACCGTCACCCCCACGTCGGCGCCGCTCACGGTCACCGCCAACGCCTCCGCGTCAACGGACCCGCTGGGCATCTCCAGCTACACCTTCGCCTTCGGCGACGGCAGCACGGTCGGGCCCCAGGGCGGCTCGACCGCCACCCACGCGTACTCCGGCGCGGGGACGTACACCGTCACCGTCACCATCACCGACAGCGCCGGCGCCAGCTCGACGGCGAGCGTCAAGGTCACGGTGACGAACCCGCCGGCCGCCTCACTCGCGGTGACGCCGACCTCCGGGATCGCCCCGCTCCAGGTGACCGCCAACGCGACGGCATCCACCGCCGGCTCCAACCCGATCTCCAGCTACACGTTCAGCTTCGGGGACGGCAGCGCATCTGTCACCCAGAGCTCACCCACCCCCGAACCGGTCCACACCTACACCGCCACCGGCACCTTCACGGTGGGGCTGACCGTGACCGACACGGGCGGCGTCAGCTCGACGGCCACCGCATCGGTCGTCGTCAGCCCCGCCTACCTGGTCCAGGACACGTTCGTGCGCAGCAACCAGACCGGCTGGGGGACCGCGAGCGGCGGGGGCACCTGGGCCCAGGAGTCCGGGACGGCGTCGTCGACCTCCGTGGCCGGCGACGAGGGCACGATCAGCAACAGCTCGTCGAGCGACTTCGAGATCCTGGGAACGTCCACCGCCGCCAACGCCAACGGGCTGGTCCGCTTCTCGATCGGCGCCGCCAGCGACACTGCGGGCATCATCCTCGGCTACCAGTCCAACGGGACCATGAACCTCGCCCGTTTCGACGGCAGCGGCCACCTCGAGCTCATGACCGGTGAGAGCGGCAGCTGGACCGTCGTCGAGAACACGTCGGTGAGCGTCAGCGTCAACACCTTCTACTGGCTGCGCTTCGAGGTCCAGGGCAGCAACGTCTACCTCAAGCTCTGGCCCGACGGGACCACCGAGCCGTCATCGTGGACCTGGTCCGGGACCAGCACATCCACCATCACCACGGCCGGGACCATGGGCCTCTACGGCTGGGCCGCGTCGGGGGCGTCGGTGGAGTTCAACTCCTTCTCGGTGGCGGCCGTCAGCTCGGGCACGGCTCCCACCAACTCAACGATCACGGGCACCGTCGCGAACGGCGCGAGCTCCCCCATCGCCGGAGTGCAGGTGTCGACGATCCCCGCCACGACCACGGCCACCACCAGCTCCTCCGGGACCTACGCGCTGGCCGTGCCCGCAGCCACCTACACCGTCGTCTTCACCGGTGCCGCGGTCGGGTACAACGCGAACTTCGAGAGCGGGGTCGCGGCTCCGTCGGGCGGCAGCGTCTCGGCGGGTCTGGAGACCCTCGCCGCCATCCCGGCCCAGGAGGCGATGGACAACTTCACCCAGCCCGCGCAGACCGGCGGCTGGTCCCCCTCCACCGACGGCAGCACCTGGAACAGCGACCTCGGCACGAGCAACAACGGGGTCGTCATCACCAGCGGCCAGGTGGGCGTCGCGGGCGAGCAGGGTTTCGTCGACACCGGGGGGTCGACTGGAGCCGACTACGACAACTGGACGGGCTACCAGTACGCGAACCAGGTGGTGAGCGCCCAGCTGCAGATCGCGAGCATCGTCTCCGATCCGGCCAACGCCCACGGTGCGCGGCTGCTGGCGAGGGTCCAGCAGCTCGGTGCCAATGACGACGACACCCTGGTGGAGATGACCGTCGACCCCTACAACACCTCGCAGCCCGCCTACCCGAACGGCGACCTCTCCCTCTGGGTGGCGGTCAACGGATCCTGGACGGAGCTCGCCATCCAGGGCACGACCATCTCTCTCAACACCCTCTACGATGCCCAGCTCGAGGTGGCGGGCAACGTGGTGGAGGGGAGCGTGTGGCCGGCCGGCACGACCCAGCCCGGCTGGATGATCGAGGCCACCCAGACGGCGTTCACCAGCGCCGGCCAGGCGGGGACGAGAACCACGGGCTCCAACGTGACCTGGTCCAGCTTCACCCAGGTGCCGGTGACCCAGATCAGCGGGACGGTCACCGCCTCCGCGACCGGCACGCCGATCACCGGGGCGACGGTGACCCTGACCGGCGGCGCCACCACCACGACCGACCAGAACGGCGACTACACCTTCAATGGCCTGACCGGCGGCCAGGCCTACACGGTCACCGTCTCCGCCACCGGCTACACCACGGAGGCTGCCTCGGTCAGCCCGGCGACAGGCGCGACCGCAACCGCCAGCGTCGCCCTCCCCTCCGCCTCGGGATCGTGCGCGACCGGCGGTCTGACCACCTCGACGCAGATCCAGAGCGGGGTCACCAACGGGCCCTCCAATGACCAGACCGAGACCGACTACACCTACATCGACGGGTCGGGCAACGGCTGGCGTGTGGGCACGATACCCGGCTACGGCGGCGCCAACCTCGCCATGTGGTACGAGGTTGACGGCTGCACGGTCGGTCCGACCCAGTCAGCCCTCGACACGACCTCGCCCGACGACCTCGCCCACGACTACACGCAGTCGACCTCGAACAACTTCACCGGCTCGGAGAACAGCCCCTACACGCAGGTCCAACTGCCCCCGACCATCCCCTCCTTCCGAGCCGGGATGCAGGCCACGGTGCCCTCAACAGGAGTGGATGCGAACGGCTTCACGCACACCGTCACCACCTACGTCTACCCGGGCAACCCCGGCTTCATCGTCGACCGCTTCGACATCACCAATCCGTCGAGCTCCCCGATCCTCCTGTCGCCGACCCAGCCGCTCCAGTTCTGGACCATCAGCGGCCTGGAACAGGCCAACGGCACCTGGGCGGCCGCCAACGGCGGGTACGGCACGGTGGGCGGCTCCTCGTTCCAGGGCGTGCCCACGTCGGCCACCCCGGGAGCCCCCAACTACTTCTACCTCGATCCCGCATCGGGGTCGGGCGTGAGTGACGGCATCTCGGCGGCACTCGCGACCAACCTCTCCAGCCTGGGACTGGCCAACCTGCAGATCGAGGCTCTGGTCAACGGGAACCGGCTCAAGATCGGCGTCTTCGGGGACAACAGCGTCGCCGGTCAGGACTACTCGTTCCCGGCCGGCACCACCATCACCTTCTATCTGCTTCAGACGATCAGCCGCAACCTGACCTCCACGCAGGCGGAAAGCATCGCGGCGGACTACCTCAACCCCGACACCCCGACCATGACCACGGGCAGCTTCGACGGTTTCAGCGAGGAGCAGGGCCTGTACACCTTCACCGGGTCGGGCAACATCGTCACCTTCACGCCGACCTTCTCCTCCACCGTCCCGGAGCGATGGCTGGACGTCTACGCGGTGGATGGCTACAGCTCCACGTCCCTGCCCACCGTGAGCATCGGCGGGGTCACGCTCACCGAGGGGACCCAGTACATCGCCGCCGTCGACACCACCAACCACGTCGCCTACGTGAAGCTCATGGAGCCCCTCGTGCCCGGCACTCCGGGCAGCGGTCAGCTCAAGTCCGGCCCGATCACCATCGGGTGACGGGGCCCCCGTCAGGCTGCGCGGCGCACCCCGCTGTGCGCGCCGGCGAGGTCAGGCCCGGCTCG
Source organism: Candidatus Dormiibacterota bacterium (assembly GCA_003142035.1). Classification (GTDB taxonomy): domain Bacteria; phylum Chloroflexota; class Dormibacteria; order Aeolococcales; family Aeolococcaceae; genus Changshengia. The sequence goes on from PLOF01000090.1 coordinate 7,552, forward strand.
GAGACCGCCCGGCGAGGTGCAGGTTCATCGGCTCGAAACCAAGACGCGCCTGCAGGTAGCGCTGCCCCGGAGTGAGATGGAAGGCACTCCGGACGAAGAGGTAGCGCAGGCCCTCGGCGGCGAGCTGCTTCACGACCCCGACATTCAGCAGGTAGAGCGCCGCGTGGGCCGAGGGACTCTTGTCGCTGATGCAGAGGTACATGTGGGCCCAGCTCGTATCCACCACCACGGCGGCCAGGGCCTGGACCGCACCCGCGCGGTCGGCCACGACGAAGACGCGCGACCTCCCCTCAGCGACGCTCCGGGCCAGCTCGTCCGCATCCCAGAACTCGTCCTGGTGCAACCGCAGGATCCGGTCCGCTTCCAGGCGCGTGGTCGTGGCATCCGGAAGCTCCCGGAAGGCGAACCCCAGCTCCTCCGCATGGTGAAGATTGGTACGCACAGCCTGGCGCTTCCCGCCCTGGAGGTAAACGGAGGAATCTTCCGGGAGCCGAAGCACCCCGACCGCCCGCCGGTTGACGCGCCGGCCGGCGTGCCGCAGCGCGAGGTGCTGGGCGATCTCGCGGCCGGCGGGTCCGGCGCTGGCGATCACCTCGATCCGCGGCAGGGCCCGCACCGATGAGCTCATCTCGCGAAGCGCGGCTCGGCGGGAGACGAGGAACGACACCAGGGATCGCCCACCTGCCCTTCTCGCCTCGGCCAGGGCGTGCCGGGTCGCGCACGCCGCCTCGATCCTCTCGAGGTCGGACGAGCTGCTCAGGTGTGGTCCCGACATCGCGTGCCCCAGGGTGGCGGCCGGCTCAGCAGCGGTCTCTCCCGATGCGGCGGCCCGGATGGCCAGTGTGGGTGCAGCGTACGGTCGACCGGCACCGAATGTAATCGGCGGTCCCGCGCACCACTGGGCGGGGACAGCCACGGCCCCGGCTCCTGTCCCTTCCGCCGGTGGGACTTCCGGCCGCCTGGGGGGGGCTCCCACTTCCCTTGGGCAGATGTCCAGGCGCGGGCGAGACAGGGGTCCGCCACGGGGCACGAGCGGCCATTGCCCCCGAGGCGCGGGGAGCGGTACGTTCCGGCCGTGAGAATAGCCATGGTCAGCCCCGGTCCCCCTCCCGGCGGAGGCGGCATCGGCGCTTACACGGAGAAGACGTCCCGCGCCCTCGCGGCGCTGGGACATGAGGTGCACGTCCTGATTCCCGGGACCAGTCAGCTCAGCACCGAGATCGTGGACGGAGTGCGGATGCACCGCGTCCCCACGGGGCGCATCCGGCCGCGCGCGGTGGCCCGCTCGCTGGCGGTGAGTCGCGCGCTGCGCAGCCTCGGCCGCCTCGACATCGTCCAGGCCTGCGAATGGGAAGGGGAGGCATGGTGGTACTCGCTCCATCCCGGCGCCCGCCTCGTCACCCGTCTGGCCACTCCCCACTTCATCGTCGAGGATCACGAGGGGCTGCCGCGCCGGCAGCGCTGGGGAACCTTCGTCCGGCGATGGCTGGAGCGCTCGCAGACGCGGCGCAGCGCCCGGGTGATCTGCCCCTCCCGGGTGCTGGCCGGCGAGGTCGCCAAACGATGGAGGCTCCCGCCCGACTCGATCACCATCGTCCCCACCGGGATCCGCCATCCCCGTACCGGGGCGGGGAGCTTCCCGGAGGAGCTCCGCGACCTGGAGTACGTCCTGATGTTCGGCCGTCTGGAGCGACGCAAGGGAGTGGACACCTGGATCGATGCCCTCCCTGAGGTGCTGGCGAGCCGGCCGAGCCTGCATGCCGTCTTCGTCGGCGAGGACACCGGCCTCGACGGCCGCTCCTTCATGGACATCGCACGCGAACGGTGCGGGAAGTACTGGCCACGCCTGCACTTCCTGCCGGAGCTGCCGCACGCGCGCCTTTTCCCCATCGTCGCGCGCTCCCGCATGGTGGTCATGCCGTCTCGTTCCGAGAGCCTCGCCAACGCCTGTCTCGAAGCCATGGCCCTGGGCCGTCCGGTGGTGGCCACCAACGGGACGGGGCTCTCCGAGCTGATCACCGACTCCGTCGACGGTTTCCTCATCGATCCCGGGGACGCGGCGGCTCTCGCGGCCACGGTGCGCACCGCGGTGGCGGACGATGCGCTCCTCGCGCGAGTCGGGCAGGCGGCCCGGCGGCGAGCCGGCGACTTCGACCTCGATCGGATGGTCGACCGGCTGGTCAACGTCTACGAGGACGTGCTCGCGGGCCGCAACCTGGCAGCCAGGGCGACCCCCACATGAGGGCCACGGTCTGCATTCCCACGATACGTGCTGCCGCCCTGGGCAGGACCGTGAGGTCGGTGCTCGGGCAGACGTGGCAGGACTGGGAGCTGCTGGTGGTGGGCCAGGGGGACGCGGCCACCGCGGAGGCACTCCGTGCCGCGGTGTCCGAGGCCGCCGGCCACGACCCGCGGGTGACCTACGTGCACCTCACCGAGCTCGGCTGCAGTCGAGCCCGCAACGCCGGCACCCGCCTCAGCCGGGGCGAGATCATCGCCTTCCTCGACGACGACTGCGAAGCGGATCCGTCGTGGCTGGAGACGATCGTCACCGCCTTCGACGCCGACCCCGATCTGGGCGTCGTCGGCGGGGCCGTGATCGGGCCGGAGAAGCTCGGAGCGCTCACCGCCTGCCCCACCGTCATGCCCGCCGAGGCCGTCTACGACCCGGCGCTGACCCCGCAGAACCCGCCGGCCGGCTGGGATTGGATCGGCGCCAATTGCGCGTTCCGGATCACGGCCGCCGCCCGCGTCGGACTCTGGGACGAGGTGCTGGGCCCCGGCATGGCCTTCCCCGTCGGGGAGGACACCGACTACAAGCAGCGCCTCGAGGCACTGGGGGTCCGCATGCTGACGACGCCGCGGTCGCGGATACTCCATTCGTCGGGAGTGCGGAGCGGCCGCGCGGCGCTCCGCAGCCAGCGCAACTACGCCCTCGGCAACGGCGCTGTGGCGGCGAAGCAGACCTTGAGTGGAGACCGGCGCGGACGCCTCTGGCTCCGGGAGACCCGCCGCCGATGCCTGACCGACTGGGTGCGGCGGCGACGACCCCAGCGCCTGCCCGTCGACCTGCGTCACCTGCTCTGGTTCGAGCTCGGATACCGCCGCTGCGGGCGGCGGTACGAGGTCGACCCGGCGGGTCTCCTCCGCCTGCGCGGTTCCGCACCGGCGGGAACCGTGGTGCAGCTCCGTCCGCCCCACGAGGTGGGGTCCCGCCATGCAGCCGCCGGACAGTGACATCGCGACCGGAGGCGGAAACGGCCTCCGGCGCGCCCTGGCACTGCGCCTCACCCTGGGTCGCGGCGACGGCCCGCTCGTGATCCCGGTCGCCGGAGGCGCCGCGGCGCTGCTCCGCCGGCGGGACTGCCGCCGCCTCGCGAGCATCCTCGATCCGCGCAGCGTGGACCCGGAGCGCACCGGCCCCCGGGGCTGGCTGGAGCGCCGCCAGGCACGCCGTTCGGCGCTCCTCCTCGTCCCCGACCGGGCCACGGCGATGGACCTGGCCGCGAGGTGGCACATCGAGCTGGCCCGCGTCCACCTCGCCCCGGACCTCGCCAACCCCCCGCGCCAGCTCATCGATGGGATCTGCGGCCCCGGCGGCCGGCGGCCAGGGAGGGTGAAACCCTGGTACGCGCGCTAGGCGGGGGGAAGCGGCGGCTTCTCCTCCTCCTCGCACCCGCCGAGCACCCGCACCGTGACCTCGTCTGCGCCACCCTCGCCTGGGTCGCCGCGACGGAGGGCAGCCTCTTCGAGTGCTACTACGACGCACGCCCACGCGGAACCCATTTCGGCGGCGGGCTGCTGCCGGGCAGCGACCCCAACCAGATGCGCGGAGGGACGTTCAGCGGAGCGCACCATCTCGAGCAGCTGCTCTGGCTCCTCCAGCACTTCGACTGCGAGGCCGCGTCGCTCGGGCCGGCGCTGCTGAGCGACACCCTGGACGACGCCGGCGTCAGCTTCCGCTCCCGGAGCCCGGACGTCAGCACCTTCTACCACGAGGTCTTCGGCAGCGGGACCATCGCCCCGCCGGAGCACCTCCTGGTGGTCGGCAGTGGGCGCACGGCCGGGGTCAGGCTCGGTCCCTTCGCCTTCCCGGAGATCGTCAACCGGCGGTTGCTCGCGATCGGAGAGGGTGACCCCGAAGCGCTCGCCGCGCTGGGTCCCGGCAGGAACGTGGAGACGCTCTGGCTGACCGGCCCACCTCCTCCGGGGAGCACCGAGCTCCGGCCCGACCAGACCGGGGTGGCCGCCGAGGAGACGGCGTGGATGGCGGAGCGGTGGTCGGAGGCGGCTCACGGCTTCCTCCTCGGTGACCCCGAGCTGGTCGGACGGTGGATACCGACCGCGTCGCGGGAGGGCTGGATGCCGATCCACGGGACGCCCCAGACCGACGTCATAGCCCGGCTGGCGGGACCGCTCG
>PLOF01000134.1 GCA_003142035.1 Candidatus Dormiibacterota bacterium
AGGATCTCCGGGTACCAGCGCCGGCAGAGCTCCTTGATGCTGGAGACGTCGATCGACCGGTAATGGAGGAAGCCCTCGATCTCGGGGAGCTGCGTCGAGAGGAAGCGCCGGTCGGTCCCGATCGAGTTGCCGCAGAGGGGCACGGTCCGGACCTCGGGGATGTGCTCCCGGAGGAACTCGAGGGTCTGCCGGCCGGCCTCCTGGAGGGAGATCGGCGAGGCATTGATCGCCTCGAGCAGCCCCGAGCGGGTGTGCATGACCCGGACGTGATGGTCCATCTCGCCCAGCTCATCGCCGCTCGCCTGGACGACCAGGTCCGGGCCCTCCGCCACCACGGCGAGTTCGTCGTCGGTGATGAGCGTCGCGATCTCGACGATCACGTGGCGGGCGGGGTCGAGCCCGGTCATTTCGAGGTCCATCCAGGCGAGCACGACGACGATCCTATCCGTGCGGAGATGCGTCGCGGAGTCGAGCGGGGGTGCCCCGAGGGAAGCGGTGTGTTTCTTGCGGGTCGGGAGGGCCCTCTGCACCCCCGAGCGCCATGGACGCGGCCGGACGCGGCGGCTATGCTCCGCGCATGACGGTGGTGGGGGCCGACCTTCCGCCCTCGACCGGGCGAGCGGCAGTGTGGTGCAGACCGCCGCGGTCGGCGCCGGAGGGGCGGCACGCGAGCTCGGGGCGCATTCTCGCCATGCTCGGCGTCCTGGTCTCCCTCTACGTCTACTCGATGGCCGGGGCAATGCTGGCATTGGCACCGGGCATCCCCTGGGCTGCCGCCCTAACACCTCTCGTCATCTGCGCCGTTGGCGTGGGCTACGGGCTGGCGATCATCGCCACCGCCCGCCGGCCGCGGGTCAGGCTGATGCTGCGCGACTGGGGACTGGGCGACAGCCCAGCCGCCAAGGTGTGGCTGGGCCTGGCCTACATCCTTCCCCTCGCCGGATCTTTCGTGGCGGGCTGGACACTCCGCTCCGCCGGCCAGTTCTCCTCGCCACTGGCGAGCTCTCCGCTGATCTCCTACATCGGGCTGTTCGGACCGGTCGCGTTCGCCATCTGCCTGATCCTCGCCCGCGTCTCCTCGCTCCGCGCGGTCAAGCAGGCCATCCTCCACAGCCGAGCCCCCTCCTTCACGGTCTCGAGCGATGGGGCCTGGTGGTGGGACGGGGAAGCATGGACAAACGTGGCCGACGCCGCTCCCGAGAGCGCCCTTCGCTCGCCGGACACCAACTACTGGTGGACGGGGCAGGATTGGTTTCCGCTACCGCCCCGACCCACTCATCGGTTGGGGGGCGGCGCCAGGTCAAACCGGCGCCGCGAGGCCCGCTTCGTGTTCGATTTGTGGTGCCGGGAAAGGGAATCGAACCCTTACGAGCTGACGCTCACAGCGCCCTGAACGCTGCGTGTCTACCAGTTCCACCACCCCGGCACGTTGGGGGGGATCGATCGTAGCAGGCGCGGCCCGCTGGGCTCAACGCTCCCAGAGCGCCGCCTGGCTGAAGGGGTCGCCCGCCGCGGGGACCACGACGTTGGAGAGCGACTTGCCGTCGACCACCAGGCCCTCGGCGGGCGCGTAGAGGAAGACGGCGGGCGCGTCCTGCTCCATCTGCTGGATCACCAGGGTGGCGGCGGCGATGCTCTGGTCCGGGTCGGTCACGGTGGCGAGGGTGGCCAGGTCCTGGTCCAGGAACGGATCGGCGGGACCGCCCGAGACGTAGTACCCGTGCGGCGGGGTCGAGGTGGAGCTCCAGAAGGGGGTCAGGTCAGGGTCGGCACCGGCGTCCCAGGAGGCGATCGCGAGCTGGAAGTCTCCGGTGTCCAGCACGTGGCTCAGGAAGGTCGCACTCGGGTCCACCGAGACAGTGACCGCGATCCCCAGCGCGTCAAGCTGGCCGGCGACCATCGTGGCCACGGCAGGGAGCGGCGCCGCGTCGGGGACGCTCAGCGTGAAGCGGAGCGCCACCTGACCCTGGGAGCGGAAGCCCTCCGGGGTGGGCAGCCACCCGGCATCCTCGAGGCCGGTGGCGGCCCCGCCGGGATCGGGCGCCGCGGCCGGGCTGTCGGCGGCCTCCAGCCAGCCGATGCCGGCCGGGATCGGACCGTACTGACTTGCCCCGAGCTCGTCCAGCGGCCCGCGCACGAGGGCGGCGCGGTCGATGGTGTCGGCGACTGCCTGGCGGACCGCAGCGTCGCTCAGCCCGGGCGCCGTCTCGTTGAAGAGGAGATCGACGAAACCAAAGGTGAGGGCGTCGCGCTCGACGGCCCCATGCCGCTTCATCAGCTCTGCCTGCTGAGCCGGCGTGGTGGCCAGGACGACCTGCACCGAACCCGCCGCAAAGGCCTGCGCCGCCGCCGCGAAGGTGGTCACGGGCTGGATCTGGACGGGGCTCAGGCGGGGCGCCACCGCCGCATGCGGATTGGCACTCAGGATGAGGACGCCGGACCGCCGGGACGCCACCTCATACGGTCCCGAGGTGGGCAGCGGCGACGCCGAACGGCCGGCCAGGCCGGCCAGCGCGGCGGACGACATGCCCCCGAGGGGGAGGATCGGGAGCTCGGTCAGCGTGACGGCGAACGACGCTCGCGCCGTGCCGAGGGTGAGCACGAGCGCCTGACCGGAGATGCCGGCTGCCACCCCTCTCCAGGCGGTCGCGAAGGCGGCGTCGGGGAAGGCGGCGGATTGGACCCATCGGATCGTGGCCATGGCGTCCTGCGCCGTGATCGGGCTCCCGTTCGACCAGTGGAGGTCGGGGCGCAGGGGCAGTGTGTAGGTGAGCCCGTTCGGGCTGATGGTGAGCTGGGAGGCGAGATCGGGTGCCGGGTAGGCGGTGGCGTTGAGCTGGAGCAGGCAGCGGTAGAGGAGCGGGGTGATGGCCGCGACCGCCGGGTCCTCCGAGTCGATCAGGGGGTTGAGCGAGAGGGGGAGGTGAGCGGTGAGCACCGCGGCCCGGTAGTCCGCGGAGGGGATCGCCTCCTCCGCCGCGGTCCGGAAGTGCCCCACCACGGCCACCCCGGTGACCGAGAGAGCGACCGCCAACAGGGCCAGGGCCGCGCCGATCTCCAGCCGGCGAACCGGCCGGCGGATCAGCTGTTGTTGATCCAGACGTTGATCGCGGCGACGATCACGAAGAGGCCGATGAAGACGGCGCTCATGCGGAGGAGCCCAGCTTCCAGCCCCCTCCGCCGGCGGTAGCCGCCGCCGGAGTCGCCACCACCACCGATGACGCCGCCCAGGCCTGTCGCCTTCGGGGTCTGGAGCAAGATGCCAAGGATCACGAGGATCGCCAGCACCACCTGTGCGCCGATGAGAACGTTTTGTAGCACGCAAACGCGCCTCCGAGATTGACCGGCCGCCAGTATACGGCTTGGTCGGGAGCGGAGCCCCCACGCCAAACCCGACTAACTCGATATACTTTCAGGCCATGGCCATGAGTGACGTCTTCAGCTTCCCAAACCCCGTCAACGAGGTCTCCGCCCGGCTGGTCGCCGGAGGGGCGGCGGTGGTCGCCTGGATCACCGTGGGCACCCAATGGCCGTGGCTCCTCCCCTTCCTCGCATACGGCTTCATCGCGCGCCTGGCGAGCGGACCGACGCTCAGCCCCTGGGGGCAGATCGTGACCCGCGTGCTCGTCCCCCACCTTCCGTTCAAGGCCAAGCTCATCCCGGGCCCCCCCAAGCGGTTTGCCCAGGGAATCGGAGCGGTCTTCACGGCGGCGGCGACCATCCTCTGGTTCGGCTTCGGGCTCGAAGTGCCCGCCCTCATCCTGGTCGCCTTCATCGGAGTGGCCGCGACCCTCGAATCCGTCTTCGCCTTCTGCCTCGGCTGCCAGGTCTTCAACGTCCTGATGCGGGTGGGGATCATCCCCCCCACCGTCTGCGAGGCCTGCGCAAACTTCACCGTGGCGCGCTCACACAGCTGAGCCGCGGCGGCCCAGCCGTCAGGCGCTGATCAGGCTGTGGCCGGTCATCTCCGGAGGCTGGGGAAAGCCGAGCACCTGGAGCACGGTGGGGGCCACGTCGCAGAGGCCGCCCCCATCGCGGAGAGCGGTCGCTGACGATCCGATGAGCACCACCGGAACCGGGTTGGTGGTATGGGCGGTCAGCGGATCGTTGGTGACGGGGTCGATCTTGTGCTCGGCGTTGCCGTGGTCGGCGGTGATCAGCACCGCCCCGCCCGCCTCGAGCGCCGCGGTGACCACCCGGTGAAGGCAGGTGTCGACCGTCTCGCAGGCCTGCACCGTCGCCACGAAGTCGCCGGTGTGCCCAACCATGTCGGGGTTGGCGTAGTTGACGATGATGAGCGTCTCCTGTCCCGCCTCGATCCGCTCGATCACCTCGTCGGTGACCGTGACCGCGCTCATCGCGGGCACGGTGTCGTAGGTGGCGGTCTTGGGCGACTGGATCAGCTTCCGATCCTCGCCCTCGAAGGGGCGCTCCTGGCCGCCATTGATGAAGTACGTGACGTGGGCGTACTTCTCGGTCTCGGCGACGTGGAACTGGTGCCCGCCGCTCTTGCTCACCACCTCTGCGAGAGAGTTGCGGACCTCCTCCGGCGGGTAGGCGATCCGCACCGGCAGCCCGCTCTCGTACTCGGTCATGGTGACGTAGGTCAGACCGTGGGGGACACGGCTCCGCTCGAACTGCGCGAAGTCCTGGTCGAGGAGGGCGTGGGTGAGCTGGCGCGCCCGGTCGGGCCGGAAGTTGAAGAAGATCACGGCGTCCCGATCGGCGATCCGCACCGGCTGCTCCCCCTCGGCGCAGATGCTGACCGGCGGCAGGAACTCGTCGGTGATCCCGATCTCGTACTGCGAGCGAATGTAGGCGACGGGATCGGCGGCACGTGCCTCGCCGTTGCCGGCGACGATCTCGTAGGCCCGCTGGATGCGGTCCCAGCGCTTGTCGCGGTCCATGGCGTAGTAGCGGCCGCCCACCGAGACGACCCGGCCCACCCCGACGCGCTGGAGGTCGGCGACGAACTTCTCCATGAAACCGGCGCCGCTGTCGGGCAGCTCGTCGCGGCCGTCAGTGAAGGCGTGGATGTAGACGCGGTCGAGCCCCCGGCGCTTGGCCAGCTCGCAGATGGCGACGGCGTGGTCCTGGTGGCTGTGGACGCCGCCCGGCGAGACCAGGCCGAGCAGGTGAAGGCTGGTGCCCCGGGTGAGCGCCGCATCGACCGCCTCGACCAGGGCCGGGTTCTCCAGGAGGCTGCGATCGGAGACCGCGCGATTGATCCTGGTGAGCGGCTGGTAGATGACCCTGCCGGCACCGATGGTCAGGTGACCGACCTCGGAGTTTCCCTGCTGGCCAGGAGGCAGGCCCACCGCCTCGCCGCTGGCGGCGGCCAGGGTGTGGGGCGACGTGGCCCACATCTCGTCCCAGTACGGGGTCCGGGCGGCCGCGATCGCGTTGCCGAACTCGTTGGTGGTGTATCCCCAGCCGTCGATGACGACCAGGACGAGGGGACGTGGCCCGGACGTCACCGCTGCTCCGCGGCGGCAGCGGCCACCTCGGCAGCGCGGACGATGGCGGTGAAGGTGTCGACCTTGAGGCTCGCGCCGCCCACCAGGGCGCCGTGGATGTGCGCCTGGCCGAAGAGCTCGGCGGCGTTGTCGGCGGTCACGCTGCCCCCGTAGAGGACGGGAACGCTGCTGGCCACCTCACCGAGGAGCTGGTCGAGGCGGGTGACGATGTGGACGCAGACCTCCTCGGCCTGGGCCGGGGTCGCGGTCCGGCCGGTGCCGATCGCCCACACCGGCTCGTAGGCAAGGACCAGCTCGCCGTCGGCGATGTCGTCCAGGTTCTCGAGGGCGCTCCGGAGCTGGCGATCGATGACCGCCATGGTGGTGTCCTCGAGACGCTCCGACTCGGTCTCGCCAACCGCGAGGATGACCCGGAGGCCGTGACGCCGGGCGGCGACCACTTTGCGGGCGATCAGCTCGTCGCTCTCCCCCAGGACGTGGCGGCGCTCCGAGTGCCCGAGGAGCACGTCGTCGCAGATGTCGGCGAGCATCACGGGCGAGATCTCGCCGGTGAAGGCGCCCTTGTCCTCGGCGTAGCAGTTCTGGGCACCGAGGCGCAGCGAGCTCCCCCGGAGCACGTCCCGGACGCCGACCAGGTGGGTGAAGGGCGGCAGCACCTCCACCTCCACCCCGCTGCCGTCCAGCTCGGCCCGCAGGGCGCGGGCCAAATCCAGTCCGTCAGCGACGGAGGTGTTCATCTTCCAGTTGCCGGCGACCAGCCGGGTCGGACGTCGGGAGCTCACAGCGCCACCTTCTCCTGGAGTGCGGCGACCCCGGGCAGCTCCTTCCCCTCGAGGTATTCGAGAGTGGCGCCACCACCGGTCGAAACATGGCTGATCTTGTCGGCGACCCCGGCCTGGTCGAGGGCTGCGGCGAGGTCGCCTCCGCCCACCACGCTGGTGGCGGAGGAGGCACCCAGGGCCTCGGCGACACGGCGGGTGCCACGGGCGAAGTCCTCGATCTCGTAGATCCCGAGCGGGCCGTTCCAGACCACGGTGCCCGCGGTCCGGCATTCCTCGGCGATCTGCTCGCAGGTCTCCGGGCCCGCGTCCACCACCATCTGGTCGGCGGGGATCGCGGTCCAGGCGACGACCGTGGTCGGCGACCCGGCGACCGGCTCGGAGGTGACCACGACATCGATGGGGAGCTTGATCTTGCCCTTCCCCTCCCCCTGGGCCGCGAGGAGCTTGGAGGCGGTCTCGACCCACTCCTCCTCCACCAGGGATTTCCCAACCTCCTTGCCGAGGGCCCGGTAGAAGGTGCACGCCATGGCGCCACCGATCCAGAGGGTGTCGACCTTGGCGAGGAGATTCTCGACCACCGCGATCTTGGTTGAGATCTTGGCGCCGCCGATGATCGCCACCAGCGGCCGCCGCGGGTTCTCCAGCACTCCGCTCAGCGCCTCGAGCTCGCGCGCCATCAGGTAGCCGGCCACCGCGGGGAGGTGGTGGGCGATGCCCTCGGTGGAGGCGTGAGCACGGTGGGCGGTGCCGAAGGCGTCATTGACGTAGAGATCGGCGAGACGGGTCAGCTTCTCGACGAACGCCTCGTCGTTGGCCTCCTCGCCCGGCTCCCAGCGGACGTTTTCGAGCATTGCCACTTCACCGTCGGCGAGACGGTTGACGGCGGCCTCGACCTCGGGGCCGACCACCGCCGGCAACTGCTCCACCGCCGTCCCCAGCAGCTCGCCGAGGCGAGCCGCCAGGGGTGCGGTGGTCAGCGCGGGATTGACCTTTCCCTTGGGACGTCCGAGATGGGTGGCGACGATGATCCGAGCACCCCGCTCACGGAGTGCACGGAGGGTGGGCAGCGCGGCCCGGATGCGCCGGTCGTCGACGATCCGGCCCTCTTTCATGGGGACGTTGAAGTCGACCCTCACCAGCACTCGTTTGCCGTGCACGTCGACGTCGTCAATGGTCGCCTTCATATGCGATCCCCTGAACTGGCCCAGAACTTCTACAGCGCGCGCAGCGTGCTAGAGGGACTTCGAGATGTAGCCGACGAGGTCGACGACGCGGCAGCTGTAGCCCCACTCGTTGTCGTACCAGGCGAGCACCTTGAAGAACTTGTCGCCCACGCCCATGGTCGACAGCGCGTCGAAGATGGAGGAGCGCGAGTCGTGCAGGTAGTCGGCGGAGACGAGCGGCTCGTCGCTCACCCCGAGGATGCCCTTGAGCGGACCATCGGCGGCAGCGCGCATGGCCGCGTTGATGGCCTCGACAGTGGTCGCCTTGGAGAGGTTGACGGTGAGGTCGACCAGCGACACGTCGGGCACCGGCACGCGCAGCGCCATGCCGTGGAACTTACCCTTGAGCTCGGGCAGGACCAGGGCCACCGCCTTGGCGGCGCCGGTGGTTGTGGGGATGATCGCCTGTGACGCGGCACGCGCCCGGCGAAGGTCCTTGTGAGGACCGTCGAGGACCACCTGGTCGTTGGTGAACGCGTGCACCGTGGTCATCAGACCCGTCTCGATTCCAAACGAATCGTTGAGGACCTTGGCCACCGGGGCAAGGCAGTTGGTGGTGCACGAGGCGTTGGAGAGGATGTTGTGCTTGGCCGGGTCGTACGACTTCTCGTTGACCCCGATCACGACGGTGAGGTCCTCGTTCTTGGCGGGCGCGGAGATGATGACCTTGCGCGCACCGGCGGCGATGTGCGCCTTGGCCTTCTCGGCGTCGGTGAACAGACCCGTCGACTCGACGACGATGTCGACGCCCAGGTCGCCCCACGGGAGCTTGCCGGGATCGCGCTCAGCGAGCACCTTGATCTTCCGGCCGTCGACGGTGAGGACGTCGCCGTCCACCGACACGGTGCCGGGGAAGGGCCCGAGGATGGTGTCGTACTTGAGCAGATGAGCGAGCGTCGCCGGAGTTGTGATGTCGTTGACAGCGACGATCTCGATGTCCGCTCCCTGCTGACGAGCGGCGCGCAGGATGTTGCGTCCGATGCGGCCGAAGCCGTTGATGCCGACCTTGACAGCCATGAACTCTCCTCAGGGTTTGGGGGCACTGGAGATCCAATCGGAGAGTAGCAAGAGGGCTGCTCACCGCGCCTTTGGACACCATTGATGATGACCGGAGAGAGCTCCGATCGCCAGGGCCGACGGTCCCGTCGCCACGCTGCGATAGCCCCGGACGCAGACGGGGAGTTCAGCCTTCCTCGGAGACCCCGCCGATGGCCACCAGGCGGTGCAGTCGACCGGCCATCGCCGGCCGGCTGCAGCCCGCGGCTTCCGCGAGCATCTCCAGACTGTCCCCGGGCCGGCGCCGGCGCAGCACGGCCGCCTCGCGGAGGGCGGGTGGCAGCCGCTCCCACCGGCTCCGATCCCGCTCCAGACGGTCGATGGCCTCGAGCTGGGAGAGGGCGGCGGAGACGCTGCGGCGAAGGTTCGCGGTCTCGGCATTGAGCCGCCGGTTGACCCCGGAACGCACCTCGCGAACCACCCGGCCCGACTCGAACTCCAGCCGGCCCAGGTGGGCGCCGATGGAGCTGAGCAGGGTGGCCACCCCCGCCTGGGAGCGCACCGCCACGACCGGCCGTCCCCGGCGCCGCAGGGTCGAGGACGGGATGTCGAGCCGCTCCAGGTCGGCCACCACACGCGCGGCCGCCGTCTCCGACCCCACCAGCAGTTCGAGCTGGGGCGGCCCATCGCCCCGGCTGAGGGAGCCGCAGGCGAGGAAGACCCCGCGCAGCCGGGAGCGGGAGCAGCAGAGGTTGGCCGAGGCGACGGGCGGCGCCGAGGACGCGACCGGGGCGGGCGGGGCGGCGGCGGCCGGTGCGTCGGGACCGCCCGCCGCAGCCGGGGGTCGGACCGTGACCCGGTAGCGGTGCCGGCGCGCGGTGGCGAGCCGCTCCACCGAGGCCGGGATCGCATCGGCGTGCAGGACGGCGAGGGCCGCCCGGGCGGCCACCCGGCGGGTGGTGACGGGCGCCCCACCCTCGCCGGCGAGGGCCATCCCCTCGATCAGGGCAGCGCGGCAGCACGGGAGCGGGGGGACGTGCGGCGCCAGCTCGGCGACGATCCGCTCGGTGAACGAGGCGCCGCGCAGGGCAGCCGGGTGATCTCGCACCGGCCGGCCGGGGAGCTGCTGCCGCACCGTCTCGGGCCCGGACCGCGGAACCGCCACCCGCCGATCCAGGTCAGCGCGGGTCGGGCTTGCCGACGTCGCGATGGCGGACGGTCACCTCGAGGTTCTCCGCACGGAGCCTCCGGGCCAACTCCTCGGCGACGACCACCGAGCGGTGCCGGCCACCGGTGCACCCGACCGCGACGGCAAGGTGGCGCCGGCCCTTGGCCGCGTAGTGGGTCGACGCCCAGGAGAGCAGCTCGCTCAGGCGATCGCACAGCTCGTCGGTGTGCGGATCGGCGAGGACGTAGTCGCGCACCCCGGCGTCCAGCCCGTTCCGGGGCCGCAGCTCGGGATCCCAGAAGGGGTTGCGGAGAAAGCGGACGTCGACGACCCAGTCGGCCTCCACCTGGGGCCCGAACTTATACCCGAAGGAGGAGACCGCGACCCGGAGCGGAGCCTCACGGCCCACCGGGGCCACCAGCTCGACCACGCGCTGGCCCAGCTCCTCGGGGCTCAGCTCGCTGGTGTCGATGACGGTGTCGGCCGCGGCGCGGAGGCCGGTGAGCAGCTCCTGTTCGCGCCGCACCGCCGCCGCGGGGCCGCCGGCTGCGCTGCACGGATGGGGACGGGTGCTCTCGGCAAGGCGCCTCAAGAGCACCGGGTCGGAGGCGGTGAGGTAGACGACCCGCACCCCGGCGGGGAGGATCAGGCCGGCGGTCGCCTCGCCCTGGCGGGCGTCGACCACCGCCGCCGCGGGGCCTGCCCGGGCCACGGAGGCCCATGCCGAGAGGAGATCGAGGCTCAGGTTGTCGACGACGTCCACCCCGGCCGCCTCCAGGGCGCGGACCGCGGTCGCTTTTCCGGCACCGCTCTGGCCGGTCAGGACCCAGACCTCGGGCTTCCCCATCTCAGCAGTCATCTCGCCGCGATTGTAGGGGGGGACGGGCAGGCGCGCCCCCTCTTCGCCGGTGCCGGAACCGCCCCACCCGGCGCGGCCGTCCGGCTCAGACCAGCTCCTTGATGCGCTGGGCGACGACCTCGGGCACGACCTCGGACAGCTCCTCGACGCTCGCCTGTCCGATGGCCTCGACGGTGCCGAAGCGGCGGAGCAGGGCGCGCTTGCGCACCGGTCCGAGGCCGGGTACGACGTCCAGCCGGGAGCGAAGCGCCGACCTGGCCCGCCGGGCGCGGTGCTGGGTGATGGCGAAGCGGTGGGCCTCGTCGCGGACCCGCTGCACCAGGAAGAGGGTGGGCGACTCCCGGGGCAGCACGATCGGCTCAGGGTCGTCCGGACGGAAGAGCTCCTCGTTGCGCTTGGCCAGGCCAAAGACGGGCACGGCGCCCAGCCCCAGCTCGAGGAGGACGCCCCGGGCCGCGCCGAGCTGACCCTTGCCGCCGTCGATGAGCAGGAGGTCGGGGAGCGCCGCAAAGCTCTCCTCGGGGCGGGCCCTCCCCCGGCGGGCCGGGCCGGCAGCGGCGCCATTCCCATGGCCGGCATCCGGATCGATGCGGGCCTCCGCGCCGTTGCTGCCGTCGGGATCGGCGACCGGGATGTCGCCGTCCACCTCCTCCTGGACGGCACGGAGATGACGGGCGAATCGGCGCCGGAGCGTCTCCGCCATGGAGGCGAAGTCGTCGGCGCCCTCCACCGTCTTTATCCCGAAGTGCCGGTAGTGGCCGGGACGGGGCCGGCCGTCCTCGAAGACGACCATCGAGCCCACCGAGTTGGTGCCCATGGTGTTGCTGATGTCGTAGCACTCGATCCGGCGCGGAGGGCCCTCCAGGTCGAGCCGGGCGGCGAGGTCGGCGAGCAGCGCCTCGGTCCGCTCGGCGTCGAAGTCCTCGACGACGCGGCGCTGGCGCAGCGTGGCGAGTGCCGTCTCCCGCGCGCGCTCCACCAGCCGGCGCAGCTCCCCCCGCTGCGGGACCCGAACGTCGACCGGGCCGCCGCGCTCGCCGGAGAGGAAATCGGCGATCTCGTCCAGGTCCTCGGCCGCGTCCGAGGCCAGGATGGTCCGGGGGAGCTGGGGTGACCCGGCATAGAACTGGGGGAGGAAAGCGCTCAGGCACTCGGCCGGTGAGCGGTCGGCGACACCCTCGACCTCATGGGTCTCCGAGCCGATCACCCGGCCGCCGCGGACGGTGAGCACCGCCGCCATCCCTCGCCCCGCCTCGACGACGATGGCGACGGCGTCGTGGTCGCCGCGCCGCCCGCTCAGGACGTCCTGCCGCTCGCTGATCCGGTCGATGGCTCGGAGACGATCGCGGAAGCGCGCCGCCAGCTCGTAGTCGAGGGACGTCGCCGCCTCCTCCATCTGCCCGCGCAGCTCGTCGGCGAGCACGGGGCTTCGACCCTCCATGAAGGTCTCGACCTGCTCCAGGAGATGGGCGTACCCGGCCTCGTCGATCCGCCCCTCGCAGGGCCCGCTGCAGCGCCGGATGTGGTAGTCGAGACAGACGCGGCCCCTCCGGAAGACCTCGTCACTGCAGGTGCGGAAAGGGAAGATGGTGCGCAGCGAACGGACCGTGGTGCGGAGCGACTGGGCGCTCGTGTACGGACCGAAGTAGCGCGCCCCGTCGCGCTGCACCCGCCGGGTGTAGTACGGCCGGGGAAAGAGGGTCGCACGCTGGCCCGCCTCGCCCCGGGGCGCCCGCAGTTTCTCCCTGGCCGTGCCCGGGGCGTGAGCGTCCGGCGCACCCGGCGCGGGGATCTTCAGGTAGAGATAGTTCTTGTCATCTTTGAGTCGAACATTGAAACGCGGGCGATGGCGCTTGATCAATGTGTTCTCGAGGATCAGCGCCTCGCGGGGGGTGGCACAGGCGATCACCTCGAAGTCGAAGACACTCTCGACCAGCCGCCGGGTCCGATCGGGCAGGCTCGGCATCCCCGTGAAGTAGGAGCGGAGCCGGTTCTGCAGCACCGCCGCCTTGCCGACGTAGGCAACCCGGCCGGCCAGGTCGCGCATGACATAGACCCCGGGGCCCTGCGGGGCGGCCCGGAGCCGCTCGCGCAGAAGATCGGGGTTGTCGATCAGCCGGGCCGGGCGCGCCGTGGTGGCCACCACGTCACTGTATCCCGGGAGCGGGCATGGGGAGGGCGCCCCGGACGTCGAGGCGTAGCGGTGCCGGGAGGATCGGGCACCCGGTACAGTCGGCGACCATGCAGGGAGGCAGCCTCACCCGGAGAGCCGCACCGGGGGGTGGGGGTCACCACCGGACGGCGATGGCCGTGGTTGGGATGGGAATCGTCCTGGTGATGGGCGGCTGCGCGACCGCAGGGGCGCCCCTGAAGAGCGGCACCGGTTCCCCGTCAATCCCGGCCGGGACGTCCGCGCACCCCTCGGGAGCCGCCTCGGCGGCGCCGGCATCCCCGACCCCGGCTCCGACGCCCACCCCGCCCGCCACCGACCTCATGGCCTACGCCGCCACCATGGACGGCAACGTCGTCCCCGTCGACGCGACTGCGGGCAGGGCGGAGGCGCCGATCCCGGCCGACCTCCGGCCGGAGGCGATCGCGATCACCCCGGACGGGCGCACTGCCTACGTGGCCGACGCGTTCGCCGCGACGGTCACGCCCATCGACCTCACCACCGGCGTCGCCGGGGCGGCGATCTCGATCACGGCGACGCCCAACAGCGGGATCTCGGCGATCGCCATCAGCCCGAGCGGTGCCACCGCCTATGTGGCCGTGGTCGTCGCCGCCCAGGCTACCGGGGTGGTGGTGCCCATCGATCTTGCGACCGGTGTCCCGGAGGTGGGGATCCCGGTGGGCTCCGACCCCGTTCACATCGCCATCACCCCGGACGGCTCCACGGCCTACGTGGTCGACTACGGCGACGGCACGATCACGCCGATCGCGCTCGCGAGCGGCACCGTCCTGCCGAAGATCCTCGTCGGCGGCAATCCCGTCGACGTGGCGATCACCCCGGACGGGCACGCGGCCTACGTGATGGACGGACTGGACGCCGGCGCCGTCATCCCGATAGCGCTGGCGGCGGACCCCGCCCGGGACGTGGTCGGCAGCGCGATCTCGGCGGTGAGCGGCGAGGCCGAGGCCATCGCGATCACCCCCGACGGCAGCCGCGCCGTCCTGGTGGGCGGGACCGGGGCCAGCCTGGTCTCGCTGCCGAGCGGGGCCCAGCTCGGGACGACGATCTCCGGGAGCTTCACCTGCGTCGCCATCAGCCCAGACGGTGCCACCGCGCTGCTGGGCTTCTTCGACGGGACGGGGGGCACGAAGGGGGTGCTCCCGGTCAAGCTCAGCGGGGGCGCATCCGGCGCCCCGATAATTCTCGCCGGCGAGCCGGCGGCGATCGCCATCCGTCCGTAGGCGGGAGGCGCCGGCCGCGCGCGGAGATGGGGTAACCACCCACTCCCCAACCTGTTGGAGCAGCAATGGCAGAGGTCACCGACAGTCTCGCGCCCCGGGCAGCCAGGGGTCGGCGCGATCGCCGGCACCTGACCGCCGCCCTCGCGGTCACCGGGACACTGCTGCTCGGCGCCTGCGGCGGTGCCGCCACCCCGCCGGCCAGCCGGACCCCCTCGCCGCGGACGACCCCGACCGCCACAGTCGGCGCGACGGCGACGCCAACCCCCACGCCGGGGTCACCCGCCCCCACGCCAACCCCGCCGGGGTCCGACGTGATGGCGTACGTGGCCGTGAGCGACGGCGAGCTCGTCCCCCTCGACGTGACCACCGGTACGGCGGAGGCACCGCTGCGGGTCGACGCGGACCCGACCTCCGTCGCCGTCACCCCCGACGGCCACTACGCCTACGTGGCCGATGGCGAGGCAGCCACGGTGACGCAGGTCAACCTGGAGACGGGCACGGTCGGGGCGCCCAACCAGGTGGCGGACGAGGCCACCCTCAGCGCACTCGCGATCACCCCGGACGGGGCCACCCTTCTCGCCGTCGTCAACCCCGACGGTTACGGCACCGGCTCGGTGATCCCGATCACCCTCGCCAGCGGCACCGTGGGGGCAGCCATCCCGGTGGGAGCCGACCCGGTCGCCATCGCCGTCGCGCCGGGCGGCGGCACCGCCTACGTCGTCAACGCCGGCGACAGCACGATCACGCCCATCTCGCTCGCCAGCGACACGGCGGGAGCCCCGCTCTCAGTGGGGGTGAACCCGATGGCCATCGCCATCACTCCGCGCGGCGGCACCGCCTACGTTCTCGGGGGCCATGATGCCGGCACCCTCACCCCGGTCACCCTGGCCGCGAATCCCGCCCAGGACGTGGTCGGTTCCGCGATCTCCGTCCCCGGGGGCGCGCCCGCGGCGCTCGCCATGGCTCCGGACGGAGCCAGCGCCTGCGTGCTCGGCGCAACCGGGGTGGGCCTGGTCTCGCTGCCGGCGGGCACCGACCTCTGGACGACCTCCAACGCGAGCTACACCGCCGCCGCGTTCAGCACGGACGGGACCAGGGCGCTGCTCGGCTACACCTCCGGTAGCTCTCCGCGGGTGGTGGTGCTGAACGCCGGCACGGACGCGGCCGGTACTCCGATAGCGCTGAGCGGCAAGCCGGTCTCGATCGCCTTCCGCCCGTAGTCAGCCGCCACCGGAGCCCACCGTGGGCAATCGCCCCTAACGCTTGCCCGCTGCTCTGTCCCCAGCCTTGTCGACCACGTCCTTGACCTGGCCCTTGGCCCGGTCGATCGTGCCTTCCTGCCTGAGTTTGTCGTCGTCAGTGAGATCGCCCAGAGCCTCTTTGACTCTGCCCTTTGCTTCGTCCGCACTGCCCATGATTTCTCCTCAACTGGTTGCGCACGGGGCCTGCCTCATCTACGCCGACCGGTCATCAAGTGACCGGTCAGCGTGCCCCGCCCGACCGACGTTCGCGCTACGCGCAGCGTCCTGACTCAGTACCAGTACTTACGGCCGCCGACCGGACGTCCGGCGCTGCCCAGGAGCGAGAGGATGACCCCAACGATGAGCAGGATGATGCCAATGGTCCACAGCGGCGCGATACCCGCAATGAAGCCGATGATCATCAGGATGATGCCGAGCACGATCATGCGAAGTTCTCCAAATCAGCCATTTCAGACCTTCTTCACTCGACCCGCAGCCCTCTGAACTGGCGGCGGGCGACCCTGAATCTGAAGGAGGAACCGCAACAACCGCAGCAAGAACGCGCCCGACCCGAACCTCAGGAGGGCGCACGCTCCGCCGCCGCCAGCTCCTCCAGGAACGCCGCCTCGTCAATCACCCGGACACCGAGTCGCTGCGCCTTCTCCAGCTTGGAGCCGGCGCCGGGCCCGGCGACCACGGTATGGGTCTTGCGGCTGACGCTCGAGGCGGGGTTGCCGCCCAGCCGGCGGATGCGCTCCTCGGCGTCGGGACGAGGCATCGCCAGGAGCGACCCGGTGAGCACCCAGCTCTGGCCGGTCCACGGCCCCTCCCCCACCACCGGCGCGGTCTCCGCCTCGACCCCGACCTCGGCGAGCTTGGCCAGCAGTCTCCGACCGTCCTCGCCCTGGAACCAGCGGGCGATGGCGGCGGCCACGGTGGGCCCGATGCCCTCGACCGTCAGCAGCTCCTCCTCGGTCGCGGCCGTAAGCCGCTCCAGCGAGCGGAAGTGGTTGGCGAGGACAAGGGCCGTGTGCTCCCCGACATGGGGCACGCCGAGTGCGTTGAGCAGCCGGTGGAGCGGCACCCTCCGGCGGGCGGCGATGCTCGCGATCAGGTTGTCGGCGGAGCGGTCGGCGAAGCGGTCGAGCGTCAGCACCTGCTCCCTGGTCAGCCGGAAGAAGTCAGCGGCATCCTCCACATAGCCGGCCTCGATCAGGGCGGCGATGACCATCGGGCCCATCCCCTCGATGTCCAGGGACGAGCGGCCGGTGAAGTGGATGAGCCGCTCCCAGCGCTGCGCGGGACAGAGCGGATTGACACAGCGCCGGGCCACCTCCCCCTCCTCGCGGACGAGCCCGGAGCCGCACACCGGGCAGGCGACCGGCGGCACCCAGGGCACGGCATCCGCGGGACGCTTCTCCGGCACCACCCGGACGATCTCGGGGATGACGTCGCCGGCCTTGTGCACGACCACGGTGTCGCCGGCGCGGACGTCCTTGCGCGCCACCTCGTCCTCGTTGTGCAGGGTGCAGCGCTGCACCGTCGAGCCGGCGATCAGCACCGGCTCGAGAAACGCGACCGGCGTGCAGGTCCCGGTGCGCCCGACGTTGACCAGGATGTCCTGCACCCGGGTCTCCCGCTCCTCGGGAGGGAACTTGTAGGCGATGGCCCAGCGGGGTGACCGCGACACCGCCCCCAGCTCGGCCTGGATCTCCCGCTCATCGACCTTGATGACCACGCCGTCGGTCCCGTAGTCGAGGTCGTGGCGGGCGTCCTGCCAGTGCTCCAGGTAGGCGGCGATGCCGTCACCGTCCACCTCCCGGCAATGGGGGTTGACGCGGAAACCCATCTCCCCGAGCAGGGCCAGGACCTCGGTCTGGGAGCGGGCGGGACCGGGCGGGTCCAATTGATACATGAAGGTCTGCAGACCCCTGCTCGCCGTCACCGTGGGGTTGAGCTGGCGCACCGCCCCCGCCGCGGCGTTGCGCGGGTTCGCATAGTTCTGCTTGCCGTCCTCCTCGAGCTGCTGGTTGAGGGCCGCGAAGCTGGGCTTGGGCATGTACACCTCACCGCGCACCTCGAACTCGCGGGGCAGCCCCTCGGGAACGCCGCGGAGACGGACCGGGATGGAGCGGATGGTGCGCACGTTGGCGGTGACGTCTTCGCCTTCGACGCCGTCGCCGCGGGTCGCCCCGGTCACCAGCTCGCCGTCGCGGTAGGTGAGCGACATGGCCAGCCCGTCGATCTTCAGCTCGCAGACGAAGCGGTCAGCGCCGGGCACGATCCGCTGAATGCGCCGCCGGAAGGCCTCGACCTCCTCCGGGGAGAAGGCGTTGCCGAGGGAGAGCATGGGGGTGCGATGCCGGTACTTGGAGAAGGCCTCCGCGGGGGCGCCCCCCACCCGCTGGGTGGGCGAATCCACCGTCTGCAGCTTCGGGTAGCGGGCCTCCAGGTCGACCAGCTCGCGGAAGAGGCGGTCGTACTCGGCGTCGGTGATCTCGGGGCGGTCGGCGACGTAGTAGAGGTGGGCGTGGTGCTCCAGCTCCCGCCTCAGTTCGCCGGCGCGGCGGTGGGCCTCCTCGGGGATCGGCGCGGTCGGGGTCTCGGCCATCGGTCCACCGATTGTCCAGTGTCGCGGCTCCGGGTTGCTACCTTTGTCGCGATATGGCCCACGGCTCCGCCTTCCTCGACCCGCGCCTCAGCGAGTACCTGGTCGCCCACGCTCAACCGGCGGACCCGCTGCTGGCGGAGCTCACGGCGGAGACGGAGCGGTCGTGGGGCGAGCTGGACATGCCGATCAGCCCCGACGAGGGCGCACTCCTCCGGATGCTGGTCCGGCTCTGCGGGGCGGGACGGGCGATCGAGGTGGGGACGTTCACCGGCTATTCCTCCATCTGCATCGCCCAGGGGCTGCCGCCCGGGGGGCGGCTGCTCTGCTGCGACGTGAGCGAGGAGTGGACCTCGGTGGCGCGCCGCTACTGGGAGCGCGCGGGGCTCGCCGACCGCATCGAGCTGCGCCTGGGCCCGGCGCTGGAGACGCTCGCCCATCTCCCCCTCGGACCGCTCTTCGACTTCGCCTTCATCGACGCCGAGAAGAGCGAGTACATCGCCTACTACGAGGCCCTGGTGCCGCGGATGGCGGCGGGCGGGCTGATCGCCGTCGACAACGTGCTCCGGCATGGGACGGTGTTCGGGCTGGGAGAGCAGGACCGGCGGACCACGCTGGCCCGCGAGTTCAACGACCACGTCCTCGCCGACCCCCGCACCGAGTCGGTGATCGTGCCCATCGCGGATGGATTGAGCCTGATCACGACGGCGTCGCCGGGGTGGCGGACGCCCAGCTGATTCGGGGCTCCGGGGCCGGCGCCGGCCGGGCGGGCGGCCACCCTCCCTCGCGCGGGGCCTTGTGGACAGAACTGTCCTAAAGGCTTAATGGGTGAGAGGGGGACGATAGCGCCTGGCGCTCGACGCGCTTGGGGCTTTCGTTGCCGGAGCGGGATGGGTCAGCCGCCGGCCACCTCTGCCGGGTGTCTCCACACCCTCGTTCAGGGGGCCTTCCCATGGTTCAGCGAGCTGGAGCCGGTGGGCGTGGTTCAGGTTGGAAAGGTTGCTGTGAACCGCCTAGGATACCGGTCGTGAGCACCGCGCTCGAGCTGGCAAAAGCGGACATGAGGGGGCACTTGTCCGGCTGGTTTGCGGATCTCGGGTTTCCCTTTGGAGGGTCGACCGAGATGACGGGCATGAGGCGTCTTGTGCTTGTGACAATCCCATTGGCTATTGGGGTGCTGGCAGTGGCTGCCTGTGGGGAGACGACATATTCTCTGCTGCCGGCGACGTCGGCGTTCCCAGTCCACACAGCATCGTTCTTGCCCTCAGCGCAGACACCCACGCCGAGCCCAAGCCCGTCTGCCACTGCTCCGCTGTCCCCCCTCGACAGCCTCAACGCATACGTCACCAGCGAGAGCGCGCGTGAAACACAGGCCGGCAAGCTCGACCCTTCGCAGGACACGTTCGGGGACGCCAACGTCGCAGAGCGCAGCGCGCCGGTTGCGTACGGCGGCGGGTACGTCGCGGTGGCGGCCTTCGGCTTCGATCCGAATGGGCAACCGGTACAGGTGCTCTCCTACGCGGGCGGATCGTGGACGGTCGTTGCCACGCTTGGCTATCCGGTTGAGCCGAGCACGGTCGTCCATCCTGACTCGCTCGACCTCTTCGGCTCCACCGACGACACCGCGGACATCTCGGTGGGCTACGCGACGGGCAGCGCGCCGGACTTCCTGATCCCGTTCACGGGCTCCGGCTGCGCGCGGGGGCCCGTGGTCAGCAACGCCAGCGGCACCTGGCAGTACCTTCCCTTCTTCTACCCCGGCCAGACCACGGCCAACGAGGTCCTCGGCGGCAATCCCCGCTTCGACGGCGGCACGCTGGTCTCCGACAACAACTGCGCGACCTCGGTCCCCCAAAACCAGCGCGTGACGTCGACCTGGACCTACGACCCGTCCTCGGGCGACCTCACCGCCAGCGAGCAGCCCGGCTGGCCGCCCTCCCCCTAAAGGGATCTTCCACCGCGGACTGAGGAGCCGCCGGCCGGGCGG
>PLOF01000104.1 GCA_003142035.1 Candidatus Dormiibacterota bacterium
TAGCACGGTTCGTTACACCTGTCACCGATCGCCGATATCCGCGTCGCGGAACGCCGCTAACCGAGTTCGGGCCGGAGCCAGGCGGTGGGAGGGGTCGATGGTTCGAGGGGCGAGGGCCGCACCGCGACAGCGTCTCGCCGGGGTGGAGCCGGATCCCTGGCGAGAGGAGGGATGCCCTTCGGCCCTACCGCGCGGGGTCCGGGCTCAGCCCGGCGCTGACCGTGGGGAGACTGGGCCCCTCCCGGCGGGAGCCGGCCGCGCGAGGGGCTGACGCTCGCCGAGGAGGCAGCGGGAGATGAGCAGGCGCTGGATCTCCGCCGTCCCCTCCCAGATCTGATAGACCTTGGCGTCGCGCATGAAGCGCTCCACCGGGTACTCCTTGATATAGCCGTACCCGCCGAGCACCTGGACGGCCTCGGTGGTGACGCGCATCGCCATGTCACCGGCGTACAGCTTGGCCATGGACCCCTCGCCACGGGCGAGCGGGATGCCCTCGGCGAGCATCCACCCCGCCCGCCAGATCAGCAACCGGGCGGCGTCGATCTCAGTGGCCATGTCGGCGAGCTTGAATGCGATCGCCTCGTGGCGAGCGATCGGCTTGCCGAAGGCGTGGCGCTCGACGGAGTAGTCGCGAGCGAACTCGAAAGCCGCCCTGGCGATCCCGAGAGCACCGGCGGCAACCTGGGGGCGGGTGGCCTCGAGCATCCTCAGGACCCCGATGGCACCCCGCCCCGTCTCGGTGCCGTCCGCCTCGGTGCCAAGGCGCGCTTCCTCGGGGACGAAGCAGTCCTCGAGGATCACCTGAGCGGTGTGGGAGGCCCGGACCCCCATCTTCTTCTCCTTGCGCCCCTGGCGCATCCCGGGGTTGCCCTTCTCGACCACGAAGCCGGCGATTGCCGCGGGGCCGAGGGAGCGATCGGTGGTGGCGAAGACCACCTGAAGATCGGCGATGCCGCCATTGGTGCAGAACTGCTTGGTCCCGTTGATGACCCAGCCGCCGTCGACCTTGCCAGCGGTCATCTCCAGGGCCAGGGCATCCGACCCGGAGTTGGGCTCGGTCAGACCCATCGCCCCGATCCTCAGGGTCTTCGGGTCGGCGAGCATGCCGATGTACCTCTGCTTCTGGGCCTCGGTGCCCATGGCGACGATGGCCGCTCCGCACAGCCCGCTCCCCTGGATGGAGACGGCGATCCCCGCGTCACCCCAGGACAGCTCCTCGGTGAGGATCAGCTCGGTGATGACGTCCACACCGCCGCCCCCGTATTCCTTCGGGAACACCGCAGAGGCGTCGAGCCCCAACTCGTGGGCCTTGTGCATGACCTCCCAGGGGGTCTCCTCGTGCTCGTCGTGGTGGGCCGCGCGGGGGCGCATCTCTCCCACCGCGAACTGGTGGGCGAGACGGCGGACCTCCTCCTGCTCTGTGGTCAGGCTGAAATCCAACGGCACGACCGGAGCCTCCCTCAGCCGCCCAGGCGAACCACCGCCCGGCCGTTGGTCAGGACCCGATCACCGCGGCTGGAGGTGGCCTCGAGCTGCAGGGTCGCGGTGCCTGCCGCCGGGTCGACCGCCACCACGCGCCCGGTACAGGTGACGGTGTCGCCGGGAAGGAGAGGCTTGGAGAACCGGCAGGCCAGCTCGGCAACCCGGTCGTAGGCGCCCGCCCAGCGGCCGACCGCCTCACCGAGGATGGCCATGTCGAGCATCCCGTGCGCGATCGTCCCGGGCAGTCCCACCGAGCGGGCGAACTCCGGGTCGACGTGGATCGGGTTGTGATCTCCCGACGCGCCGGCGTAGGCGTCGATCTGCGCCTGGGTGACGGTGCGGGAGAGGGGAGCCATCTCATCGCCGGGCTTCACGTCCTGCCGCGCACCGGGATCGGTCATCGCCCGGCACCACGGAGGAGGAGCAGCGAGCGCCCCCGGCAGACGGTGTGGCCGGACTGGTTGGTCGCCGCGAGGTCCAGGGTCACGAAGGTCATCCCCCGCTTGCTCTCCACCGAGGTGACCTCGGCCGACGCCTCGACCACGTCACCCACCCGAACCGGCACCGGCCACTCGAAGCTCTGCTCTGCATGGATCAGGCCGGCCAGCTCGATGCCGAGCTCCGCGTCCCCCAGCACCTCAGCAAGGGACGGGAGCAGGCAATAGACAGCCGCGAACGCCGGCGGCACCGACCCGGGCGAATACACGTCGTCGGCCCCGCTGACCGCCGACGCGTACTCGGCAACCCGCTCGGCGCTCACGACCTGGCCGGGCGCGAGGTAGCGTCGACCCACGTGGGAAAGGTCGGGCACGGTTGGAGGCTCCTCCCGCTCCACAGCTGACATCCGGGTCAACCTCGGTCACCGAATATACCAGGACCCCAGAGGTTGTACGTGATATCGGTACTATCAACTTCCTTTGACGAGTCCGCGGCAACTCTGTTAGCGTCCGCCGGCTGTCACGGTGTCGAAAGCACCAAACCAGCCGCAATGGATTATCCGGGGAGGATGGCCATCCGCGGTCTTCGCCATCGGTTGCTGCGCCATGCATGGGTGCTCCTGATCGCCCTCCTGCTCCCTGTCATCGCGCCGCGACTGCCGGTCGGAGCGTCGCTCACCTCGGCCGCTCCGAGCGTGCAGGTCCTCAACGCCGTCATCGAGGGTGCCCCGGGGGATCAGACGGTCCCCACCGGCCCGGCGCTCACCGTGATGGCCCCGGCAGGCGCGACCGTCGACTCCCTGGCGGCGAGCTATGACCGCAACCCGGCGTCGATCACCTGGGCAAACGGCTTCGGCCCGGGCGTCGAGCCGCAGGCCGGCTCGCCGGTGCTGCTCCCGCCAGGACCGGGGGCCCTCGTCCGGGCGCAGAACGGCGAGTTGCCCAGCCAGTTCGCGGTTGCGCTCGGCATCGACCCCACGGTGCTGCTCGCCTACAACGTGCTCCAGGAGGACACTCCGCTCGCCGGCGGCAGCTACCTGCAGGTCCCGCTCGCCGACGCCCCCCAGGGATCGCTGAACCCCGCCGCCTTCGTCCCCACGAGCGCCGGCACCCCCGAGGTGCCCCCGAGCCACGGGGGGGACAGCTTCCCGTACGGCGAGTGCACCTACTACGTGGCGACGCGCCGCAGCATCACCTGGAGCGGCAACGCCGGCGAGTGGTGGCAGAACGCCCGCTCGTCGCGGCCCGAGGGTGAGGTCCCGGTCGCCGGTGCCGTGGTCGTCTTCGCGGGCCCCGACTACTCGTACGACGGTCACGTGGCCTTCGTCGACGGCGTCAACGCGGACGGAAGCTTCGTGATCCAGGAGATGAACTACGACGGCTGGGGGCGGGTCGACCAGCGGACGATCCCGGCAGGCGACCCCAGCATCGTCGGCTTCATCTACTGAGGGATCCTCAGTACCGCGCAGCGAGTACTAGAGATCAGAGCGCCCGCGGGGCGCACACCCTCTCTCACTTGGGTTGGACACCGTGAAGAGGGGGCATGNNCCTGAGCGACACCCACCCCCATGCCCCCTCGCGCGGAGGGTCAGAGGCTACCCGCTGAAGCGGTATCCGATCCCCGGCACCGAGTGGATGTAGGTGGGCTTCTCCGCGTCGGGCTCGATCTTGCGGCGCAGCCGGTAGACGTGGGCGTCGACGGTGCGGGTCTCGATCTCGACCTCGTAGCCCCACACCCGGCGGAGCAGCTCTCCCCGGCTCATCACCTGGCCCGGGCGAGACGCCAGCAGGGCGAGGAGGTTGAACTCGGTGAGGGTGAGGTTGACCTCCTCTCCGTCCCGGAACACCTGGCGCCTTCCCAGGTCGATGGTCAGGCCCGGGAACTCGAAGCGATCACGGGGCTGCTCCTGAGAGGAGATCTCGCTGCGGCGGAGGTGCGCTCCGATCCGCGCCATCAGCTCCCGGACCTCGAAGGGCTTGGTGACGTAGTCGTCGGCTCCGAGCTCCAGCCCCACCACCACGTCGATGGTGTCGGCCTTGGCGGTGAGCATGAGGATGGGGACCCGAGACCCCTCGGAACGGAGCCTCCGGCAGACGTCGAGGCCGCTCATCCCGGGCAGGTTCACGTCGAGGATGATCAGGTCGGGGTTCTGCTCCCGGGCTGCCTGCAGGCCCTCCAGGCCGGTGGCGGCCTCGAGGAGGGTGTGGTTCTGGGCGCTCACGGCGAGGCGGACAACCTCACGGCTGGGCGGATCGTCCTCGACGATCAGGATGGTCTTGCCGCCGGCGGTCATGATGCGGCCGGCTCCAGGTACGTTGCGATGCGTTGCACGAAGCTCGCTACCTCGATGGGCTTGCTGATGTACCCCGAACAACCTGCGGCGAGCGCTTCCTGCTCGTCACCCTTCATGGCATTGGCGGTGAGAGCGACGACGGGGACGTCGGCGGTCTTGGGATCGGACTTTAGCATTCGCGTGACGGTGAGTCCGTCCATGCCCGGGAGTTCGACGTCCATCAGGACGAGGTCGTAGAGCGTCGACCGGGCCTTCTGGAGCCCCTCGGCCCCGTCGGAGGCCACATCCACCTCGAAACCGCTGCCGTTCAGGACCATTCTGGCCAGCTGACGGCTGCTGGCGTTGTCCTCCACCAGGAGGATGTGATTGTGGGCCCGCCCGTTCTGGGGCTCCATGCCGAGGAGCGGGAGCTGGAAGGTGAAGACGGAACCGTGACCCACCTCGGACTCGACCCGGATGTCCCCGCCGTGGAGCTCCACGAGGCGGCGCGTCAACGAGAGGCCGAGACCGGTGCCCTCGACCTGCCGGGTGGTCGCGGTGTCCAGCTGGTAGAACTCGTCGAAGATCCGCTCGTGGTACTCCTTCGGGATGCCCACCCCGGTGTCACCGACGTCGACCAGCAGCCAGCCGTTCTCGGCCCGGGCGGAGACCCAGACCCGGCCTCCCTGGGCGGTGAACTTGATCGCGTTGGAGAGGAGGTTGTAGAGAATCTGCTTGAACTTGCTCTTGTCCGCCCTGGTCTCGAGGTCTGAGGGCTCGACGGTGATCGCCAGGTCGATATCCCGGCGCTCGCTCAGAGAGCGGATGACGTTGTGGACCTCCCGCACCGCATTGCCCACCAGGAAGCGGTCGTAGGCCAGCTCCATCCGTCCGGCCTCGATCTTGGAGAGGTCGAGGACGTCGTTGACCAGCTCGAGAAGGTGCTTGCCGCTCGCGTGGATGTTCTCCAGGCATTCGTGGCGCTGGTCCTCGGAGAGCTCCACCAGGTTGTCCTTGAGGATCTCGCTGAATCCCAGGATGGCGTTGAGGGGGGTGCGCAGCTCGTGGCTCATGTTGGCCAGGAACTCGCTCTTCAGCCGGGAGATCTCGGCGATGTGGGCGTTGGCGATCTCCAGCTCCCGGGTCCGGTCGGCGATCTCCTTGATCTGCCTCTTCTGGGTGGCGTAGAGGCGGGCGTTGTCGATCGAGATGGCCGCCTGGTTGGCGATGATCTGGACCAGCGCCTGCTCGACCGAGGTGAAGGGTTTGACCTCCTTCCTCGCGATGGTCAGGGCGCCCACCAGGCGTCGGGGCGACTCCAGGGGCATGATCAGCACCGACCTCGGCGCATAGCCCATCTCGAGATTCTTGAACCGGCTGTCCTTGGTGGCGTCGTTCACGGATACGATCTTTCGTTGCTTGGCCGCCCAGCCAACGATCCCTTCGCCCAGCTTGAAACGAGCCACCTTGCTGACCGCCTCGGCGAAGGGGAAGGTCGCGATCGCAGAGAGGGTGCGATCCTCCTCGTCGAGCAGAAAAACAGTGGCCGCGTCACAGACAGCCAGGTCGCTGGCCGCCTTGAGCATGAAATCGATGGTCTCCTTCAGCTCAAGGCTGGACGTGAAAAGATTGCCCACCTGGCCGAGGAGGTCGACGATGACCTTATCGTCCATCCGCGGCGAGTATAGGCCAGTCCTGCCATCTGCAATGACGCTTTGTTGCAATCCGGTCACCGTCCGATGACGGCGAGATCGGGATGGGAGGCCCGGGGGAGCGTCCGGCGCGACCCGCACGTAACCGCTGCAGCTCACCTTGGAGGCTCGGCGCACTCCCGCAGCCGGTCAACCCGGCCTGGCCGGTCCGAGGCGCGATCTGGCTGCCTACCCGCGCTCGGTCCTCGGCTAGACTGGAACGATGCCCAAGCAGTACGCACAACCCGAACCGGTCATCGATCCCGCCGGCCGCTACCTGGCAACCATCTCCACCGACCGCGGCGACATCGAGATAGCGATGGAGGCCTCGCGGGCGCCAAAGACGGTCAACAACTTCGTGTTCCTCGCCGGTGAGGGGTTCTACGACGGCCTGACCTTTCACCGCGTGGTGGATGGCTTCGTCATTCAGGGAGGCTGCCCCGAGGGCAGCGGCCGCGGCGGCCCCGGCTACCGTTTCGAGGACGAGCCGGTCCAGGGTGACTACATCGCCGGCTCGGTGGCGATGGCCAACTCGGGGCCCCACACCAACGGCTCCCAGTTCTTCATCTCCACCGTGGACAACCGCCGCACCCTGACCAAGTCGTACAACCTCTTCGGCCAGGTTGTGAAGGGGATGGAGGTGCTGGGCACCATCCGCGTCGGTGACGTGATGCGCTCGGTGAAGGTCAGCCCCGCGACGCCGTGACCGACGCCGTGAGTGACGTCTCCGGGCTCCGCCTGCTGGCCGTCCACGCCCATCCGGACGACGAGACCATCACCATGGGCGGGTTGCTCGCGCTCTGCGCGGATCGCGGTATCGCCACCTCGGTGATCTGCTGCACCGACGGCAAGGTGGCGACCATCTTCGACCCCGAGTACGCCGCCCACGAGGACGAGATCCGTCCCCGGCTCAAGGAGATCCGCGAAGCCGAGCTGCGCCGGGCCGGCGAGATCCTGGGGGTCTCCGAGATCAACTTCCTGGAGTTCGGCGACTCGGGGATGGCCGGGACCGAGACCAACAACGCGCCGGGGGCGTTCTGGCGGGCCGACTTCGACGAGGCGGTGGGCCGGGTCGTCGCCCACATCCGCCGCTTCCGCCCTCACGTTGTCGTCACCTATGACGGCAACGGCGGGTACGGGCATCCCGACCACATCCAGGCCCACCGGGTCACCCTGGTCGCGGTCGAGGCCGCCTACCACGCCGTCCACCCCGAGGCCGGCGCTCCCTGGCGGGTGAGCAAGCTCTACTACACCGCCTTCCCCCGCTCCGAGGCGAGGCGAATGGCGCAGATGGCCAGGGCGGCAGGGATGAAGNNGACTTCGCCCTGCTCAGCGTCCCCGAGGAGGTCCTCCGGGAGCACTTCCGCGACGAGTTCTACCAGCTGGTGTTCTCGCGGGTCCCCACCACCCTGCCCGAGACCGACGTCTTCGCGGGGCTCATCGCGCCGGGGGCCACGCCCGCCTGACGCCCGTGGCCGGTGAGGCGAGGGCTCCCCGCCTCGAAGGCACGTCCTCCGGGGCGGGAAGCCGGCTCAGGCAGAGGTGCGACGCGCGGTGGAGGCGGAGGCGGCGACAACCGGCTCGGCCCCGAAGACCTCTCCGTAGCGGGCGACGAACTCCGCCGGGGTGAAGCGATGAGCCTGGGGCCCCTGCTGCTCCACCGCGTAGGTGGCGGCGAGTGCCCCCATGCGGCCTGCCTGCGCCGGGTCCAGACCGCGACGCAGCCCGGCGAGCAGGCCGGCGATGTAGGCGTCGCCCGCCCCGGTGGGGTCCACGACGCGCCGCGGTGCGATCGCCGGGACCGCCACGACTTCGCCACCGATGTGGAGCTGGCTGCCCCGAGCTCCCTGCGTGAGGGCGACGATCGAGGTCTTGGCCAGATCGGCGACGCTCCGCCCGGTCCGGTTGTGCACCAGCTCCAGCTCGTAGTCGTTGCCGACCACGAGCCAGGCCGCGTCGAGCCCCGCCTCCAAGGTCTGGTCGCTGATCGAGGGGATCTGCTGGGCGGGTGCAAAGACGAGACGGGCCCCCATCTCGCGTGCCTGGGCGATGTGGACGGTCATCCCGTCGGGCGCGTCGGGAGCCACCACCACGTGCTCGACGTCCTCCAGGGCGCGGAGGTCGATGTCGGCGGCGCGAGCCATGGCCCCGGGGAAGAAGGCGGTGATCTGGTTGGCGGAGAGATCGGTGGTGATGAAGCAGGAGGCGGTGGGAACGTCGTCGCAGCCGAGCGCCGCCGAGGTGTCAACGCCGGTCCGGCTCAGGGAG
The DNA here is from genome assembly GCA_003142035.1 of Candidatus Dormiibacterota bacterium. GTDB lineage: Bacteria > Chloroflexota > Dormibacteria > Aeolococcales > Aeolococcaceae > Changshengia. The sequence continues at coordinate 8,152 of PLOF01000104.1, forward strand.
GCGCCGTACTCGGTGAAGTCGCTGCCGACCGCCGCGCAGAGCATCGGCCGCTCGCCGAGGAGGGCCAGCGTGTAGGCGATGTTGGCCCCGGTCCCGCCCCGGCGTCGCTCCAGCCGGTTGACGAGGAAGGAGACGTTGATGAGATGGGTCTTCTCGGGGAGGATGTGATCGCCGAAGCGCCCCGGGAAGACCATGATCGTGTCGAAGGCGACCGAACCGGTCACGGCAATGCGTCCCATGGGCCCAAGGATAGGGACTGTCCCACCGCCTCCGACCCGAGACCCCTGTCGAGGTGCGCCAGAATGAGCCGATGCCACTCCGCACCCCACAGCGTCCCTCGTCCGGCCCGGACGACCCGGCCCAGCCCACTCCCACCGGTGGTGAGGCGACGATGGCTGAGGCTGTCGAGGTGTACCACCGCACCTACACGACGCTTCTCCGGTCCACCGGTGAGACCCCGCTGCGGGTGCTCGAGGCCTCGCATCGGGCCATGGGGTCGAGCCTGCACAGCCTGGCGGCCTCCTCCGATCCCGACCTCGGCGCCTTCCTCTACGCGGTGCGGCGGCTGCCGGCCTCGGTGATGCGGGCGGAGCGGGTGGTCATGGGCCAGGCCCTGGAGGTCTTTGCCCGCAATGACTTCCAGCTCGTCGACTGGGCCGAGGCGTCCGCACCCGGGCGGCGCCGGCGGTGGTACGACGACGGCAAGGGGACGCTCGCCGTGCTGATCGCGTCGGAGACCGACGTCGACGACCTCATCCCCACCCTGGTCGCCTTCCAAATCGAGTGGAACAAGCTGCGCACCTCGCTCAGCCCTGCCGCCATCCCCGACGAGCCCACACCCGCATGGCTGTCGAGCGTCTGTGGAGGCCGGGAGGACGACTGGACGCAGCTCCAGGAGATCTGGGGTGCGGCGTTCGCCGAGCGTCTGCGCCTGGTCGCCACCCGAAAGAAGTCCATGCGGGTGCGCATGCTCGGCGGTACCCAGATCGGCTACGCCCGGGTGACCCGCCGCTGGTGGCAGCAGGTGACCGGAACGATGCGCAGCCACTCCCTGCTCGACCGTCCCCTCTACTTCGTGAGCAGCAACTCCCACAGCCTGGCCAACCTCGTCACCGGGGTGGCCCGCCACCACGAGGCCGCGCTGGTGGAGATGGTCGAGACCCGCGGGCCGGTCGACCTCAGCCGGGAGCTGGAGCGCTTCCGGACGGGTCTCGCCGAGGGCGACTGGAACAATTTCCTGTACTACGCCGCCCGGCTCCACACTGGGAGCATCGCGACCGACGAGCGCAGCCGCCTCCGTCACGAGGAGCGGGAGCAGGGGGTCCAGGGAGTGGCCAGCCGCACCGCCCTGGACGTCGCCGCCCAGGTGATACCGCTCGACCGGCTGGACCCGGCCAACTTCGATCCCCGACTCGGACCGGTCGACGCCGCGCGGTTGCGCAGCAGCCAGGCGGTGATCGTCAACATCGACTACCCGCTGGGGCTCGCGGCCTACAACATCCTGCGCGAGGTGGGCGAGACCGCGGCCGAGTTGCGGGGCGTCTACATCCTGGGCAAGGCGGCGACCCTCAACGCCGACGTCGGCGACGTGATGATCTCGAGCGTCGTCCACGACGAGCACAGCGGCTGCACCTACTGGCTCGACAACGCGTTCACGGTCGCCGACATCGCGCCCTACATCCGCTTCGGCAGCGGCCTGGACAACCAGCGGGCGGTCTCGGTCAAGAGCACCTTCCTGCAGAACCGCGGCTACCTCGACTTCTACTACCGCGAGGCCTTCACAGTCGTCGAGATGGAGGCCGGTCCCTACTGCAACGCCATCTACGAGATGAGTGAGGCGGGACGCTACCCAACCGGGGAGCCGGTCAACTTCTCCAAGCTGCCTCTCGACTTCGGGATCATCCACTACGCCTCGGACACGCCTTTCACCCAGGCGCGGACGCTGGGCGCGCGGGGGCTCTCCTACTTCGGCATGGACTCGACCTACGCGGCGTCGGTGGCGATCCTCCGCCGCATCCTGGCGCGGGAGGGCGCGCTGGCGAGCGCACCCGTGCATGACGGGGGGACGGCGGACGGCGCGACCGCGACGGCGCGGGCCGAGAACGCGAGGCGGCTCTCCGCCACCGGGATGCCCCCGCCCTGAAGAAGGCGTAGCAGAAGCCGCCGGCCTGCTCGACGGTCCCGTGCAGGCCGGCGAACCCCTGCTCCCGCAGTGGGCACGCGGGGCTGTGCCAGCATGTCGCCGAACCATGCCACTCGTCTCCGTCTCGCAGCTCGCCGTGGCCTACGGCGCCGACACCATCTTCTCCGGCCTCGACCTGCGCCTGGAGCGCACCAGCCGGCTGGCCGTGGTGGGGGCCAACGGGGCCGGAAAGTCGTCGCTGCTGCGCGTCCTGGCCGGCGACCTGGAGCCGACCGAGGGGCAGATCGACCGCCAGCGCGGGCTCCGCAGCGCCCACCTCCCCCAGGACGCGCCTGTCCCGGTGGCCAAGACCGTTCTCGAGGAGGTGATGGCGTCGCGGACCGATCTGGCCGCGATGCGGCACGAGCTCTCCCTCCTCGAGGTGGCGATGAGCCGGGAGGGACCGGGGCTGGAGGGCCAATTGAGCCGTTATGGGGACCTCCAGCATCGCTACGAGGACGCCGGCGGGTACGAGCTGGAGGCGCGGGCACGTGAGGCGCTGGGCGGGCTCGGGATCGACGAGGAGCAGCGAGGCCATGACCCCGCCGAGCTCTCCGGGGGCCAGCAGCGACGGGTGGAGCTGGCCAAGCTGCTGGTGGCCGACGCGGATCTTCTCTTGATTGATGAGCCGACCAACCATCTCGACCTGGAGGGTATCGAGTGGCTGGAGGACTTCATGGCCGGGGTGGGCACCGCCTTTGTCCTGGTCTCCCACGATCGCCGCTTCCTCGACCACGTCTGCACCGGGGTGCTGGAGCTCAACCACGGCACCGCCGAGGAGTACCCCGGCAACTACAGCGCCTACGTCCGCCTCCGCGTGGAGCGCCGGGCCCGCCGCCTCAAGGAGTACGAGGAGCAGCAGGACCACATCCGGCATCAGGAGGAATTCATCCGCCGCTACCGCGCCGGCCAACGCGCCCGCGAGGCCCGGGGACGTCAGACCAAGCTGGACCGCCTGCCCCGGGTGGCCGCACCCCCCGACGACCGGCGACCACGACTCCGCTTCGCCACCGCCCCCTCCTCGCGGGTGACCCTCAAGGCGTCGGGGCTCGTGGTGGGACGGGAGGGGCCGCTGCTGGAGTTGCCGCCATTGACCCTCGCCCCCGGAGACCGGATCGCTGTCATCGGGGCCAACGGGAGCGGGAAGTCGACACTCCTCCACACCCTCGCCGGCGAGCTGCCGGCGCTGGGGGGGCGCGTGGATCTGGGCCCGCGGACGGTGTTCCGCCTCTACCGCCAGGACCTCGGCCGCGGCCAGGTGACCGACTCGCAGAGCTTTGCGAGCAACCAGAACAGCACGGTGATGGAGGACCTGCTGGCCGACCACCCCATCGGCCCCGAGCGGGGCCGCAACATGCTGGGGGCGCTGCTCTTCTCGGGGGACGAGGTCAACCGGCGAGTGGGCGACCTCTCGGGTGGGGAGCGCGCCCGCCTGCTGATGGGCAAGCTCGCGCTCGAGCCGACCAACCTCCTCTTCCTCGACGAACCCACCAACCATCTGGACCTGCCCGCCCAGGAGGTGCTGGAGGGAGCGCTCGCCAAGTACCCGGGAGCATTGGTTCTGGTGTCGCACGACAGAGCGCTGATCGACGCCCTGGCCACCGAGACCTGGGCCATCGAGGAGGGCGGGAGGGTCCGCAAGGTCGTGGGCGGCTACACGGCACTCCTCGCCGATCGTCAGCGCGACCGCCGGCCCGGAGGTGGGGGCGATGCAGGGGTGGCAGCCGCGCCGGCCGCGGTCGGTCGTGGGGAGGGGACGGGTCGGGACCGCAGCGAGCGCGGCCGCTCTGGCCGGGACGGCAAGCGCGACCACGACGGGCACGCCCACGAGGGGCACGCCGGCTCCGGGCACGACGCCGTCGGCCACGGCCGCTCCGGGCCGCCGCCCGCTCACTCCAGCGCACCCGCCGTCGGGCGCAAGGTGCGCGCCGCCGCCCGTTCCCTCTCCGCTGCCGGCCGTCGCCTCGAGAGTGAGATCGCGGAGACCGAGGCGGCGCTGGCGGAGACCCGGCAGCGCCTGCTCGACCCCACCACCTTCTCCGACCCGGCGGTCGGAGCCGCGGTCGGACGCGAGCACGACCGCCTCACCGGGGCGCTCGCCGAGCTCTACGAGCGCTGGGCCGATATCGGCGCCGAGTAGGCACGGGGCGCGTGAGCGTGCCCCGCACGCCCGCGGCTCGGGACCCCGCCACCGCGCCGCTACACTCTGCGCGTGACCCAGATCGGCGACCTCACCGTCGGTGGCGTGCTCATCGAGTGCGACGCGATCCAGCGACGCGTTGAGGAGCTGGCCGCCGAGATCGACGCCGCCTATCCCTCCCTGGAGCAGCCGCTCGTCCTGATCTGCGTGCTCAAGGGGTCGATCCTCTTCACCGCCGACCTGGCCCGGGCGCTGACCGTCCCCGTCGAGCTCGAGTTCGTCGCCTGCCGCTCGTACGGCGACGCCACCACCAGCTCGGGGTCGGTGGAGCTGGTCAAGGACGTGAGCATGACCCTCCAGGACCGCGACGTCCTGATGGTCGAGGACATCATCGACACCGGGATGACGACCTCGTTCCTCCGCAAGCATCTCGCCACCCATCACCCGCGTTCGCTCCGGCTCGTCTCCCTCCTGGACAAGCGGAGCCGCCGCATCCGCGACGTCGAGATCAACTTCCGGGGCTTCGACATCCCCGATCACTTCGTCGTCGGCTACGGCCTCGACGTGGCCCAGCAGCTTCGCAACCTGCGCGACATCCACGTGGTCGAGGTGCCTGCGTCCGCCGGGTGACCTCCCGGGGAACGTCTCACGCTCGCGTCCGGCGACGCCCCGCGCCGGCCGGACGTCCGATCTCCACGGCTGCCATCTCGTCACACGTCGAAAACAGGCGTCCAGATCTGACCCCTTTGGGGGTAAGTTGAGCCGTCATGGCGAACAAGCGCTCGGCAGCGAGCTCGCGAGGCCGGGACCTCTTCCGCGCCGAGGTCAGCTCCCTCCTCGCCGACCTCGGCGAACTGGCCGGGGAGCAGGGCCCGCATCCGGTTCTCGCCGCCACTCCCCCCGTCACCGCCGAGCCGGCGGCTGAGGCGCTCGAACCGGTCGTGCACGGCACCGGTTCGGATGCCGCGCCGGCGCCGGGCCCGGCCGGAGAAGCGGAGGAGCCCCCGGCTCCGCCGGAGCTGGACGAGGCCCCGGACGAGGAGCTCATCTCCCTCTCGCCGAGCTATCTGCCCCCGCTTCCCCCGGTCCTCTCGCCNNGCCGCCAGAGCCCTGGGCGGCCGCACCGGAACCGGAGGCGACCCCAGAACGGATATCACCATCTGAACCGGCGACGGTCCCCGGCCTCTGGCCCTTCATGTCGAACCTGTCGACGGCAGCCGGTGGCTGGGACCAGTGGCCGGAGCGGAGCGCAGCGCCCGACCCGCCGACCTCCTCGCCCGAGCCCGCGGAGGTCGCGGAGCAATGGGTCACCCCGCCTGCGCACGCATCGCCCGCCACCGGGCAGGGATGGCCTCCGCCGCCGGGGGACGCGGACACCGCTCCGGCGCCCGGAAGCGGATGGCCCCTGCCCCCGGGACCTCCGCCGGCGGTGGAGTGGCCGTCGACAGCTGGGGGGGCACCCGAGGAGGGCGTGCCCGGGCCGGCAATGCCGCCCGCCTACCACCATCACCCGGCCCCGCAACCTCCGATGTGGCCGTCGCCGGCGGAGCTGCCACCCGTGGAGGGGGGCGACGATCGCGTCGGTAGGTCAACTCCGCCCGCGCCGCCCCCTGCTCCGGAGGCCGGGCCGCCTGGCCGCGGTGCGCCCGAGATCGCCGACGCGAAGCTCCCCACCGGTGACATCACGGCCGCGGAGCTCGCGGTCCAGGATCAGAGCGCACCGGTATGGCGCAGCGCTCCGTCGCCACCACCCTCGAGTTTCCCCACGCCAGCGGAGCTGCCCGGCTGGAGGCTGGACGGGCCGATCCATCGGGCGGGGCCCATCCCGGGCCCGAGCGGCGGCTCCGGGACCGACGGCGCCCAGCGGTTCCGCGCCGCCCCGCCGTCGCAGCCTGCGGCAAGCGGGAAGGGCAACGGCTCGACGGGCGACCCGGCGCCGCCGAGCATCCCCGGTGTTTCCCTCGAAACAGTGATCGCCACCGGCCCGCCGGCGGATCGTTGGGAGCCCGCGGCGGAGAGCAGCGGGGAGCGGACACCAGCGGCCCCGCCGGCCCCGATCCCCGCCACCGCCGAGGTGAGCGTCACCCCCGCGCCGGCCACCGCGAGCTCCGGACCGGCCACCGCCGGGCGACCGGGGTTGCCGCTGCTGCCCGGCGGGCAGGCGCCGCTGGTCTCGACCAGACCCTGGACTCTCGCCACGGCGATGCAGCCGCTCGCACCCATGGCCCCGCCGGCGCTCCGGGCCGCGGGCGCGTCCCTCCCGGAGCCGGTGGGACCGGGGCTGCCACGCAGCCGGTCGAGCGGGGTCCACGTGCGGTTCGCCGTCGTGGTCACCGCGCTTGTCGTGGTCCTCGCGGCGATCCTGGTCCTGATCTTCCTTGACCTCCACCGCTGAGACCAGGCACCCGCGGGACCAACCGGGTTCTTCAGCGCCCGGTTAGCGGATGACCGGAAGTCCGGCCTCCTCCCAGGCGTCGATCCCACCCGCCACGTTGACGGAACGCGGGCGGCCGGCCTGCCGGAGGTAGTCGACGGCGCGGCGGCTCCGCCCGCCGACGCGGCAGTGGACGTAGAGGTCACGGTCCTCAGGGAGCTCACCCACGCGGCCCGGGAGCTCGACCAATGGGATCAGCACGGCGCCGGGGATCCGCCGCTCCTGCGACTCCCACGGCTCCCGGACGTCGAGAAGGTAGGCTCCCTCGGCGATGGCGGCGTCTGCCGCCTGGGGGCTCACCTCGATCGGAAGGTCCATCCTTGCCGGAGTATATGCGGCGGCCCGATTCGGGCCGTCGCCCGCGGCCACCGGTGGCACGGGCTTCAGCAGGGGGCTGCTACATTGGGCCGCCGTGACCGACCCGCTTGCCTCAGCCACAACGCCGGTCCGCGGGGACACGACCGGAGCGGCCCGGACGTGACCGGCGACTACGTCGTCGGGGCGGTCATCGGCGAGGGGCTGATGGGCCCGCGGAGTGCCGGACGCTACCGCCCCAGCGGTCACCCGGTCTCCCTGGAGGAGGTCCCCGCCCCTCTGCTCGACCGCCCGGAATTCGTGGAGCGGCTGGCACTCGCCGGCAGGCAGGCCGCCACGGTCGCCGACTACAACGTGGCCGCCGTCTACGACCTGGTCAGGATCGGGCAGCGCCTCTACGTCGTCAGCGAGCTGGTCCGCGGGCGGAGCCTCCCCGCCCTCCTCGGGTCCGAGAGCTCCCTCCCCCTGCCGGCGGTGATGCTCATCGTCGATTCCGTGCTGGCCGGTCTCGAGGGGATCCACCGGGTGGGCATCGCCCACGGAGACGTCTCGCCCGACGTCATCGTGATCACTCCGGCGGGTGCCGTCCGCATCACCGAGCTCGGCGTGGCCGCGGTGCTGGCCGCGGACCCGGCCATGCCCGGGTGGCCCGCGGTGGAACCGCCTGAGGGAGGCGTCCCGAGCATCGCCGCCGACCTCTACGCCACCGGCGCCCTGCTCCGCGAGCTGGTGAGCGGCATGCGTCCGGAGCAGGGCGGCGAGGTGCGCGGGCCCGAGGCGCTGGTGCGCCTGGTCAACCGGTCGCTCACCGGTGCTCCGGAGGCGCGGTTCACGACCGCCACCGGGTTCCGAGAGGAGGTGGAGACCGTCGCGACCCAGCTGCTCGGGCCGGGATGGAGGGTTCAGAGTGACCTCGCCGCCCGCGCCACCCGCTCGCTCGGTCCTCAGCCGCCTCGCGGCCGCCTTGGCCACACGGTCACGGTGAGCCTGGCCGGTGAGCCACCACCACCGCCGGCCCTCCCCGTGCCCCCCGCGGATCCGCCTTCCGGCAACCCGCCACCGGCCGACCTTCCGGTCAACCCGGGGACGGCGACCGCCCCGATGGCGGAGCCTCCGCCCGGCAACTCCGTTCCGGCGGACGACGCAGTGGCGGCGGCGGCAGGCCCGGCCGCGCAGTTCGGCCCCGACCCGTTCGCCGCCCCGGAGGGCTCGCAGCTCCTGGAGCCCGGTGCCGGCTCACCGGGCGGCCGAGCCCGCCCGCCTCGGCGGCGCCGGCGGCACGGGTGGATCTGGCTCCTGGTGGGACTGGTCGCGGTCGCCGCCCTGGTGGCCGCCGGGGCGGTGGTCGTGCTCGAGCCGGCCCCCGCGGCCCCGACCACGGCGGGGGCGCACCCGCTCGCGGTGGGTGACGACGTCCGGCTCACCGTGCAGCCGGGTAGCACGGCGGGGTGCGGCACGACCTTCACCTTCACCGCCACCGGATCGCTGAGCGGCTCCGGGACGCTCGCCTATCAATGGGTCAGGAGCACCGCCGGGGGGAGCCCGACGTTTACCCAGCTCTCGGAGCCGATCTCCTCCGACAGCTCGTTCCGTCTCACGACACCCATCCAGCTGACCGGCCCGGCGACCAGTGACGACACCACCATCACCGTGACCTTTCAGGTCCTCTCACCCCAGGCGCGGACGGCGAGCCAGACGATCCATTACGTCTGCACCCACTGACGCATCGAGCCCTTGCCTGCATCAGTACGCCGTGCTGCTCCGGCCCGATGCGGGTCGCGGCCTCGGGGTCAGCCGGAGCGGCGGTCCAGGGCGGCGTCCAGGAGCGCGTCGCCCTGGTCCTTGGGGCCGACGAAGGCGAGCCGGACGTCCTCGATGCCGGCGGCGATCCGCTCGGCGACCCGCTGGACGTCGGAGACGGTCACCCGGCTGACCGCCGCGGCTCGATCGTCCGGGGTCTCGAGGGGAAGCCGGGCCCGCCAGCGGGTGCCGTAGAAGCGGGCGCTGGCCATCGCCGTCTCCGTGCCCCGGAGCATGTGCCCGATCATGGCCGACTTGGCGGCGGCCAGCTCGGTGGCGGGGACCGGCCGGGCGGCGATCCGGCGCAGCTCCCGAAACGAGAGGCGCACCGCCTTGGCAGCGTCCTTGGGGCGCGTGCCGGTCGCGATCGCGAACACCCCGATGTCCTCCAGGGCCTCGTGGAGGGCGAAGATCGAGTAGGCGAGGCCGTTGCGCTCCCGCACCGTGTGGAAGAGGCGTGACGACATCCCTCCTCCGAGGATGTAGGTCATCACGGAGAGGGCGGTCCGGTCCTCGTCCAGCGCGGGGATGCCGGGCACGGCGAGGGCCATCTTGATCTGGGGCTCCTCGGCCGGGGTGAAGGGGCGCACGTTGGCGGCGTAGCGGTCCCCGAGGCCCCACCGGGCCTGGGCGCGGGGCCGCGGTTGTGCGGTGGGTACGTCGGCGAGCAGCGCCTCCGCCCGCTCGGGTTCGAGCTGGGCACCACCGGCGATGACCAGGCACATCGAGGCCGGCGCGTAAAAGGAACGGTGGTATTCGAGGAGCTGGTCACGGGTCGCCTTCTCGACCACCGCCGGAAAGCCGGCCGCCGACCACGACACGGGTTGGTCGGCGCCGAAGGCGACGGTGCCCAGCCGGTCCCAGATCCAGCCGTCGGGGTCGGCCAGCCGGGCAGACAGCTCCTGGAGCACCACGTTGCGCTCCCGCTCGACCTCCTCGACGGCGAAGAGGGGCCGGCTCAGCATGTCGGTGACGATGTCGGCGAGCTGGCGCATCGCCGTCGCCGGGCCCTCGGCGTAGTAGCCGACCTCCTCGGTGTCGGTGTAGGCATTGGTGGAGGCTCCCAGCCGGTCGATCTCGCGCGTGATCTGCTGGGTGGTGGGCCGGCGCTCGGTCCCCTTGTAGAACATGTGCTCCAGGTAGTGGGCGAGGCCGGCCGTCTCCGCCGTCTCGTCGCGCGACCCGGCCCTGACGATCAGGAAGACGCCGATGTTGCGGCTCGCCGAGGGCGCGTTGAGGAGGGTTGCTCCGTTGGAGAGGGTGGTCACCCGCGGCTCCGCCAGAGGTAGCGGGAGAGTGAAAGCTCGGGAGACGTGGGGCAACGCTGATGACCTCCTGGTCAGGTGTGACGCACGAAAGGTACCGCGCCCGGTCAGGACGTGCCCGACTCCCAGGACGCCAGGTAGCGGCGCTGCTCCTCGCTGAGGACGTCGATGCCGATGCCCATGCTGGAGAGCTTGAGGGCGGCGATGGCCGCATCGATGTCGGCCGGGACGTCGTAGACCCGGGGCTCCAGCTCCTCGTGATGGCGGGCGACGTACTCGGCGCAGAGCGCCTGGTTGGCGAAGGACATGTCCATCACCGCCGCCGGGTGCCCCTCGGCGGCGGCGAGGTTCACCAACCGCCCCTGAGCGAGCACGTTGACGGTGCGGCCGTCGCGCAGCCGGTATGCCTCGACGTAGGGCCGGGGACGGGAGACCCCCGAGGCCATGTCGTCCAGCGCCGCCAGGTTGATCTCGTTGTTGAAGTGCCCGCTGTTGGCGACGATGCAGCCATCCTTCATCAGCTCGAAGTGGTGGCGGTCGATGACGTTGATGTCCCCGGTGACGGTGACGATGAAATCGGCCTGCGGAGCGGCCTCGGCAAGCGTCATCACCCGGTAGCCGTCCATGGCCGCCTCCAGCGCCCGAACTGGATCGATCTCGGTGACGACGACGTGGGCGCCGTGGCCCGCGGCCCGGCTGGCCAGGCCGCGTCCACACCACCCATACCCGCACACCACGAGAGTCTTGCCGGCGAGCAGGACGTTGGTGGCCCGGATCAGGCCGTCAAGGGTGCTCTGCCCGGTGCCATAGCGGTTGTCGAACATGTGCTTGGTGAGCGCCTCGTTGACCGCCACGATCGGAAATCGCAGGGCCTTGTCGGCGGCCATGGCGCGCAGCCGGATCACGCCGGTGGTGGTCTCCTCGGTCCCGGCCAGGACCTCGGGAATCAGGTCGGTGCGAGTTTTGTGCAGCTCGGCGACCAGGTCCGCACCGTCGTCCATGGTCAGATTGGGGCGATGATCGAGAACCGCATTGATGTGCTCGAAGTAGCGGGCGTTGTCCTCGCCCCTGACCGCGAAGGTGGGGACGCCGTGATGGGCGGTGAGCGCCGCGGCGACCGGGTCCTGGGTCGACAGCGGGTTGCTGGCGCAGAGCCGGACGTCGGCGCCGCCGGCTCGCAGCGTGATGGCGAGATTGGCCGTCTCGCTGGTGACGTGGAGGCAGGCGCCGAGCCGGAGGCCGGCGAGCGGGCGCTCCCGTTCGAAACGCTCCCGGATGAGGCCGAGCACCGGCATCTCGCGGGCCGCCCAGGCGATCAGCCGGTCGCCCTCGTCGGCCAGGGAGAGATCGGCGACGTCAGATGTGGAGGTACCGGCGCTACTGGTCATGCCATCTCCTGGCGAGGGGTGATGCGAGTGGGTCGAACGGCCATGGTACCCGAGGGCCGGGCGCGCCCCGCGCTCAGAAACGGATCAGAGAAACGTGGCTCCGCTCGCCGAGGGCCTCGGCTCCGCCGAACCCGGCCAGCTCGATGAGGAAGGCGATCCCCACGACCTGCCCTCCGAGCCGCTCGACCAGCTCGGCGGACGCCCGAGCCGTCCCCCCGGTCGCCAGGAGGTCGTCGACAATGAGGACTCGCTGGCCGGCGCGGATGGCGTCGTCGTGGACCTCCAGCACCGCCTCGCCGTACTCCAGCGCGTAGGCGACGGAGATGGTGCGAGCGGGCAGTTTGCCCTGCTTGCGAACCGGGACGAAGCCGACCCCGAGCAGGTAGGCCAGCGCCCCTCCGAGGACGAAGCCTCGGGACTCCACCCCGACGACCACCTCGATGCCGGCGTCGCGATAGGCGTCGACCAGGCCGTCGATGGCGGTGCGGAAGGCCTCGGCGTCACCGAGCAGGGTGGTGATGTCCTTGAACAGCACCCCCTCGCGCGGGAAATCGGGCACATCCCGGATCAGCGCCCGCAGGCGCTCGCCGAGAGGGCCGGGAGGGATGGGGTCGTCGGTCACGCCGCCCGATGCCTACCAGGGGTGACCTAGCGAGCAGGGAGAGCCGCAGGCGTTTCCTCCGAACGGAGGAGCCCCTGGTACGCGGG
>PLOF01000015.1:0-183 GCA_003142035.1 Candidatus Dormiibacterota bacterium
ATGAGCTACAGCGGCGCCCCCCCCGCGCAGCTGCCTGCGACGCTCCCTGAGCTCAACAGATGTTCGCAAATCTGCTAACTTTTCCGGTATGCAGACCGTCAGCCCGATGGGGCGCAGCGTGCGCGACGAGATGACCGAGCAGACCCGGCTCGATCCCCAAGTAGCCGCCGAACTCGACCGCCT
>PLOF01000015.1:304-5146 GCA_003142035.1 Candidatus Dormiibacterota bacterium
CGGCGGAACACTGGCCATGTCCAGGCTCACTCTTGGCCCGACATGGCGGGCGTCGAAGATCGCCTTCGAGCGCTACGATGCAAGGGATGGCTTTGCCTGTCTTTCCCACTGACGATCCTGCGACCCAGGAGGCCGAGGCCCTGCTTGGGCCACCCGGCTCGCCCTTGCGGGTTCAGGTTCGTGAGGCGGCCGCCGCCGCGCAGCGCGGGAAGCCGGCCTTGAGCGCGGCCACGGCGCGCGAGCGGCTGAGCCGCATCGCAGGGGTATCCGACGAGCTCCGCGCCCTCGACCACGTGCCACCAGAAAGCGGCCTGTAGAGCTCGTGCTCCAGCCGCGTCCCGTCGAGTGGGACGAGGCTGCCTTCGCTGAGTTGGAGCGCCTCTCTGCCGAGTTACCCCGTGCTGCGGCTCGTGCTCTGGTCGCGGCGGAGCGTATGGGCGCGACCGGTTACGACGAAGGCCGCCCCACCCAGGAGCCCGGCGTCCGCTATCGCCCCCCGTACCAGCGCGGGGAACGCATCGGGATCTACTACACCCTCACTCCCTGGACGCTGCGGGTGGTCTGGGTCGCGGACGCCTGGCAGCTCCGAGAACTGCCATAGGCGTCCGCTGCCATCGGACTCGGCAGCTCGCGCCGGTGGCCGATGACCGGCTCCTCGCCCGATAGGGGACACGTGAGGAATTTGCCCGCGCGCTTCGTGGCCCACTCGCCGCGACGGTCATGGCGGAGCTAGTGGCCGGGGAGGTAGGGCCGACGACAACCTCCGCCGGCTGCACTATCGTCATCACCCTTCCGCTGCCCGCACCCGCTCGTCGCTGTTCGCAAATCTGCTAACTTCTCCTGCGTGACAACCGTTAGCCCGATTGGGCGCAGCGTGTGCGACGAGATGACCGAGCAGGCCCGGCTCGACCCCGAGGTACGCGCCCAACTCGACCGCCTCCGCCCCTTCGAGGAGGTCGCCCGCCGGATCATCCGGCTACGTCTGGACCACGGTCTCAGCCAGGAAGCGCTCGCCGAGCGGGTGGGAACGACCAAGTCCGCGATCTCACGTCTGGAGAGCGGGCAACACGCGCCGAATCTTGCGACCGTCGAGAGGATCGCCGCGGCCTTCGGGGGGCATGTTGAGATCACCTTCCGCGTCCCTGCGGTTCAACGGGAGGCCCCTCCGGTCTAGCCGCTCGTCGGCGCCGCAAGTGGGGCGCCGCGCCCTCGTTTCCGTGCTCCCTCGTCCGCAGCGGCGCCGTCCTCACTACGTGGACGGCCTCCCATAATCGGGGTTCCCGTAGCCGCCATGCCACCGGAATTCCCCAGCGCCCATCCGCCGCTCCATGCCGCAGACCTCGGCGCTGACCCGGCCGCGGCCCTCGAGGCATGGCTGGAGCTGGCGAGAGAGGCGGGCGACGAGGCGGCCAACGCGATGGCGCTGGCGACCACGTCGCTCGCGGGTGCCCCTTCCGTACGGATCGTCCTGTTGCGCACGGCCGACCGCGACGGGCTCGTCTTCCACACTCACCGGCTGAGCCGTAAGGGTGTCGAGATGGAGGCGCGGCCGGAGGTCGCGCTGGCTCTTCACTGGACCCGGCCCATCCATCGCCAAGTGCGGGTCGAGGGGCGGGCGGAGCGACTGGCCGACGAGCTCTCGGATGCGTATTTCCTCAAACGTCCCGCCGGCGGGCGTCTCTCCGCATGGGCGTCTCCGCAGAGCCAGGTGGTGTCAGGTCGCGACGAGCTGGAACGCCGCTGGGAGGAGGCGAGACGCCGGTTCCCCGACGACGCCTCTATCCCCCGGCCTCGGGAGTGGGGCGGCTATCGGGTCATTCCGGAGTGCTTCGAGTTCTGGCAGGGCCGCGAGGACCGCCTCCACGACCGGATCCGGTTCCGCCGGGACGGCGGCGCCTGGGTGAGGGAGCGTCTGGCCCCGTAGCGGCTCCGGCGCGCGTCCGGGGATGCTCTGTGTCCCCGAGCATCGAGCGCCTCTCCTTACTCCTGGGCGGCCTGACGGACCGCCATAGCGAGATCACGGAACGGCACGGCGTTCGCGAGTCCTTCCAGAGTGCGCAGCGCAATCGAGTGCTGGCTTCGGGTGCGTGCGTCAAGCACGCTGGTCGGCAGCACATAGTGAGGCTAACGGGGGTCGAGCGACGCGTCTCGCGTCGCCAGGAAGCCCTCTCTGCCGAGCACCCGCGGAGGATCCGCAGCTGTCAGCGGATCAGCAGCGCGATAACAAAGACGGCGAACACGTACAGGAGGTACAGGCTCAGGCTGCCGCCCTGCACGCGGGTGAAGCCGCGCGAGACGAGCCGAGCAGCCGCCACCACGGGACGGTAGAGGTAGCGTTCCACGGGTTCGATGACCCGGTGCCGATAGCGCACGTCACGGACAAAGAACGGCGCCTGGTGGTAGTCGGTCTCGATCTCCTTCTGCGAGCTATACACGCCGCCGAAGATGGACCGGAAGGGGTTGGTGAAGCCCGTCGCCGTGTACTGCATGCTCGCGGTCCGCTGCGCCACCGCCCCGGCCCACACCGGGGACTCGCGGCGGCTCTGGCGGCAGAGCAGCCGGAGCCCAGCCGCCGTGAGCAGGATGATGAACGCCAGGCTGAGGAAGATGTAGGTGGGCGAGATGAATGCGAAGTTGGCACTGGTGGGGACGATGACCAGGCCATTGGCGGGGACGATCGGGCTCAGGAAGGTCCCGCCCAGCTTCACCAGGCCGGCGTACTGCCCGGGATGGGTGAAGATCGGCGGCAGCACCGCCGCGAGCAGGTTGGGGGCGTGACTGGCGCTCTGCGCGGCAGAGGCTGCGGCGCCGACGCCGAGCGGTGGGAGCAGGGCCATCGCGACCGCAACCACGACCGGAAACGCCATGCCCACCACCATCGCCCGGGGCGCCTCGTGCGCCTGCTCGGCGGCGCTGCTGCGGGGAGCACCCAGGAAAGCGCCGCCCACGATCCTGATGTAGGTGGTCACGGCGAGGGCAAAGGTCAGGGTCAGGAGCGCGCCGGCGGCGGCCAGGTAGACGCG
This sequence comes from Candidatus Dormiibacterota bacterium, assembly GCA_003142035.1. Taxonomy (GTDB): domain Bacteria; phylum Chloroflexota; class Dormibacteria; order Aeolococcales; family Aeolococcaceae; genus Changshengia. Next base: position 3,328 of record PLOF01000015.1, read on the forward strand.
GTCTCCGGCACTGGAGAGGTCGTGGGCGCGGATTAGCGTCTGCAGGCCGAGCCACTCGGTCTGGAAACCGTTCATGGGCGGGATACCGGCCAGCCCCATCGCCCCGAGCAGGAAGAGGGGCGTCGTCCACCGCATCCGCTTGGCCAGGCCGCCGAGCTGGTCCATGTCGCGCGTCCCGGTTCCGATGTCCACTGATCCGGCGCCGAGGAAGAGTGCTCCCTTGAGCAGCGCGTGGTACAGCGCATGCAGGCAGAGCACCAGCAGGGCGAGGCCGGCGAGCAGGGTCTTGCCGGCCGCGGCGAAGACCAGCGCCGCCCCGAGCATGGCGATCATGAAGCCGAGGTTCTCGATGGTGCTGTAGGCAAGCGCACGCTTGAGATCAGAGGCGAGCAACGAGAAGAGGATGCCGTAGGCGGCGGTCCCCACTCCCGCCGCCAGCGCCAGGTAGCCCCACCAGGCCGGCGGCGGGCCGAGGAACACGAAGGTCGACAGGAGCATGCCGTAGATGGCGGCCTTCACCACCACCGCCGAGAGCAGCGCGGAGACGTTGGAAGGTGCCGCGGGGTGCGCTTCGGGGAGCCAGCCCTGCAGTGGCACCAGCCCGGCCTTGGCGCCGAAACCGAAGAAGAAGAGCACGAAGGCGGCGTCGGCAACACCGCCCGACGGATGGTGCGCGGACAGCCACGCGAAGCTGGCCCCGGGAGCGAAGCCCCCGATGAGCGCGAAGCCGACCGCCATGCCGAAGAAGCCCACCTCGCTGAGGGCGAGCATGAGGAACGCCGCGCGGGGACGTCCTGGGTGGTCGAATTCGACGGTGACCAGAAAATAGGTGAGGATGGACATCGCCTCCCAGGCGACCAACAGGGTGAGCGCGGTGCCGGCGGCGACGACCAGGACGACAGCGCCCACGCTCAGGTTGAGGAGGGCGAGACTGGCGGCCTGGCGCAGCGTCCCACCCAGGTTCTGGGTGTACCCGGCGCTGTACACGAAGATGCCGATGCCGACCAGCCCGGTGAGGAGCAGGAAGACGCCGGCGAGCGGCGACGACCGGAGCTCGAACGCTCCGAGCGGGGTGGTCGCCGGGAGGGCTTCGGTCACGCTGGGCCCGCTCAGCCAGACTGTCGCGGCGACCGCCAGGACGGCGCATCCGACAGCCCCGGCGGCGGCGGAGACGTAGCCCATCCACAGCCAGCGGACCATCAGCACCCCGCTGACGGCCCCCAGGGCGAGGCAGAGGAGGCTCTCGACAAGAAGACTAAGCGCCATCACTGCCTCCCGCAGGGTGGTACCGCTCCTCGGCCCGGCCCACCGCCAGGAGCAGGCCATGGAGCAGCGCCAGCGGGGTGGGCGGGCATCCTGGCACGTACACGTCCACCGGGAGGATCCGGTCGAGCGGCCCGTGAACCATGAAGCTGCCCGCGAACGGACCTCCGCCGATGGCGCAGACGCCGGCGGCGACGACCAGCTTCGGCTCGGGCATGGCGGCATAGGTGTCGCGGAGCGGCTGCTCCATCTGACGTGTGACCACCCCCGTGACGAGCAGGGCGTCCGCGTGGCGCGGCGTGGGGGTGAAGAAGAGCCCGAGGCGATGCAGGTCGTACTGCGGCGCACTGAGCATCTGCAGCTCCGACTCGCAGCCGTTGCAGGAGCCGGCGTCGACGTGGCGGATGTGCAGCGAACGCCGGAAGAGCCGGAGCGAACGTCGTGCCAGCTCGGCTGCGACCGCGGCCTCTTCCGGGGCCGGCCCCGATCCCGGGGTCCACGTCGCTCGAACGCTGAGGCGCTCGCGGGAACGAACGGCCACCTCCGGCCGGTGCAC
>PLOF01000032.1 GCA_003142035.1 Candidatus Dormiibacterota bacterium
GCGTCGCCCGGCTTGATGAGCACCGCAACGATGGCCTGGCCCGCCGGCGGGGCGACGCTCCCCAGATCGGCAGCGATCAGGGGGGCGCCTGCGGGCATGGCCACCGCGGCCGGCCGGCCGATCACGGTCGACTCGTTGCCGGCGGTGATGAAGGCGATCCCGCTGGTGCCCGTGGAGACGGTTGCCAGCCCCAGATCGGAGGCGATGATGTCGTCCCCGACGTCGACGGGGTGGGCAAGCACCAGGACCTGGTGCTGCTGACCGACCTGGGTGAGGATGGTGCCGAAGCCCAGCGCGCAGACCACCACCAGGAGCAGCCCGAGGATGGCGAGCGGGATCCGGATGCGGCGCGGGCGGGGCCGCAGCCGCGCGGGGGTCTCCGGGCGCGTGGCGAGGTGGAGGTTGCTCATCGCTACGGGTTCGGGACGGTCACCGTCCCGATCTCATCGACGGTGACCAGCGTGTGCGTCGATGGGCCGGGGATGATCCCCAGATCACCGCCCCCCGCCACCCCCACCGAGGTCCAAGTGATGTCGTACTCGATGGTGGTGGTGATCGTGAACTGCTGATCGGGGCCGTTGGCTGAGGTCTCCTGATACGTGTACCCGCAATTGGTGCTCTCGTCCTGGTCCGGGATGTTGGTGTTGTACGCCACGCCGGGACCATTGCAGGTCACCTNNGTTTCCGTCACCCATGTCCCAAACTACTGAAACGGGGGTGGCGGTTGCGGTGGCCGTGATACCGTCCACCGCCGCCGTGGCGGTGATCGGCTGCCACTGCGCAGGGTCGATCCACAGCCAGCTCTCCAGGTTGACGATGGCCTTACCGCCGGATGGGGCGGTAGAGACCGTCGGCGCGGGGAGATTCAGGTCAGCCTCCGCGGTCTGGGCGACCTGGCCGGGCGTGGCGGCAGCGGGGGGCTGAGGCCAGACCTCGGCCAGCCATTCGCCGACTTCGTCGTCCAGGACCGGCGTGCACGTGACGATATAGAAGTCGGGGGCCTCTGATGACGACGTCTGGGTGCCGTAGACGATGAGCTCAAGGAGATTCAAGGGCACCGGGTTCAGCGGGCCCTGCCAGGTGCACGTGACCGTCGTGGTGCCACCCCCAGAACCCGAGCCACCCGGGGAGCCGGAACTACCCGCGGACACCGTGCACTGCGTGGCGAGCGGGGCACAGTCGATCCCGGTCGAGCCGCTTCCACCACTACCCGGACCCGTACCCTCAGCCATCACAGCAGGGCTGGCGAGCACGATCCCGAGCGCGGCGGCGATCAGGCAGAGGGTGACGCGGCCGTGCATGGTGTGTTGACCTCCAAGAGTTGCTCACTGAGCCGCCAGGTGCCGGATTGCAGGACCATCGTCGCGGTGAAGTTCAGCCACCCGGCAGCCATCCGGGCAGCGACCGTCTCATTGAACGGCATCGTGGGGGCACCCGCCTCGGAGCTCACCGCCGTGGTAGTCCGCTCGTCCGCAACGTAGGTGACGTTCCAGCCGCAGTCCTGGACGGCAGCCGTGCTCCCGTCCAGGTTGGTGACGACGGGATGCGGCGTGTACGTGCCGGCCACGACCCAGTCCGATTGCTGAAGCGCCCCGAGGCGTCCCTGGGCGAGGGTCAGGGCGACACCCGTGTACCACTCCACGATGCCCGGGTCCTGTGCACCGGGGTCAGCCGCAGCGGCGAACCAGGCGGTCACGGCCTGGTCGTACGCGTTAAGGATCGCCGCGTCTGTGGGATCCACGGTCGGGGTCGGTGTGGCCGTCGGCGTCGCAGAGTCTGCCGGTGTCGGGGTCGGCGAGGGCGCAGTGGTTGTGCCGCACGCCGCGGCACCGAGGATTACGGTCGCCAGCGCCATGCAGGCTAGCGAGGACACCAAGAGCCGAGGCTTTCGGACGCCTCGCACGTGGTCGGCGCGCCGCGATCGGTCCAACAACACGCGGGAGACATACCCCCGTGCGGGTAGTGGCCATCGCTGCAACTCAGCGCTCAGGGTAGGGGCCCTCCTCCACGGTGACGCNNAGCTACACCGATCGCTACACCCTCCCGAATACAGGGGGCGTCTCCGCGAGATTGGATGTGGCCTACCGTTCCAACTCCGTTCATCGACCGCGGAGCCCCCGTTCCGCGTGGCAAGCGCGTCAAACTGTGTCGGCGGCGATGGACGACGTGAACGAGCCACACCCGACAGCACGGCGGCGGGACCGGAACCGCATCCGGGAGCTCCGGCTGCTCGCGAAGGCCAGGTATCCCGGCGCCTTCAGTCAGGTGGAGGTGGCCCGCCGCCTGGGGGTGACCGTGGACACGCTCCGGGCCTGGGAAGGGGGAAGGCAGCGGCCCTGGCGCAAATGGTGGCCGCGCATCGCCCGCGAGTTCGGCGTGCGGGTCGAGGACCTCGGCCTCGACGACGACGCCACGACCATCACGTAGTCCGCGCCGCAAGAGCTGCCCACCCCTACCACTGGGCGCTCCGATTCATCGGAGTCCTCCACGGTGGAGGCCCCTCCGACGATCACCGGATGTCCGCCGGGTTCAGCGACTCTCCGAGGTCCAGGCCGAGGCCGTAGAGGAGAAAGCGCTCGAAGAGCGGATCGGCGAGCCGCCATTGTCCCCTCTGAAAAGCCACGACCTCCCGCTCCTCCAGACCGCGCCGGCCCTTTACCGCCGCCTGGATCGAGGACGCCGCGAGGCCGGCCCGGCGACCGAAGTCCACCCCTTGGATCTCCGAGTCGGGTACCCCCGCGAGGGCGCGCACCACCTTCCGCTGCGTCGGCGACATGTCCTCATAGCCCTGGGCCAATAGCGCCCGCTGCCTGCTCAGCACGACCACCAAGGCCTCCCGGACGGTCGCTTCGTCCGCCACGGCCTCGACCACGTCGAATGTCGCCCCGGCAAGCAGCTGTACGAAGTGCGGGATGCCGCCCATCAGCTCGTAGATGAGACTCGCGGCACCCGACGTCAGCTGCTTGCCGCACGCCTCGAACCGGCTCCGCAGGAAAGCAGTCATCTCGTGCTCTGGGATGACGTCCAGGCCGAGTGGCTCTGCCACGTTCTTCAGGGCGGCACCCCCACCCTCGAACAGGACCGACATGAGGTGCCGGTGCGACCCGGAGAA
>PLOF01000043.1:0-26199 GCA_003142035.1 Candidatus Dormiibacterota bacterium
TAGCGGATGACGTCGTCGGCGCCGTAGTCGTCCCGGCCGGCGGGGAGGAGGCCGACCAGCCGGCCCAGGTCATCACCGCTCGTGACGATCGGCGGCTCCACCGTGCCGTCCTTCTGCACCTGGGGGTGGCCACAGGTCGCGAGCAGGCCGTTGCAGAGGCAGCGGCGTCCGGCCGCGTCCTCCTCCGAACCCCCCTTGGCGACGTAGGCCGGCAGCGGCTCCGCCGCGCAGCGGTAGGTGATCGAGCCTCCACCCGTCGACACCGGCTCGCGGAGGTAGCCGTTGTCACACACCCGGGGTCGCGCCTCATAGACTTCGGGCACCGAGACGCTGCCCTCGACCTGGACGACCTTGAAGGGGTACCCCGTCGAGGAGGCGCGCGGGTCGGTGCGGACCTTGGCCCCGCCCTCGCGGGCGTCGCGGATGATCCTGACCCGCAGGTCGGGAGCCATGCCCGACTCCCGGGAGAAGGCGAAGAGCGTGCCCAGCTGGATCCCGGTGGCTCCCGCCTCCCGGGCCGCCGCGAGGCTCTCCGGGGAGCCGGTGGCGCCGGCCAGCCAGAAGGGCAGACCCAGCTCGACCATCCGGGCGGTGTCCGCCTGGTCCCGCTCGCCGTACACCGGCTGGCCGGTCTCGTCGAGGACGGTCCGGCCCCGGGGCGGTGCGTTGTGCCCCCCGGCCAGCGGGCCCTCGACGATGAAGCCCTCGACGCTGCCGGTGGAGCGCCGCAGCAGCATGGCTGCCAGCGAGTCGGCGGAGACGATGGGGAGGAAGGCGGGACGGGGGAGCTGAGCCGCGCCGTAGCCGACGCCGTCGGGGTCGAAGCGGAGCATCGGCGCCGGCTCGTCGCCGGTGGGGCCGTCGAGGAGGCGCAGGCTGGCGCCCCGGCCCTCGGCGAAGGCGTCCAGGACCCCGGGGATCTCGCGCGGGATGCCGGCGCCCATCAGGATGCAGTCGACTCCGGCGAGCATGGCCCCGTAGAGGGTGGGCAGGGTCGGCGCCTTGACCTTGGTCAGCAGGTTGATCCCCACCGGGCCCCGGTGCCCCTCGCGAGCCAGAACCACCTCGACGAAGGCCGCGAGCACGGTGAGGTCGCGCACCAGGGGCCGCTCCAGATGGCTCTGCATCCCCACCCGGCGGTAGGGCGTGGTCGCCTTCTTGCCCATCGGAACGAAGAAGCGGTCGAGGACGCGGCCGGCCACTGCCTGATCCGGGAACGCCTCGATGGCGCGGCGGAGGTGGCCGCCGGTGTCGCCGTCCTGGAGGCGGCGCGCCACCACGCTGTCGAGCGCGGTGCCCGAGACCACCCCCATGCAGGCGCGATGCGAGGCGACGGCGCGGGCCAGCCGCCATCCTGAGATGGCGACTCCCATCCCCCCCTGGATGATGCGGACCTGGCGCAGCCAGCCGTGGCGGCCCGGGATCTCGTCGCTGAGGGTACTCACTCTCCTCTCATGGTCCCGGCTCGCGCGGCGCATAGCATCGGCAACCAGGGCCAATTCGTCCTGACCCGCAGGGCCAGGTCCGGCCTTTCGGGCGTGGGCAACAGGGCTGCATGGCACTTACTGATGATGGCTTTCGACCCGTCGAAAAGGGACGGCGGGCTCCCCCGTCCCACCGCTGGGGGTCCTTCCGGCCTGCCGGCGGCGAGTCTGCGGGCTGCCGCAGAGCGGGTGGTGAGGACCTTTGGTCCGCGTTAACTGACGGCTCTCGACCCTGTTGCCCCCGCCGCGCTTCTGGTTGACTCGTGAAGTCCTAAATCCAGGCTACGTGGTCGCGTCGCAGCGGCTCGTGCGGCGGAGGTGACACCCAACTTTGACCAGGTCCGCGCGTATCTGCATCGATGGTAACGAGGCCGCCGCCCGCGTGGCCTACGCCCTCTCTGAAGTCATCTCGCTGTACCCCATCACGCCGTCCTCTCCGATGGGCGAGCACGCCGACGACTGGGCCGCGGCCGGGGTCCCGAACCTCTTCGGTGAGGTCCCCGACATCGTCGAGATGCAGTCCGAGGCCGGGGCTGCGGGGGCCCTCCACGGTGCCCTCCAGAAGGGCACGCTGGCGACCACCTTCACCGCCTCGCAGGGGCTGCTGCTGATGGTCCCCAACATGTTCAAGATCGCCGGCGAGCTGCTGCCCGCGGTGATCCATGTCGCGGCCCGCAGCGTAGCCACGCACGCGCTCTCCATCTTCGGCGACCACTCCGACGTGATGTCGGTGCGCTCCACCGGGTGGGCGATGCTCTCCTCCGCCACCGTGCAGGAGGCGCAGGACCTCGCCCTCGTCGCCCATGCCGCCACCCTCACCTCGCGGGTGCCCTTCCTGCACTTCTTCGACGGTTTCCGCACCTCGCACGAGCTCTCCAGCGTGACCCCGCTGGAGCACGAGGACATGGCCGCCCTCATCGACACGCGAGCCATCGAGGAGCTGCGCCTCCGGGGCATGAGCCCCGATCACCCGGATGTGCGCGGCACGGCGCAGAACCCGGATGTCTTCTTCCAGGGCCGGGAGGCCGCGAGCCCCTTCTATCGTGAGATTCCGGGGATCGTCGCCCATGCCATGGAGGAGCTGGCCCAGCGCACCGGACGGCGCTACGGGCTGGTCGAGTACGTGGGCGCCCCCGACGCCGACCGCGTGGTGGTCCTGATGGGCTCTGGCTGCGGTGCCGTCGAGGAGACCGTCGAGGTGCTGCGGGCGCGCGGCGAGCGCGTCGGGATGATCAAGATCCACCTCTTCCGTCCCTTCCCGAGCGCGGAGCTGATCGCCGCACTGCCGCGGACCGTGAAGCGGATCTCGGTCCTGGACCGGACCAAGGAGCCGGGCGGGGTGGGCGAGCCCCTCTACCTCGACGTGCGGGCCGCCCTCGATGAGGCGATGGACGCCGAGAACCCTCCCTTCGCCGCCGCGCCGCACGTGGTGGGCGGGCGTTACGGGCTCTCCTCCAAGGAGTTCACTCCGGGGATGGCCAAGGCGGTCTTCGACGACCTGGCCGCCGAGAAGCCTCGCCGCCACTTCGTGGTCGGCGTCAACGACGACGTGAGCCTTTCCAGCCTGGCTTGGGACCCGGAGTTCACCGCCCCCCGCCCCGAGGGCGAGCTGCAGGCGATGTTCTTCGGGCTCGGCGCGGATGGCACCGTGGGCGCCAACAAGAACAGCGCGAAGATCATCTCCGACGGCACCGGCAAGCATGTCCAGGGCTACTTCGTCTACGACTCCAAGAAGTCGGGCTCGATGACCGTCTCCCACCTGCGCTTCGGCCCGCAGCCGATCCGCTCCACCTACCTGATCACCGCAGCCGACTTCGTGGCCTGCCATTCTCACGGGCTGCTCGACCGGGTCAACGTGCTGGAGTGGGCCAAGCCGGGCGCGACCTTCCTGCTCAACTCCCCGTATCCCGTGGACGAGGTCTGGGAGCGGCTGCCCGATCCGGTGCGCCGCACTCTGGTGGAGAAGCGGGTCGAGCTCTGGGTGGTGGACGCGCAGCGCATCGCCGCGGAGGCGCACATGGGGACCCGCATCAACACCGTGATGCAGGTCTGCTTCTTTGCCCTCTCCAAGGTCCTGCCCGTGGACCAGGCCATCGCCGACATCAAGGGGGCGGTGGTCAAGACCTACGGGCGTCGCGGCCAGACCGTGGTCGATCACAACATCGCCGCCATCGACTCCGCGCTCGCCGGGCTCACCCGGGTGCTGCCCGTCGAAGCCGCGGTCACCGGCGCGGACGACTCCGCCTCTGTCCGCGACTTCAGTGACGCGTCGCGCTTCGTGCGCGAGGTCACCTCGGTCCTGATCGCCGACCGGGGCGAGACGCTGCCCGTCTCGGCGATGCCGGCCGACGGGAGGTTCCCCTCCGGCACCGCGCGCTACGAGAAGCGTGCGATCGCCTCCGAGATCCCGATCTGGGACCCGGTCATCTGCAGCGACTGTGGCAAGTGCGCGATCGTCTGCCCGCACGCGGCGATCCGGATGAAGGTCTACGCGCCCGAGGCGCTGGCGGAGGCCCCCGCCGAGTTCCCCTCCAAGGTCTTCCGCTCCAAGGAGCTGACCGGGCACCTGCTGACCATCCAGGTCGCGCCCGACGACTGCACCGGCTGCGGTCTCTGCGTCGAGGTCTGCCCGGCGCGCTCCAAGACCGAGGCCCGTCACAAGTCGCTCAACCTGGAGCCCGTCCTCGAGCACAGCGACGTCGAGCGCACGCGGTGGGACTTCTTCCAGACCATCCCGGAGCTGGATCGGAGCCTGCTCGCCCACAACACCGTCAAGGGTGCCGCCGTGCTCGAGCCCCTCTTCGAGTTCTCGGGGGCATGTGCCGGATGCGGCGAGACCCCGTACCTCAAGCTCATCTCTCAGCTCTTCGGTGATCGCCTGCTGATCGCCAACGCGACCGGCTGCTCCTCGATCTACGGTGGCAACCTTCCGACCACGCCCTGGTCCGCCAACCGGCAGGGACGCGGCCCGGCCTGGGCAAACTCGCTCTTCGAGGACAACGCCGAGTTCGGTCTCGGCATCCGCATCGGTCTGGAGGCACAGCAGCGGGCCGCCCGGACCCTCCTGCACGGCCTCTCCGCGGCGGTCGGCGAGCCCCTGGCCGACGCCATCCTCGGCGCCACCCAGGCGGACGAGGAGTCGGTCTTCGCCCAGCGCGAGCGGATCGTCTCGCTCAAGGAGCGTCTCGCCGTACTGAGCCCCGCGGGCAACGCCCTCGCCCGGCAGGCGGCTCAGCTGAACGTGCTCGCCGACAGCCTGGTCCGCAAGTCGGTCTGGATCGTCGGCGGCGACGGCTGGGCTTACGACATCGGCTTCGGTGGGCTGGATCACGTGCTCGCCTCCGGTCGCGACATCAACGTCCTGGTGCTCGACACCGAGGTCTATTCCAACACCGGCGGGCAGGCCTCCAAGGCCACCCAGCGTGGCGCCGTCGCCCGCTTCGCGGCCTCCGGAAAGGGCACCCCCAAGAAGGACCTGGGCGCCACCGGTCGCGCCTACGGCAACGTGTACGTGGCCCAGGTCGCCATCGGGGCCAACGATGTTCAGACCATCAAGGCCCTCATGGAGGCCGATGCCTGGCCCGGGCCTTCGCTGGTGATCGCCTACTCGACCTGCATCGCGCACGGCATCGAGATGTCGACCTCCATGACCCACCAGAAGGACGCGGTGCGCTCCGGCTACTGGCCGCTCTACCGTTTCCACCCCACCGTGGAGGAGGTCGGCGAGCCGCTCACGCTCGATTCCCGCGAGCCCTCCATCCCGGTCTCGGAGTTCGTCAACTCCGAGGTGCGCTTCTCGTCCCTTGCCCGCAGCGATCCAGACCGCTCCCGTGACCTGATGAAGCTCCTGGAGCGCGATGCCGCCGAGCGCTGGCGCTACTACAGCCAGCTCGCCGGTGTGCACCGGACGCTCGTCAGCGACGGTGTCGAGGACGAGCCGGAGGAAGACGGCGAAGGTGCCGACGGCAGCGCGCCGGCGCCGGCCGTGGCCACCGATAGGGAGGTCAAGCCGTGAACCCGAGCGCCGTCGACCTCACCACCTCGTATCTCGGTCTGACCCTCAGGTCGCCTCTCATCGCCTCTCCCAGCCCGCTCACCGGGGACGTCGACTCCGCCCGCAGGCTGGCCGTGGCCGGGGTGGGTGCGCTCGTGCTCCCCTCGCTCTTCGAGGAGGAGATCGTCGCCGAGGAGCTGAGCCTCACCGCCGCTCTGGAGGCGGGGGCCGGGGTCAACCCCGAGGCGACCAACTACTTCCCGCCGGTCGAGGGCGCCACGCTGGCCGACCGCTACCTCGCCAATCTGGAGCGGATCAAGTCGGCGGTCGACGTCCCCGTCATCGCCAGTCTCAACGCCACCTCGGTGGGGGCGTGGAGCCGCTATGCGGAGCTGGTGGCGCGCGCCGGTGCCGACGCCGTCGAGCTGAACGTCTACCGGGTCGCCACCAACCCCCAGTTCGCTGCCGCGGACATCGAGACCGCTGACCTGGAGCTGATCGCTGACGTCTGCGCCAAGGCAAAGGTGCCGGTGGCGGTGAAGCTTTCGCCCTACTACTCGTCCATGGCCCACTTCGTCCACCAGGTGATCGGTGCAGGCGCTGCGGGTCTGGTGCTCTTCAACCGTTTCTACCAGCCCGACATCGACCTGGAGACCATGGACGTCGAATGTCGCCTCCAGCTCTCCACCCGCGTCGAGCTGGGGCTGCCGCTGCGCTGGATCGCCATGCTCCGTCCGCAGGTTCCCGACTCCGTGTCACTGGCTGCGACGTCAGGTGTTCACGAGGGCAAGGACGCCGCCAAGGCGCTGGCGGTTGGCGCGAACGCGGTGATGATGACGTCGGAGTTGCTCCGCTTGGGGCCCGAGAGGGTTGCCGGAGTGGAAACGGAGCTTCGCTCCTGGCTTGCAGAACACGAATACGATTCGGCCGCCCAATTGCGCGGATCGGTGTCCCGGGTGACCGCGGAGGCCGGCGAGGCCTTCGAGCGGGCCAACTACATGGCTACCCTTCGCTCGTGGGTTGGCGTGGGTGCCGGACCAGGGAGGTGACCTCATGAAGGTTTGGATCGACCAGAAGTACTGCACCGGAGACAACCTCTGCGAGGATCTCTGCCCGGCCGTCTTCACCCAGCTCGACGACGGGCTGTCCTATGTGAAGCAGGATGGGGTGGTCCTCGACAAGCCCGGTGGCAAGGCGAGCATGGCCCTGGTGCCGGCCGAGCACGAGGACGCGGTCCGCGAAGCCGTCGCTCAGTGCGCCGGCGAGTGCATCTTCATCGAGGAGTAGCAGATGACCGTGGCGGCCGCCGCCCCTCCTGCCTCCCCTCCCCGCGACGACAAGCGCTGGCGTCAGGTGGATGTCCGCATCCGCCGTCTGGGGGCGAGGCCGGATGCCCTCATCGAGGTCCTCCACACCGTGCAGGAGGTCTTCGGATACCTGGACGACGATGCCCTGAGCTACGTGAGCGAGGCTCTCGGCGTACCGCCCAGCCGGGTGTTGGGAGTCGCCACCTTCTACTCGCACTTCGTCCGCAAGCCTCAGGGAGAGCACACCTGCGTGGTGTGCATGGGGACGGCCTGCTACATCAATGGCGCGGGCGCCATCCTCAGCCGTATTCACGACACGCTCGGCATCGACGCGGGTGGCACCACCCCCGACGGCCAGATCTCGCTGCTCCGGGCGCGCTGCCTGGGAGCCTGCAGCATGGCCCCGGCGGTCGTCATCGATGACGAGGTGCACGGAAGGCTGTCTCCCGACGGCGTGCAACAGATGCTGGAGGCGCTATGACCGAAGCGGGCACTCCGACCCCGGCGCGGCGGCGCCGCCAGGAATCTCTGATCCCCGCCGGGCCGGTGCGCGCCTCTGCGCACGTCTGCATGGCCGCGGGCTGCCTGTCGATGCAGGCCGACACCGTCTTCGACTCGCTCTGCGAGCGGGTGACCGCACGCGGTTTGACCGACGTCGCCGTGAAGCGCGTCGGCTGCCTGGGTCTCTGCGCCGCCGGACCGCTCGTCGCGGTACCGGAGATGGGGCGGATGTACGACCACGTGGCGGCAGGTGACGACGCGGCGCTGGACGGCGTGGTCGACGGCCTCGCCGGCGGCGAGGGTGGACGCCAGACCGCCACCGACCCCTTCTTCTCCCACCAGGTGAAGGTGGTGCTGGAGCACTGCGGCCAGATCGACCCCGAGCGGGTCGAGGACTACGTCGCCGTCGGTGGCTACGAGTCGCTGACCAAGGCGGTCACCACCATGACCCCGGCCGAGGTGCTGGGCGAGGTGTCCCGGAGCGGGATCCGCGGCCGAGGCGGCGCCGGTTATCCCACCGGTCTCAAATGGACCACAGTGGCCAAGACCGATTCCCCCCAGGGGAAGTACGTGGTCTGCAACGGTGACGAGGGCGATCCCGGTGCCTTCATGGATCGCAGCGTCCTGGAGAGCAGTCCCCAGCAGGTGCTGGAGGGCATGGCCATCGCCGGCTACGCGGTCGGTGCCAACCACGGCTACGTCTATGTCCGGGCCGAGTACCCGCTGGCGGTCAAGCGCCTGACCACGGCGATCCGCCAGGCGGAGCACGCCGGCCTCCTCGGCCCGAGGATCGCCGACACCAGCTTCGGCTTCGACGTCGAGATCCGCATTGGTGCGGGCGCCTTCGTCTGCGGCGAGGAGACGGCACTGATCGCCTCCATCGAGGGCGGACGGGGCACGCCCCGGCCCCGGCCGCCCTACCCCGCCGCCTCCGGACTGTGGGGCAAGCCAACCCTGATCAACAACGTGGAGACCCTCGCCAGCATCCCGGCGATCATCGGCCGCGGGGCCGAGTGGTACTCGGCCATCGGCTCCGGGAAGAGCCTGGGGACCAAGGTCTTCGCGCTGGCGGGGAGCGTGGTCAACACCGGCCTCATCGAGGTGCCGCTGGGACTCACCCTGCGCGAGATCGTCTTCGACATCGGCGGCGGCCTCCCCGGAGGCGGGAAGTTCAAGGCCGTCCAGACCGGCGGTCCCTCCGGCGGCTGCATGCCCGAGTCGCTGCTCGACATGTCAGTCGACTACGAGTCGCTCGCTCAGGCGGGCTCGATCATGGGCTCCGGCGGCATGATCGTCATGGACGACGGGACCTGCATGGTCGACGTGGCCAAGTTCTTCATGGACTTCTGCCGCGAGGAGTCGTGCGGCAAGTGCGTGCCGTGCCGCGTCGGCACCACCCAGATGTATCACCTGCTGGACCGCATCACCCGCGGCCTGGCCAGCCGTGACGAGCTCGGCGAGCTGGAATCGCTCGCCGGGATGGTCCGGGACACCAGCCTCTGCGGGCTCGGACAGGGCTCGCCCAACCCGGTCGTCTCCACCCTCCGCTACTTCCGGGACGAGTACATGGCCCACATTGACGATCACGTCTGTCCGGCGGGGGTCTGCAAGATGGAGCCTCGAGAAGCCGCCCTCGCGGCCGGGGAGGTCGCACCATGAGCGTGCTCACCCTGACCATCGAGGGCCGGGACGTCGCCGGTCAGACCGGACACACCATCCTTCAGGTCGCGCGCGAGAACGGGATCGCGATCCCCACCCTCTGTCACCTGCAGGGCCTCTCCGACGTCGGCGCCTGCCGGCTGTGCGTGGTCGAGGTCGAGGGTCAGCGGAAGCTGTTCCCCGCCTGCGTCACCACCATCGACGAGGGGATGAAGGTCACGGTCAACTCCGAGCGGCTGGCCGCCCACCGGCGCCGGATCGTGGAGCTGCTTTTCACCGAGCGCAACCACATCTGCTCGGTCTGCGTCGCCGACCGCAACTGTGAGCTCCAGGACCTCGCGGTGGAGGTTGGGCTCACCCACTTCGACCTACCCCTGCTCTCTCCCCAGGCGGTGGTGGATGCCACGCACGAGCGCTTCGGGATCGACCACAACCGCTGCGTGCTCTGCACCCGCTGCGTGCGCGTCTGCGATGAGATCGAGGGGGCCCACACCTGGGATGTGATGGGTCGCGGCACGGAGGCCAGGCTGATCACCGACATGGGCATTCCCTGGGGAGACTCCAACACCTGCACCAGTTGCGGGAAGTGCGTTCAGGTGTGCCCCACCGGAGCGCTCTTCGAGAAGGGGAGGTCGGTCGCCGAGGCGCGTCGTCGTCGGCCCTACCTGCCGTATCTGGTGGCCCATGAGGGACGTACGCGATGAGCAAGCCACGCCTCGCCACCATCTGGCTCGACGGCTGCTCCGGCTGCCACATGTCGCTGCTGGACATGGATGAGCGTCTTTTCGACATCACCGAGCGGGTCGACATCGTCTACGGCGCCCTGGTGGACGTCAAGGAGTTCCCCGAGGACGTCGACGTGACCCTGGTCGAGGGAGCGATCAGCTCCGAGGACGACCTGCGCAAGATCTACGAGGTGCGCCGCAACACGCGAGTGCTGGTCTCCCTCGGCGACTGCGCCGTCACCTCCAACGTGCCGGGGATGCGCAACCAGATTGGACCGGCGGCGATCCTCGAGCGCGCCTATCTGGAGAACGTCACCATCAATCCTCAGCTGCCCGGTCCGATGGTGCCGCGGCTGCTCGCGATGTCGCGTCCGGTGCACGCCGTGGTCAAGGTCGACGTCTTCGTTCCGGGGTGTCCCCCCTCTGCCGATCTGATTCACAGCGTCCTCGACGATCTGATCTCCGGGCGGGTGCCCGTTACCGCGGGGGTGACCTGCTTTGGCTGACAACACGATCGTCATCGAGCCCGTGACCCGGATCGAGGGGCACGCCAAGATCACCATCCAGCTGGACGATGCGGGCGAGGTCGCTGACGCCCACTTTCATGTGACCCAGTTCCGCGGTTTCGAGCGGATCAGCCAGGGCCGGATGGTCCACGAGATGCCGTCCCTGATGGCGCGGATCTGCGGNNGCCGTCCGGCTGCGCCGCGTGCTCAATCTGGCCCAGATCGTCCAGTCTCATGCGCTGAGCTTCTTCTACCTCTCGTCCCCCGATCTCCTGCTCGGGTTCGACTCGGACCCGGCCCTGCGCAACCTGGTGGGTGTGGCCCGCCAGACGCCTGACCTTGCCCGTGACGGCGTGGCCCTGCGTCGCTTCGGCCAGCGGATCATCGAGCGGCTGGGTGGGAAGCGGATCCACCCGGCATGGGTCGTCCCCGGAGGGGTCAGCCGTCCCCTGGACGCGTCCGAGCGCGACTCCATCCTGGCCGAGATCCCCGATGCCCGGGAGCGGGCCCACCGCACTCTCGAGTGGTTCAAGAAGAACGTGGCATCGTGGACGGAGGAGGCAGCCCACTTCGGCGACTTCCCGAGCCTCTACATGGGGCTGGTCCACGAAGGCGGCAATGCCGCTTACTCCGACGGTCTGCTGAGGGTCGTCGACAGCAGCGGCTGGGTGATGGCCGATGGGGTCGATCCCCGGGCCTACGACGAGTACCTCGGGGAGACCGTCGAGCCCTGGTCGTACCTGAAGTCGACCTACTTCAAGCCGCTCGGCTACCCAGCGGGGATCTACCGCGTCGGTCCGCTGGCACGGCTCAACGTCGCCGAGCGTCTCGGCACCTCCGCGGCCGACGCCGAGCTTGCCGAATACCGCGACCGGCTGGGGCGCTACCCCTCCAGCTCCTTCCATTACCACTACGCCCGGCTCATCGAGATCGTCCACTGCATCGACGTGATCGACGAGATCCTCTCCCGGCCCGACATCCTCGATCCGCACGTCCGGGCACGCGCCCAGATCAACCGCAACGAGGGCGTGGGTGTCTCCGAGGCTCCCCGCGGGGTGCTCATCCACCACTACAAGGTCGACGACGACGGTCTGGTGGAGTGGGTGAACCTGGTCATCGCCACCGGCCACAACAACCTGGCGATGAACCGGAGCGTGCTGCAGACGGCTCGCCACTACATCAAGGGCGACCAGGTCAAGGAAGGGATGCTGAACCGGGTGGAGGCGGTGATCCGCTGCTACGACCCATGCCTCAGCTGCTCCACCCACGCGGTCGGGCAGATGCCGCTCGAAGTCGACATCCGCGACGCTGAGGGCTCCCTGCTGCGCCAGGTCTCCCGCTGATGGCGGCTGGACGGGCCCCGCGCCGGGCGGCGCGGGCCTGAGCCCGGCGCTGGGGGGCGAACCCGCCGAGCTGCCCCACTGGGGAGTGCTGGTCGTCGCCTGCGGCAACGCGCTGCGCGGTGACGACGCCGTGGGGCCCGAGGTGGGAGAGCTGCTGACCGTCGGGCTGGCCGGCACCGGCGCGACCGTGATCGTCTCCGACCAGCTCCTTCCGGAGCTGGCCGACGACGCCAGCCGGGCGCGGCTCGTGGTCTTCGTGGATGCGGCGGCCGACCGGCCGGCCGGCTCGGTGAGCCTCCGGACGGTGGCCCCCCGGCGGGCCGCCGCCGGCGCTGCCGGGACGGATCGAGCCACCGGCGTGCCGGCGCCCGAGGCGCGCTCGCTCGACCCCTTCTCGCACGGCATGGGCCCGGAGGACCTCCTCGCGCTCACCCGCGACCTCTACGCCGCCGTCCCGGACGCGGTGCTGGTGAGCGTGGGAGCGGAGAGCTTCGAGCCCGGTGCCGAGCTCTCGGGGGCGGTGAGGCTGGCCGTACCACGCGCCGTGGAAGCCGTGCAGCACGCCATCTCGGAGGGGGTGCAGAAAGCCTCGACACCCCATGCATGAGCTCTCCCTCGTCACCGAGCTGGTCGCCGAGTGCACGCGGCGCGCCGGGGGACGCCGGGTCGCGGCCGTCCAGGTGCGCTGCCCCGACGGCGTCGATGCGGACGAGCTCGCCGAGGCCTTTGACCACCTCACCGCAGGCGGCGCGCTGGCTGGCGCCGCCCTGGAGATCGAGACGGTGCGGCAGGTGCTGACCTGCGAGTGCGGCTTCGCCGGAGAGGTGGATCCGGAGCAGTGCGCCGGCCACATGGTGATCTGTCCCGCCTGCAGCCGCGTCCATGAGGCACCCGATGCCCTGGAGCTGATCGCCGTCCGCTGCGTTGACGAGGCCGGCACCGTTCTCTAAGAGAGAAAGTTAGCCGCGGATAACATTCCTTGATCTCACGCGTTGTCCGTGCCAGAGTCACGGCGCGGAACCGAGGCTCGTCTGGCCCGGCTGACCGCGCCCGGCCCTCAGTGCCAGCGCCGAGTGCCGCTTCACTGACGAGAGAGACAGAGCCGCTGCATGCCACACACCACGCCGGAGGTCGACCCCATCGGGGGCGGCGTCCAGCTCTTCCGCAGCTGCATGGTATCCAGCGAGTACCCGGGCGCCGAGGCAGCCACGAAATGGCTCTTTGAGAAGCTCGGGGTCGAGTACATCGTCAATCCCGAGCAGACCTGCTGTACGGGGATGGGCTACTACAGCGACCTGATGCCCTTCGCCACCACCTTGGCGATCGCCGCCCGGAACGCCTGCGTCGCGGTGGAGGCAGGGCATCCCATTCAGGCCTACCTCTGCTCCACCTGCTACGCCATCAACAAGAAGGCGTATCGGGTTCTGGAGGTGCCCGAGCATCGGCGGGAGGTCAACCGGGTCCTGGCCGAGATCGGGCGCGTTTACGACGACACCATCGCCCAGACCATTCAGCACCGACACGTCCTCGAGGTGCTCTGGTCGCAGCACGAGAAGCTGGCTGGGCTGGTGCGCCGCCGCCTGGGTGGCATCCGGGTGGCGAGCCACCCCGCCTGCCACTACTGCAAGGTCTTCCCCGACGAGGTGCTCGGCGACAGCGAGAACCTGATGCTCGCGGAGGACCTGCTGGAGCCCGCCGGCGTGATCAGCACCGGCAACTATCCGGAGAAAACGACGCATTGCGGGGCCGGCTTTCGCCAGCGCTTCGTCAATCCCTCCATGTCGATGGCCGTGACCCGGGAGAAGCTGCGGCGCCTCGCCGCCCTGAAGGTCGACGTCTGCGTGCACATGTGCCCTAACTGTGCGGTCCAGTTCGACCGTCACCACGACATCATCGAGCGGGACTCCGACGAGGAGTACCCCTTCGTGCACCTCCATGTGCAGCAGCTGGTGGCGCTGGCGCTCGGTGCGGACCCGGACACGGTCTGCGGCGTCGCCGCCCACTCTCAGGACCTGGAGCCGCTTCTGCAGCGGATCGGAGCCCGCCAGGCAGCTCCCCTGTGACCCGCTGCGGCGTCTTCCTGTGCGAGTGCGGGGGCAACATCTCCGGCGTCCTCGACCTCCCCGCGCTGGCCGCCGGCGGACGGTCGCTCGACGGGGTGGTGAACGTCACCGTCTCCCAGTTCCTTTGCGGCGCCGAGGGCCGCCGGCTCATCGAGGATGTGGTCGCCGACCGTGGCCTGGACCGGATCGTCATCGGCTCCTGTTCCCGGCGCTTCCAGGGGCCGACCTTCGAGCGGATCGCCCGTGATTTGGAGCTCGGTGAGAACACCGTCGCCTTCGCGAACCTTCGCGAGGGCTGTGCGTTCATCCACCGCCACGAGCCCGAGAAGGCTCAGCGCAAGGCCGAGACGGTGCTCGCCGCGGCCGTCGCGCGCGCTGGACGGCAACGGCCGCTCCAGCCGTCGCGCACCTTCCTGAACCGCTCCGCCCTCGTCGTGGGCGGCGGCATCGGGGGGCTCTCGGCGGCCGAGGAGCTGGCCAGCGCCGGGATCACGGTCCACCTCGTCGAACGGGAGCAGTCGTTGGGCGGGTATATGGCCCGGCTCTCCAAGACGTTCCCGACCGAGGACTGCGCGATGTGCTCCCTCGGTCCGCGGCTTGCCAACGCGGCGACCGACTCCCGGATCAATGTCCACACCCTGACCGAGGTGACCGCGCTGAGCGGACCGCCTGGCGAGTTCCGGGTGCGACTCCGTCACCACCCCCGGTTCGTGACCGACCAGTGTGTCGGCTGCGGAACCTGCACCACGGTGTGCCCGGTCGAGCTGGAGAGCCAGTTCGATCTCGGGGTAACGCGGCGCAAGGCGATCTCTCGCCCGTTCGCCAACGCGGTCCCGTCCACCTTCGCCATCGACAACCGGGGCTGGGCTCCCTGCACCTCCACCTGCCCGGCTCACACCGCGGCCCAGGGTTACATCGCGCTGGCCGCTCAGGGTAGGTGGGCGGATGCCTACCGGGTCGCCAGCGCGCCCAACCCGTTCCCGAGCGTTTGCGGACGCATCTGCCCCCACGAGTGCGAGGAGCAGTGCACCCGGGGCCGACTCGACCAGCCGGTCGCGATCGCCGCCATCAAGCGCTTCGTGGCCGACCAGGCCGCGGCCGCCGGTCCGGTGGAGGTGCCGGCACGCCGGTTCGAGGATCGGGTGGCAGTGGTGGGGGCGGGCCCCGCTGGGCTGACCGCAGCCCGCGACCTGGCCCTGCTCGGCTATCCGGTGACCGTCTTCGAGGCCCAGCCGGTGGCCGGCGGGATGCTCCGGCTTGGCGTTCCCGAGTACCGGTTGCCCCGCGATGTCGTCGCCTCCGAGGTGGAGCGCGTGCTTGCCCACGGCGTCGAGCTGCGCGCCGGTGAGCGGTGCGGCCAGGACTACACGGTGGACTCCCTGCTCGCCTCGGGGTACGGGGCGGTCCTGCTCGCGCTGGGTCTTCCCCAAGCCCGGCTGCTCCCCCTTGAGGGCCGGGAGCTCCCTGGGGTGATCGGGGGCCTGGACCTGCTGAGGTCGCGGGCGCTGGGCGACCCCGTCACCGTGGGACGGCGCGTGGTCGTGATCGGCGGTGGCGACGTGGCCGTCGATGCGGCGCGCACCGCGCTGCGGCTGGGCGCCGAGCGGGTGACCATGGCCTGCATCGAGGATCGCGCGACCCTCCCCGCCCAGCCGGGTGAGCTGTCTGAGGCGATTGCCGAGGGGGTCCTGCTGGCACCGTCGCTGATGCCGGTCGCGCTTCTCGGCGACGCTGCGGTCAGCTCGGTCCGCTTCCAACCCTGCACGCTCGCGGAGCCCGACGCACGGGGCTGGCGACCGCCGCGGCCGGTCGACGCGGAGCAGGTGGAGCTGGAGGCCGACACCGTCGTCTTCTGCGTGGGGCAGGCGCTGGGTGAGGACGCCCTCGCCGGTGCCGCCGGTGTCGCCGTCGCGGGCGGCCAGATCGTGGTCGACCGGGAGACGATGATGACCGGTCGCCGGGGGGTCTTCGCCGCCGGGGACGCGGCCGCCGGCGGCGGGCTGATCGCGATTCAGGCGATCGCGGCCGGTGCGCGCGCCGCTCGGGGCATCCACAACCACCTGCGGGGTGAGGCGCTGCTCGACGTCTGGCCGATGGAGCGCGACCGTGCCGAGGTCCCAGACCTGGAGCTCAGCCGGCGCAGGAGCCTGCCGCGCCAGGAGATGCGGGTGCTCCCGCCCGAGGAGCGCCGGACCAGCTGGCAGGAGGTGCGTCTGGGCTTCAACGAGGAGGAGGCGCTGGCCGAGGCCAGGCGCTGCCTCTCCTGCGGGGGCTGCTCGGACTGCCACTCCTGCGAGCAGGCATGCCCGGCCGGCGCAATCGACCTCACCCAGAAGCCGTGGGAGGAGGAGCTGACGGTCGGGGCCCTGGTCGTCGCCACCGGGCATCAGGAGTTCGACGCGCGGCGTAAGCCCCCGCTCGGCTATGGCCGCTACGCCAACGTGCTCACCCAGAGCCAGCTCGCCCGCCTGCTCTCCGCGTCGGGGCCGACCGGCGGCGAGCTGCGCCGTCCCTCGGACGGGCAGGTGCCGAAGCGCGTCTTCATGCTCCAATGCGTCGGCTCGCGCGACTCCACGTCGCGGGGCAACGAGCACTGCTCGGCGATCTGCTGCCTCTTCGCCACCCTCCATGCCTCGCTCATCCGGGAGTCGTATCCCGGCACCCAGGTGACCATCGCCTACACCGATCTGCGGATGCCCGGGAAGGGGCATGAGGAGTACCTGAAGCTGGTCGCCGAGCGCGGTGTCCGGTACGTGCGCAGCCGGGTCGGCGAGCTGGCCGAGGAGCAGGACAAGAGCCTCCGGGTGCGCTGGGAGGACACCGTCACCGGCGGCAAGCACGAGGAGCTCTTTGATCTCGTCGTCCTCTCCGCCGGCCTCGAGGCGTCGGCGGGCACCACGCAGATCGCCCGGGTGATCGGTCTGCAGCAGGGTGCGGCGGGCTTCCTCAAGGAGTACCACCCCAAGCTCCGGCCCGTGGACTCGCAGCGTGCCGGGATCTTCATCGCCGGCACCGCCCAGGGGCCCAAGGGCATCCCGGAGACCATCGCGCAGGCCAAGGCGGCTGCTGCCCGGGTGACCTCGATGCTTCATGGCGGCATGGCGGCGACTCCTGTCGAGGTCGCCTTCTCGGACCCGGACGTGTGCATCGGCTGCGGCGTCTGCGTGAGCGTCTGCCCCCAGGGCGCGGTGCGCCTTGTCGACGGAGACCGGGCGCACGCGCTGGTCGACCAGGCGAGCTGCCGTGGCTGCGGCATCTGCGCCGCCGAGTGCCCGTCGGGTGCGATGACGGTGGGCGGCTTCTCCGACGCCGAGCTCCTCGCCGAGGCAACGGTGTGAACGTGCCGGCGGTAGCCGAGCCCGAGGCCACCCCGCCGGCGGTGGCCGCAACCGAGGTCCGCATCGCTGCGGCCCGCGTGCCGGAGATCAGTGCATCCGGCGTCCCCGTTTCCGAGGTGATCGCGGACGCTGCGGACGGCGAGCGCAGCATCGTCGCCTTCCTCTGCCGCGAATGCGCGTACAGCGCCGCCGACGCCGCGGGCAATGCGCGCACCTCGCTGCCGCCCACGATTCGCACCATCATGGTCCCGTGCACCGGTCGCGTCTCGCCCCTGCACCTGCTGGCCGCCCTCGCCGAGGGTGCTGACGGGGTCTACGTTGCCGGCTGCCTGGAGGGGCAGTGCCACTATCGCGTGGGCAACTTCCACGCCCTCGACAGGGTTGCCTTCGTGCGCAGGCTGCTCGAGTCCGTCGGGGTCGAGCCCGAGCGAGCCGCCATGTTCACCATGAGCGCCGCCGACACGCCTCGCTTCGTGGCGACCGCCCGCGGGATGGACGCCACCGTCTCGCGCCTGCCCCGCCTTCCGAGGTCATGACCGCATGCCTCTGAGCGCACGCGGCAGGCAGATCGCCGGCGATCTCCGGGGAGCGACCTCCGGGGTCAGCGCCGGAGTGCTGGGCTGCGAGGTCGTCCGTCACGATGAGCTGTGCGTCGGCTGCGGGCGCTGCGTGAGCGCATGTCCCACCGGTGCGATGCGGCAGGACGACTGGTTTGACCCGGCCCAGCTCTTCTCCGCGCCCGCCGGCACGGGTCGTGGCGCCCTGGCGACGGCACTCCGCCGGATCGCGCGCCACGAGCCGAGCGGCCCCTTCCGCGTCCCCGATCGCGTCCGCACCTTCCGCGGCATCCTCTTCAGCCCCGACCTCTGCGCGGGCTGCGGGGCCTGCGTCCGTGCCTGCCCCACCGGGGCTGTCGAGGCGTTCCCCGTGTCCGTGGGAGAGGCGGAAGCGGTGCCCCGGGCGCTCGCTCCGGCGGGGGCGCGTCCATGACGGCTGGGCTCGACCATGGCGCTGCCGGGGGTGGCGGCGGGTTCGATGAAGCCGCTGGAACGGTCCTCGGGGAAGCCGGCACGACCCGCACCGGCACCCGGGCGCTCCTCTGCGAGTGCGCCGGTACCATGGCGGGAAACCTCGATTTCGACGCTCTGGAGCGGGGGCTCTCCGCCCCAGCGGTGATCGTCGAGCGGCGTGCCATGTGGTGCGGCCGCGAGGCGAAGGGACGCCTCGTCGAGCTGCTGGAGCTCGGTGACGCGGCCGGCCGTCTCCTCCTCGTCGGCTGCTCCTCCGACTTCGCGGCGCGACGCCTGCAGGGGTTGACAGACCGCGGCCTCCGACTCGAGTCGGCCGACATTCGCGAGGGGTGCTCGTGGGTGCACGGCGACGCCCGCGAGGCGGTCACCGACAAGGCCCTCCGGATCGCCGAGGCGGCGATCCGCTTCCCGGCGCGCCAGCAGCGGAGGGTCGCGCCGCGGCCGAGCGCCAACCGGGTCGCGGTCGTCGGCGGGGGAGTCGCGGGCGCGCAGGCGGCGGTCGAGCTGGCCCGGATGGGGCATCCCGTCGACCTCCTTGAGCGCCGGCCCTTCATCGGAGGCCGTGCCACCGCCATCGGCGCCGTCTTCCCGACCGGCGATTGCGGTCCCTGCCTACCGGCGACCGCAGCCCAGTCAGGGGTCCGGAAGTGCCTCTACCGCAACGTCGCGGTCGACCATCCGAACCTCCGCATCCGGCGGCGGACGACGGTGCAGTCGGTGTCTGGGAGGGCCGGGGACTTCACGGTCCAGGTGCGCAGCCTTCCCGAGATGGTGGGCGGAGAGTGCATCGACTGTGGGCTCTGCGAGGAGGCCTGCCCCGTCCCGGGTCCGGGCGGTCAGGCCACGGCCATCGCCGGCGAGGTCTACGACGGGCGGGTGCTGCGCTCCATCGACCTCGACACCTGCACCTTCTGTGGCGCCTGCGCGCAGGTGTGCCCCGTCGACGCCATCGATCTGACTCCCGCGGCCGAGCTGGAGGAGCTCCGCGTCGGGGCCGTGGTCATCGCCACCGGTTGCGAGCCGGCCCCCGGGCACCTGGTGACCCACCTCGGCTATGGCCAGTCACACGTCATGACCCAGGTCGAGCTCGCCGAGAAGCTGGACAGCTGGCAGGAGCAGTCGTGGCAGGGGCGGGCACCGGCACGCCACCTGGTGATGATCCAATGCGCCGGGTCGCGCGACCAGCGCCGCCTCCCGTACTGCTCCCGTCTCTGCTGCATGATCGCGATCAAGCACGCCATCCGTCTGCGTGAGCTCTTCCCTGAGATGCGGGTGACCATCTGCTTCCAGGAGCTGCGCACCCCCGGGGCCCGGGACGAAACCTGGTATCTGGCCGCACGGCGCGCCGGGGTCGAGTTTGTCCGGGGCTCACCCGCGGCGGTGCAGATGGACGGCGACGGCCGGCCGGTGATCGAGCTCGAGGACATCGGAGCGGCGGAGCTGCGCCGGCTGCGCCCCGACTTGGTCGTGCTCTCGACCGGGCTCGTCCCCGCCGAGGAGTCGGCGGAGGTCGCCCGTCTGGTCGGTGTGCCGCTCGACGGCGACGGGTTCGTCGCCCAGCTCGACGCCAAGAACCGGACCACCGAGACGCGCGCCGACGGTGTGTTCGTCTGCGGCTCAGCCTCCGGCCCCAAGACCATCGCTGAGTGCATCACCGATGCCGCTGCCGCCGCCGCCCGGGTGCACGACTACCTGACCTCGGGTGGCCGTCAGGATGTGCGCCCGGTGACCGTCGACGCCGCCCGCTGCGTGGGCTGTGGCGCCTGCGTGGATGCGTGCCCCTTCGGCGCCCTCGGGCTCGTCGACCGGGAGGCTGCGACCCTGCGCCCGGCCACCGTGCGTCCGGACGCCCAGGTCGCCGTGGTGGCTGCGGATGTCTGCCGCGGCTGCGGCATCTGCGCCGCCAGCTGTCCCGAACTCGCCATCACCCACTCCCTGGACGATGAGACCCTCCTCTCCCGGTTGCGGATGGTTGCCGGTGGCGTGGAGAGCCCCGTGGTCGGCTTCACCTGCGCGGAGTGTGCGGCGGCCACCTTCAACCTGAGCGGCCAGCGCCGCGATCGATACCCGGAGCGGGTGCGCCTGATCGAGCTGCCCTGCCTCGGTCGGATCTCTGCCCTCCACCTCGTC
Source organism: Candidatus Dormiibacterota bacterium (assembly GCA_003142035.1). GTDB lineage: Bacteria > Chloroflexota > Dormibacteria > Aeolococcales > Aeolococcaceae > Changshengia. The sequence continues at coordinate 20,082 of PLOF01000043.1, forward strand.
GAGGCGGCTCGCCTCGGGGCGGCCGGGGTGTTCCTCGCCGGCTGCGTGGAGGGGCGGTGCCACTACCAGCGGGGCGACGCCAGCGCCGCGGAGCAGGTGGCTCTCGCCCGGGATCTGGTGACCCAGATGGGTCGCACCATGCCGATCGAGCAGTGGCATCTCTGCGCTGTGGACCACCCCGGGATCGGCCACCGGCTGCGGAGCTTCTGCGACCGGGTCGATGAGGCCCAGGCTGGTGTCACCGCCCAGCTTGCCGCCGGCGATGGCGCGCGAGAGCTGGTCTCGCCCGTGGGGGAGCGGTGATGTCTCCCGTTGCCGAAGAGAGCCGCGCGGCCGTCGAGGCGCTGGCAGAGCGCTGCCGCCCGTGCTACCAGTGCGGTCGCTGCCGGAGTGCCTGCCCCCAGGGCCTGGATCTGGCCGATGGGCCGCGGGCCGTGGTCCGGCTGGTGATCGCCCAGGACACCGAGCGCCTCCTCGCCTCCGAGGACATCTGGCGCTGCAGCGAGTGTGGGGCCTGCACGGAGGCGTGCCCCATGGGCGTGGACGTCGCGGGCGTGCTCGCCGATCTGCGGGTGCTGCAGCGGGCGGGCGGGGGAGTGCGCTGCCCGGAGCGCAGCGGCGCCGACCTGGCCGCGCGTCAGCTCAAGCGCCGTCCGACGCTCAACAGCCTGACCCTGGGACTGCGCATGGCCGTGCGCGGTTTCCTGCCGAGAGGCCCGGTCACCGCGATGTCACTCGGAGCCCACGCCCTCCGCGCGCAGGTGAGACGGCCAGCACGACCGGACGCGTCCGCGGACGATCTCAAGGTCTTCTACCCGGGCTGCGCGTTGCGCATGGATCGCGAGGCGTATGTGGCCACCCGTGCGCTGGCGACCGGATCCGGGATGCGGCTCGCCGAGACCGACGAGGCCCGATGCTGCGGCCACCCGGCGCGCGACCCGGCGGTGGCGCCGCCGCCCTTCACCGGGACCATGCTCACCGCCTGCCCGGCCTGTGAGCGGACGCTGGCCGCGGCCGGCACGCCCACCGTCCCGGTATGGGGCCTCCTCGTGGAGCGGGCGCGCCGCGGCGAGTACCAGCTCTCGGCGCGGAGCGGCCGGTTCGTGCCCTACGTGGGATGCCTCTCCGACCGCGATGCCACGCTCGCCGTCATGGCCGAGGCGGCGGAGCTGGCCGGCACCGAGCCGCTGCTCGCACATCCATCGCTGCATGGGAGTTGCTGCGGTGCCCTGGGTGGCGCCTACCGCGGTCCGACCCGGGGAGTGACCGAGCTGGTCCGTTTCGCCGCGGAGCGGCACGCTCCCATCGTCACCCCGTGCCTGCTCTGCCGCGACAATGTGCGCCTGGCCGCGCGACACGAACGCGCTGACGTCGAGGTCCACTTCTGGCCGGAGTTCTTCCGGGCGGCGCCGGCCGCGGTGGTGGGCGCCTTCGGGCACGCTGAGGAGGGGGCATGAGCGTGAGCGGTGGCGGGACCACGAACCCGGCGAGTGAGAACGGTCATGTGAGCCAGGTGAGCGAGTGCGGCCAGGGGAATCCGGTGGACGAGAACGATCCCGTGAACCCGTACGCGACCATCGCCCGCAGCGTCTTCGTCGAGGAGCCGCCGGTACCCGATCTGGTCCAGCGCATTCTCTCCGACCCGCGCATGCACGACCACACCGGGGGCTTCCTCTCCTGCCTGCAGTGTGGCATCTGCACGTCGGGCTGCCCGGCGGCGCGCTTCGCCGACTACTCGCCGCGGGAGATCGCGCAGCGCGCCCGCGACGGGGATCCAACCCTGCTCGAGGACGATTCCGTCTGGCTCTGCTTCTACTGCTACACCTGCCAGAGTCGCTGCCCGCGGGGCAACTCGGTCGCGGTCATCAACCAGGTGATCCGGGGCATGCAGGTGGAGGCCGGCCGGGGCGTGAGGCACGTGGAGATGTTCGCCGACTGGGCGGTGCAGTTCTACGAAAAGGGGATGGGGGGCACCCCGCCCGAGTTTCTCCCGCACCTGGCTGAGGCCTTCGGTCCGAGGTGGCGGGAGTTCATCGACCACCGTGAGGAGATCCGCGCCGAGCTCGGGCTCGGCAGCATGTACCCGTCGGAGCATGCCGCTGGCGAGATGCGCGTGCTGATGGACACGACCGGCTTCTCAGACCGGCTTGCCGCCATGGGCGCTCCGGTGCGAGCCGGGTCGCGGCGGGCGCAGGCGTAGCGGCTGGGCTCTCCCGGGCAGCCGGGACTGGTCAGTCCTTCTGGGCGAGGAGCTGTGCGCGTGCCTTCTTGAGGTCGGCGACCGCTGCCGCGTCGAGCTTGGGGAACTGGGGGTTGATCGCGGCCAGGGCATCGACGACCACCGCCGAGACCGCCACCCGGGCAAACCACTTGTGGTCGGCGGGGATGACGTGCCAGGGGGCGGACGCGGTGCTGGTGTGAGCGAGCACCTCGGAGTACGCGTGCTGGTACTCGTCCCAGTGCCCGCGCTCGACGAGGTCGGCCGCCGAGAACTTCCAATTCTTGGTGGGGTCGTCGATCCGCGCCAGCAGGCGCTTGCGCTGCTCGTCGAGAGAGAGGTTGAGGAAGATCTTGACCACGTGGATACCGTTGGTGGTGAGGTGGGCCTCCCACTCGTTGATCGCCCGGAAGCGCTGATCCCAGACGTCCTTGCCCCGCGCTTCGGCGGGCAGGTGTTGCCGCACGAGGTTCTCCGGATGCACCCGGACCACCAGCACCTCCTCGTAGTGGGAGCGGTTGTAGATGCCGATGACCCCGCGCGGCGGGAGATCGCGGGTGTAGCGCCAGAGGAAGTCGTGGTTGAGCTCGTCCGGGGAGGGGATCTTGAAGCTGCGCACCCACACGCCCTGCGGGTTGACGCCGCTCATGACGTGCTTGACCGCACCGTCCTTGCCCGCCGCATCGAGGGCCTGCAGCACCACCAGCAGGCCGTAGGTGTCCTGGGCCGCCAGGCGCGCCTGGTACTCGCTGAGCAGTTGCACCCCGGCCGCAAGGGACGATGCCGCGTCCTTCTCGTGCACCCACGTCGCGGTGTGCCCCGGGTCGAAGCCATGGGGCAGATTCACCTTCGTTTCCGGAGGGACGCGAAGCTGGCGCGCCAGGCGGCGCAGGGTTGCAAGCTCGTCAGTCGCCACTATCCATCCTCCGGCTGTCGATGTCCGCCGATTCTGCGCCCTCCGACGGCGGCGCGGCCAGGCCGGTCTCGTCCAGGAAGCGCACCTGCTCCGCGTGCATTTCTGCCGGGAGCCGGCGGAACCACCCGTGGGCGTCGGCCTCAGCGTTGACCGCCAGGGTGCCGGCGTGCCGGGTGACCAGAAACACGATGCCCACCGGGCTGTCCAACCCGTTCTCGTAATGGCTCGGGTACTCGATGTAGCCGAGCATCCGGCTCTCCAGGACCTCGATGCCCACCTCCCGGCGCGCGACCCTGCCGACCGCCGCGGCGAGCCGCTCCCCGAAGCGGACGGTGCCGCCCGGGAGGTGCCACATCCCCCGGCACGGCTCGATTGCCCGGCGGGTGAGCAGCAGGCCCTGATCGCCGGTCACCACGACCTCGACAGTCAGCCGGGGGACCCTGCGGTAGATCTCCCAGAACTCCGTCTCGGAGAGCGGATCCTGATCAGCCATCCCGCGATCGTAGCCGTCCTCGTACGCCTTCATCTGGGGATGCGCCGCCCGGCCGAGGCCTACCCAAGCAGGATGCCCAGCACCGCCCCGGTGTCCGCGAGGTTCTCGAGCACCGCGTCGGCGTCCAGCCCGCGGACGGCCTCGAAGCCATCGTGGCCGGTGCCCGCGAGGAGGCAGCGCACCCCGGCCGCGCGGGCGCAGGCCAGGTCGCGGGGCGTGTCGCCGATCACCCACACCTGCTCGGGCTCGTAGGTTTCGCCGCGCAGCTCCCGCACCCGCTTGAGCGCGACCGGGACCAGCAGCTCCCGCTCCGCGTTGTCGTCTCCATAGGCTCCGATCGGAAGATCGAAGTAGCCCTCGAGGCCAAAGGCGCCGACCTTGGCGGCGGCGTTCACCGCCACGTTGCCGGTCAGGAGCGTCTGGCGCACGCCATCCCTGCCGGCCAGCTCGTCGAGGAGCCGCCGGATCCCCGGATGGACCTGCCCCTCCCGTCCCATCCGTCCCCTCCAGCCGGCCAGCGCCCGCGTCGCCTCGGCGAGCGCCGCCGGCATCAGGCGGTCAAGATCGGCGGGCTCCACCCCGGCGCCCAGCAGCATCTCGCCGACGATCTGCGGATCGGTCTTGCCCGCCATGGGGAGGTGGGGGAGGGCCGTCAATCCTGCGGCCAGGCGCGCTCCGCGCTCCAGAGCCTCGCGTCCGGCCGGTCCGCAGGACACCAGGGTGTCGTCGACGTCCCAGAGGATGAGGCGGTGAGCCGCCCGCTCCTGATCTCGCGGTGTCACCTCTCCGGCGCGGGCTCCGCAGCCTGGACGGGGGAGGGGGCGAGGACCTGGCGCACCCCGCGGGCGATCTCCAGGTCCTCGCGCGCCTCGACCACCAGGGTCCTGACCTGGGACCCGTCGGCCCCGATCTCCCGATCCCCGGCGGCGCCCGCGTTGGCCGCGCGGTCGAGGGCGACGCCCAGGAAGCCCAGCTCCGCGGCGCACCGCTCTCGGATCGGGGCGGCGTGCTCGCCGACCCCTCCGGTGAAGACCAGGGTGTCGAGCCCGCCCATGGCGGCGGCCATGGAGGCGATGCCCGCTCGCAGCCGGTGGAGGTAGACGCCGATCGCGAGCGCCGAGTCCGCGTCGCCGTCCGCCTCGGCCTGGAGGATGACCCGCATGTCCGAGCTGCCGCAAATGCCAAGCAGCCCCGAGCGGTACTCCAAGGTCGTCGCCAGCTCCGACGGGGGCATGCCCACGTGCTCCTCCAGCCAGAGGAGGAGGCCGGGGTCGACACTCCCCGAGCGGGTCGCCATCACCAGCCCCTCCTGCGGGGTGAAGCCCATGGTGGTATCCACCGACATTCCGCCCTTGACCGCCGCCAGGGAGGCGCCCGCACCGAGATGGCAGGTGACGATGCGCAGGTCCTCGAGCTTGAGGCCGGTCAGCTCGGCGGCTCGCCGGGAGGCGTAGGCGTGGGAGAGGCCGTGGAAGCCGAAGCGGCGCAGGTCCCAGCGGTGGCGCCACTGCGGGGGCAGCGCATAGGTGGACGCTGCCGGCGGGAGGTGCGCGTGAAACGCGGTGTCGAAGCACGCCACCGCGGGCACCCCGGGGAGCAGGCGGCTGACCACGTCGAGCCCCCGGAGTGACTTGGGCTGGTGCAGCGGCGCCAGGTCGGTCAGTGCCTCCAGCCGGCGCAGCACGCGGGCGTCGATGAGCACCGGCTGGGTGAACTCGGTGCCGCCATGCACGATGCGATGCCCCACCGCGTCGATGGGGGAGTTCGCCGAGATCGCGGCCCGCAGTGCCGCATCGTCAATGCGGCCGACCGGAGCGTCGACGGTCTCCGACGCCAGCAAGCTGTCAGCGTCGTCGAGCACGGACAGCTTGAGGCTGCTCGACCCCGCGTTGACGACCAGGATTCTCATGAAGGGAAGCTCGGCGTCAGCTCAGAGCGTCCATGTCCAGTTGCTGATGTCCGGGGGATCCTCGCCCCCGACCCGGGTGAACGCACGGCAGCGCACCCGCTCGTCCACCATCCGCTGGCGCAGGGCGGCGGCGCGCGACTGCAGCCCGGGGACCCGGTCGATCACGTCCATCACCAGGTGGAAGCGGTCGAGGTCGTTGAGCATCACCATGTCGAACGGGGTCGTGGTGGTGCCCTCCTCCTTGTAGCCGCGGACGTGGAGGTTGGCGTGGTTGGTCCGGCGATAGGTCAGCCGGTGGATCAGCCAGGGGTAACCGTGGTAGCCGAAGATGACCGGCTTGTCGGTGGTGAAGAGGATGTCGAACTCGCGGTCGGAGAGACCGTGCGGATGCTCGGTGTCCGGCTGCAGGCGCATCAGGTCGACCACGTTGACCACCCGGATNNCCGCAGCACGCCATCACCACGTCGGGCTCACCCTCGTCGTTGGAGGCCCACTCCCAGATCCCGATGCCACGCGTGCAGTGGAGGATGGCGTCGTTCATGGAGAGGTAGTTGAGCTGGGGCTGCTTGCCGGCGACGATCA
>PLOF01000043.1:26249-166974 GCA_003142035.1 Candidatus Dormiibacterota bacterium
GAGTCGATGATGTGGATGAAGGCCTCGTAGCAGTTGAAGATCCCGTGTCTGCCGGTGAGCAGGTAGCCCTCCAGCCAGCCCTGGCACTGATGCTCGGAGAGCATCTCCATGACCCGCCCCTCGGGCGCCAGGTGGTCGTCGGTGGGGAGGGTCTCACCCTCCCACTGACTGTTGGTGACCTCGAAGACGTTCTGCAGCCGGTTGGAGCTGGTCTCGTCGGGGCCGAAGATGCGGAATCGCTTCGCGTTGTTGCGGGTCACGTCGCGGAGGTAGGAGCCAAGCACCTTGGTGGCCTCCGCGAAGGTCGTCCCGGGGCGGGCCACCTCCACCGCGTAGTTGCGGAAGTCGGGCAGCACCAGGTCCTGGAGGAGCAGCCCGCCGTTGGCATGCGGGTTGGCGCTCATCCGCCGGTAGCTCTTGGGGGGGAGGCCCTTCAGCTCGGGGACCAGGGTCCCGTTCTCGTCGAAGAGCTGGTCGGGGTGGTAGCTCTTGAGCCACGTCTCAAGCATGGCGAGATGGTCGGGGTTGGTCTTCACCTCGGCCAACGGCACCTGGTGCGATCGCCAGGTCCCCTCGGTGGGCAGCCCGTCGACGAACTTCGGCCCGGTCCACCCCTTGGGGCTCTTGAAGACGATCATCGGCCATGCGGGCCGGGTGGTGTCGCCGGTCTCGCGCGCGTGCTTCTGGATGGAGGTGATCTCGGCGATCACCGTGTCGAGCGTCTCCGCCATCAGCTGGTGCATCTTCGTCGGGTCGTCGCCCGAGACCCAGTGCACCTTGTGCCCGTAGCCCTCGAGCAGCGAGGTGAGCTCCTCCTCGGGGATGCGCGCCAGCACCGTGGGGTTGGCGATCTTGTACCCGTTGAGGTGAAGGATCGGCAGCACCGCCCCGTCGGTCACGGGGTCCAGAAACTTGTTGGAATGCCACCCGGTGGCGAGCGGGCCGGTCTCCGCCTCACCGTCGCCGATGATGCAGGCGACGAGCAGGTCGGGGTTGTCGAAAGCGGCGCCATAGGCGTGGGAGAGCGCGTAACCGAGTTCGCCGCCCTCGTGGATGGAACCGGGGGTCTCCGGCGCCACGTGGGACGGGATGCCGCCCGGGAACGAGAACTGGCGGAAGAGCGCGCGCATCCCGTCCTCGTCCTCGGTGATGTGCGGGTAGACCTCGCTGTAGGTGCCCTCGAGATAGGCGTTGGCCACCGCGGCGGGGCCGCCGTGCCCGGGCCCGATCACGTAGATGGCGTTGAGGTCCCAGTTGCGGATCACGCGGTTCATGTGCGCGTAGATGAAGTTGAGCCCCGGGGTCGTCCCCCAGTGGCCGAGCAGACGGGATTTGACGTGCTCCGGACGCAGCCGCTGCCGGAGCAGCGGGTTGTCGAGCAGGTAGATCTGACCGACCGAGAGATAGTTCGCCGCCCGCCAGTAGGCGTCGATGAGGGCGAGATCGTGGTCGGAGAGGGGGCCTGCGGCAGTCACGTCGGTGGACGTCTGGGTCATCGCGCTCCTCCCATGGGTGGATCGCCCCCAGTATGGCTGGCGGTGGGCCGGATTTGGCGCTCCCGGCCGGCCGTCGGCGGTTGCGTGAGTGCTCTTCACGGGGTCGCAGCCAGGGCTCCACACACCTCCAATTTCGGACCTTCGGCTCACACACTTCCTTTCCATGGACCCTATTGCCACCCGGTCGATCGAGCTTGACTGGACGTTGACCACACCAGCCCGAGATGAGGAGGCCGGAGATGCACTGGCCGATGGACGCGGCGACCCGCAAGGCGGAACGAGAGGAGCGGGAGGCACTCGGGCGCTACCTGAGGGCACGCAGCCTTCCCGTGTCGGAGGTCTGGCTGGAGGTCGTCGGCGAGGCCGGCCGCCGGGCCGAGGTCGCGATCAGATTGGAGCGTCAGCTCGAGCGGATGCGCTGAGCCGCGACTCATGACCTTTGGGCCTGTCATCGCCCACCCTGTCGACCCTATCGCGCGGAGGCGTGACCAGCTTGACTGGGGGTGCCGGAGGACATCCCTCCCGCCCGCTCCGATCCGGTCGGACCGCCAGAGACCATCTGATGTTCCACAGCATCCTGGTTCCCGTTGATGGATCGGCACACGCCGACGCCGCGCTCACCCAGGCGGTGGACCTGGCGCGCTGCCAGCGAGCCCGGATCACCGTCCTCTGCGCCTGGCGGCCGTTCGTCTGGTACGGCGGCGCGGTCGCGCCGGTGGGAGTCGACGTGGAGCGGCTCGAGTCCGACGTGGAGGCGGAGACGCGGCGCATCGCAGAGGAGGCGCGCGAGCGGGTACCCGACGGGATCGATGTCGACATGGCGATCGTCTGCGAGCGGCCCGCGGACGCCATCATCCGAGAGGTCGAGCGCGGCGGGCACGACCTGATCGTGATGGGCTCCCGGGGACACGGAAGCCTCCGCTGTCTCCTGCTCGGCAGCGTGAGCACTGCCGTGCTCCACCGNNCCGAGCACCGGCTGGCCGGCGCGGTGCACCACTAGCAGGAGCTGAAAAGCCCCCCTGACGGTCCTGCCACCCGCATCTCTCCTGCCTCGCGGCAGGGCTACATGATCCCCACCATCATCATCGCCCGGAGCAGCGCTGAGAGCACGTCGGGATCGGTGCGCACGTCGATCAGCGCGGGGCCGCCGGCGCTCGCCGCGCGCTCGAGTGCGGGACGCAGATCGGAGAGCTGCTCGACCCGCTCGCCGTGGCACCCCAGCGCTTCGGCGAGCCGGTCGTAGCGCGTGTCGGCGAGGGCGCTGGCGACCTCGCGGTGGTACATCTCGCGCTGGTGGTGCCTCACGTCGCCCCAGCCGCAGTTGTTGGCCACGACCACGATGATCGGCAGGTGGTGACGTGCGGCGGTGTCCATCTCCATCGCGCTCAGCCCGAAGGCTCCGTCACCGGTGACCAGCACAACCGGCTCATCCGGCCGGGCCACCTTGGCCGCCAGGGCGAAGGGCAGACCGACGCCGAGCGTTCCAAGTGCTGTGGTCGTGGAGAGCAACCGTCCCGGTCCCTCGGCGTCCGCGTACGCGAGCGCCCAGGTGAGGGTGTCACCACCGTCCGCCACCAGGGTGGACGCCCCGCCCCACGCCTCGCGAGCGAACGCGGCGACCTCGCGCACCAGGGCACCGGGATGCACCAGCGTCCCCTGGTAGCCGTCGATCTGCTGATCCCACATCTGGCGTGAGATCTCCACGAGCTCGCGGCCCTGCTCCAGCCAGGCACGCCCGGAGCGGCTGCGCAGGCCGCTCTCCCGCATCTGGGTCACGACCTCGCGAACGTCGCCCTGGACGGCGATGTCCGCGCGCCGGTTGCCGCCCACCTGGTCGCCGGCGATGTCGACCTGGATGAGCAGCTGCTCGTCGTTGAAGAGCGGGGGGCCGCCGTATACGAGGTTGCCGTTGAAGGCGCTGCCCAGCACCAGCACGCAGTCCGCCGACGCGACCGCCGTGCCCGCGTGGACCAGGGAGCCGAGACACCAGGGGTGCGAGTCGGCGACCAGGCCGCGCGCGGCGCTCGTCGTCGTCACCGGGATCTCGGCGGCGGCGCAGAAGGCGGCGATCTCCTCGCCCGCGCTTGACCAGAAGCTGCCGCTTCCGGCCAGCACCACGGGGCGGGAGGCGGCCTTGAGGGCCTCGAGCGCCCGCTCCAGCTCAGCCGGCGAGGCAGCGGGCCGGGTCGGCGACGCCGGGAAACCCCAATGCCCCGGGGCCGGCTCCTGCCGGGCCATGAACACGTCGTGAGGCACCTCGAGATAGACCGCGCCGGGGCGCCCACTGGCCGCCTGATGGAAGGCCTCGTCGGTGAGGCGCTGGAGGTTCTGCGCGTTGTAGGCCACCGCGCGCCACTTGGCGAGCGGGGCGACCATCCCCTCCTGGTCGATGTCCTGCACCGCTCCCCGGCCGCGTCGCTTGAGCGCGGTCCGTCCGCCGATCAGGATCAGCGGCACGTTCCCGACCGCGGCGTCTGCGAACCCGGTGAGCGCATTGGTGAAGCCCGGACCCGCGGTCACCGCGGCCACCCCGGCCCGGCCGGTGGCGAGGGCAAAGCCCTCGGCCGCCATCGTGACGGCGCACTCGTGGCGCAGCCCGATGACCCGGACGTCGGCGTCGATGCAGCCGTCCAGCAGCTCGACGATGTGGCCGCCCCCCAGAGTAAAGAGCGCCTCCACGCTGTGGGCACGGAGGCGTTCAGCCACTAAACGACCCCCGTGAGGCGGGGGGGTGAGGCTCTCAGCTGCGGCCGCCATCATGACGATTCCTCACTTTGCCGTTCTGCTTTGGGGGGTCACCAGGGTCGCTGGCCCCCAGTCTAAACAGGACCTTCGGTGCGCGGACGAGGATGCGATCCGGGTGCGCGGCCCCGCGGCTCGCCCCAGGTCGATATGGTGAGATCCCATGGATCCGCAGCCGCTCTCCGCCGCCCCCCGCAACCGCCTTCGCGTTCGCGTGGAGGGGGTGGTGCAGGGGGTCGGATTCCGCCCCTTTGTCCACGGACTGGCATCCGCGGGCGGCCTCTCCGGTCTCGTTGGCAACGACACCACCGGGGTCTTCATCGAGGTCGAGGGGGCTCCGGGGGAACTGGAGCGGTTCCTGGCCGCGCTGGAGGGCGATGCCCCTCCGCTGGCGGTCATCGATCGCGTCGAGACCGAGGTCATCGACCGGACCGGCGGCGTTGGTTTCACCATCGTCGAGAGCGAGCCGGGCGGGGAGCGGCAGACCCTGATCTCCCCGGACACCGCGACCTGCGACGACTGCCTTGCCGAGCTGTTGGATTCCGGAGATCGGCGCTTTCGCCATCCCTTCATCAACTGCACAAACTGCGGGCCGCGGTTCACGATCATCCGCGACGTTCCCTACGACCGGCCGCTCACCACCATGTCGGGGTTCGCCATGTGCGCGGATTGCCGGCGTGAGTACGAGGACCCGGTGGATCGCCGTTTCCACGCCCAACCGATCTGCTGTCCCGCCTGCGGCCCGTCGCTGCGCCTGATCGATCGCGACGGCGCGGCGATCGCCGGCGACCCGGTCTCGACCGCCGTCCAGCTGCTCGCCGCGGGCGGCGTGCTCGCCGTCAAGGGGGTGGGTGGCTATCACCTGGCCGCTCTCGCCAGCCAGGAGCCCGCCGTCACCGCTCTCCGCTCTCGCAAGCATCGCGAGGACAAGCCGTTCGCGGTGATGGTCGCCGACTTGGACGGCGCCCGAGCCCTGGGAACCATCGGCACCGCGGAGGCGCATGCCCTGACCTCCCCTCGGCGTCCCATCGTGCTGCTCCAGCGGGCCGCCGGCGCTCCGGTGGCCGCCGCGGTGGCTCCCGGAAACCGCTCCCTCGGAGTGATGCTCCCCTACAGCCCGCTCCATCACCTGCTGGCGCGCGACCTCCGTGCTCCCTTTGTGCTGACCAGTGGCAACGTCTCGGATGAGCCCATCGCCTACCGCGACGAGGAGGCATTGATCCGCCTGCGCGGCATCGCCGACGCTTTCCTCACTCACGACCGCCCCATCCACATGCGGACCGACGACTCGGTCATCCGGGTGATGGGGGGGAGGGAGACACCGCTGCGGCGCTCGCGCGGCTTCGTCCCCCAGCCGGTGACCGTCGCCCGTGCCTTTCCCCGACCCGTGCTCGGCTGCGGCGCGGAGCTGAAGAGCACCTTCTGCGTCGGCAAGGGCCGGCGGGCCTTCGTCTCGCACCACATCGGCGACCTCGAGAACTACGAGACCCTCCAGTCGTACACCGAGGGGATCGAGCACTTCATGCGGGTCTTCGACATCCACCCCGAGGTGGTCGCGCACGACCTGCACCCGGAGTACCTCTCGACCAAGTTCGCCCTCGACCTGGACGGCGTGGACCGGGTCGGGATCCAGCACCACCACGCCCACATCGCGTCGTGCCTCGCCGACAACGGAGAGGTGGGACCTGCGATCGGCGTCGCCTTCGACGGTCTCGGCTACGGTACGGACGGCTCGATGTGGGGGGGGGAGATCCTGGTCGCCGATCTCACCTCCTTCCGGCGGGCCGGCCATCTCGCCCCGGTCGCGATGCCCGGCGGCGTCATGGCGATCAGGGAGCCATGGCGGATGGCGGCGGCGTATCTCGTCGCCGCGTTTGGCGACGATCCTCCCGCCGGTCTCGCCGTGATGCGCGACCACGACGACCGCTGGGAGACGGTCAGCGCCCTGGCGCGCACGGGGACCGCCAGCCCGATCACGACCAGCGCGGGCCGCCTCTTCGACGCCGTCGCCTCGCTGATCGGGGTCCGGGATCAGATCAACTACGAAGGCCAGGCGGCCGTGGAGCTGGAGCAGCTGGCCGATCTGGCGGAGACCTCCGCCTACCCGGTGGAGATCGAGGAGGGCGAGCCCTTCCAGATTGCGACCGCCGGCCTGGTGCGGGCGGTGGTCGCCGACGTCCGGGCGGGCGTGGGGGCCCCGGTGATCGCCGCCCGCTTCCACAATGGCCTCGCCGACGCAGCTGTGGCCGCCTGCCGGCGCGTGCGCGCGGCGACCGGGCTCGAGGTGGTGGCGCTCTCCGGTGGCGTCTTCCAGAACGTCTTGCTCACCGAGCGGGTCCGCGCCGGCCTTCAGGGCGGCGGCTTCCGGGTGCTCACCCACTCCCGGGTGCCATCCAATGACGGTGGCATCAGCCTCGGGCAGGCTGCCGTGGCCGGGGGACGGGACGCCGCCGGTCTCGTCTGACCTGGATCCCTCAGCTCGCCGGCCAGGTCTGCCCGTTGCCGAGGAAGGGGATGCTCTCGCCGAGCTTGAAGATGACCGGTGCCACCTTGCTCCGCACCATCTGGATGTGGACGTTGCGGAGCACACCGAGGACCGTGCTCAGCTGACCGACGTCCGCGCCCGGCGTCGGGGACGATCCCGATTCCACCTGGTCCTCCAGCGCTTCCAGTTGCGACTGGCTCAGCGCGATCGAGGTGGAGGGGTTGCTCGCCACGGAGCGCTGAATGGTCTGGAGCTCCGCCACCGTGACGGCGGCGCTGCCGTCGATGGATGCCGTCGCATGGTCGAGCGTGACCAGCCCGTTCAACAGGATGAAGATCATCACCAGGGCCAGCACGACGCTCAGTACCGCGCCGCCGAGACGGTCGAGGGCGCCCATCCCGGGGATGAGGCGGTAGATGCGGGGGGCGATCAGATGTGCCACCAGGAATCCGACCACGGCAAAGACCACGACCACGACCAGACCCATCAGCGGCCGCCAGCTGGGGCTCGGGGCGAAGCGGGCGGCCACGCCCGGATGGCCGAAGCCGACCACGACGCCGGCGATGATGAAGGCCCACGTGATCAGCGGCCGGAAGAGCCCCTTGAGCAGGCCGTGCAGGAGGGCCAGCCCCAGGATGACCACGCACGCGATGTCGAGGTAGCTCACGGCGCGACATCGTAGCCTGCCCGTGGCCGCCGTCGGGGAGGTCGCGGTCTCAGCAGATGCGCGGCAGCGGGTCGCCCACCAGCATGTCGATGATGCGCATCCCCCCGAAGCCGGTCGTCACCAGGACCAGCCCCGGTGGGTCGTCGGCGATCCGTCCGATCACCGCGGCCTCTGCACCCTGGGGATGGGAGCGCAGCGCCCCCACGGCGGCCTCGGCCTCGTCTCCGGCGACGACGGCGACGAAGCGTCCCTCGCAGGCGACGTAAAGGGGATCGATGCCGAGGATCTCCGAGGCTCCGCGCACCTCCGGCCGCACCGGGATCGACTGCTCGTCGAGGATGACGGCGACCCCCGACGCGAGAGCCAGTTCGTTGCAGATGGTCGCGACCCCCCCGCGCGTCGCGTCGCGGACGAAGCGCGTCTGCGGCGCGGCGTCCAGCAAGAGAGAGATCAGCTCGGTGAGCGGCGCCGTGTCGGAGCGCAGGTCGGACTCGATGCCCAGCTCGCCGCGCGCCAGCATGATCGTGATCCCGTGATCTCCGACCGGTCCGGAGACGATGACCGCGTCGCCGGGTCGGGCCGCTCCGGCCGAGAGCCGCACGGGCCGCTCCAGCACCCCGATCCCGGCCGTGTTGACGAAGCAGCCGTCCGCCTTTCCCCGCTGGACGACCTTGGTGTCGCCGGTGACGATCTGCACTCCCGCGCTCCCCGCTGCCTTGGCCATCGAGGCGACGATGCGGCGGAGGTCGGCGATCGGGAAGCCCTCCTCCAGGACGAATCCTGCCGAGAGGTACAGCGGCCTGGCTCCGGACACGGCCAGGTCGTTGACGGTGCCGTTCACGGCGAGGTCACCGATGTCCCCTCCGGGGAAGAAGAGCGGTGAGACCACGTACGTGTCGGTGGTGAAGGCGAGCCGCTCTGCTCCCACGGAGAAGACAGCCTGGTCCTCCAGCGGTTCGAGGAGCGGGTTGCGGAAGGCTTCCAGGAAGACCGCGTCGATCAGGGTGTGCGTGGCCTTGCCGCCCGAGCCGTGCGAGAGCGTGATCCGTTCGTCGGTGATCCTCGGCCGGCGGCGACGGATCCGCTCGATCCGCTCCAGGACCTCCTGCTCGGTCCGCTGGGTCATGCCGAGCCCGCCTGCCGGACTCTCAGCCGGGTGAAGCGCCCGAAGTTGTAGTAGGCGGCGCAGGCCCCCTCCGAGGAGACCATGCAGGTGCCGATCGGTGTCTCCGGGGTGCACGCGGTGCCGAACACCTTGCACTCCCATGGCTTGATCATCCCGCGCAGGACCTCTCCGCACTGGCACGCCGGGGGATCGGCCACCCGGATGGCGGGAACGTCGAACACCCTCTCCGCGTCGAAGCGCGCGTACTTCTCGCGGATGCGCATCGCCGAGTCCGGGATCCAGCCGAGCCCACGCCACTCGAAGGTGGGACGCGGCTCCATCACCTCGTCGATGGCCTGCAGCGCCTTCTGATTTCCCTCCCACGGCACCACGCGGGTGTACTGGTTCTCGACCTCCGAGCGGCCGTCGCGGAGTTGGAGAAGCAGCATCTGGATGGCCTGGAGGATGTCGAGGGGCTCGAAGCCGGCGACCACGAAGGGACGTCCGTACTTCTCGGCGATGAAACGGTACGGCTCGCACCCGATCACGGTGGAGACGTGGCCCGGACCGATGAAACCGTCGATGTGGAGGTCCGGGGACGCGAGGATGGCCTCGAGCGCCGGGATGATGGTGACGTGGTTGCAGAAGACCGAGAAGTTCTCGAGACCCTCGGCCGCGGCCCGGAGCACCGTCATCGCCGTCGAGGGGGTGGTGGTCTCAAAGCCGATGGCCATGAACACCACCCGCCGATCCGGGTTGTTGCGCGCGATCCTCAGGGAGTCGAGCGGCGAGTACACCATCTGGATGTCGGCGCCACGGGCCTTGGCGTCCAGGAACGAGCCGCGGGCACCGGGGACGCGGAGCAGATCACCGAACGACGTCATGATGACGCCCTCCTGCTCGGCGATCCAGATCGCGTCGTCGACCCGGCCCATGGGGATCACGCAGACCGGGCACCCCGGCCCGTGCACGAGCTGCACCTCCTCCGGGAGGTAGTCCTCGATGCCGTGCTTATAGATGGTGTGAGTGTGCCCGCCGCAGATCTCCATCAGGCCATAGCGACGTCCCGGCTCGACGAGCGTCGCGATATTCGCCGCCAGTGCCTGCGCCTTCTCACGGTCGCGGTACTCGTCGACGAAGCGCATCCCTCCCGGGCCCATCAGTCGATCCGCGATTCGGAGAGTGCGCGCAGTTCGTCGCGGTAGGCCTGGCCCATCTCCTCCAGGTAGGAGAGGGTGACCTGTGCCTCCTCCTCGTCGATCTTGGCGAGCGCAAAACCCACGTGGATGAGCACCCAGTCGCCGGGCGCCACCCCGTCCTCCTCGATCAGCATCACGTTGACCTGCCGGCGTGCCCCGCCGACGTTGACAGTGGCCATGCCGGGCCGCTCCACGTCGAGGGTGAGCACCTCACCCGGAATGCCCAGGCACACGGCTAGATCCTCGCGACCACGGCGATCGCCTCCCCGGCGTGCACCAGCACGGTGTCACCGGGAGCGGCGTCGACGAGGGCGATGCTGATCAGCTCTCGGGACGCCCCGGTGTCCACCAGGGCTGTGCCGAGCTCGCCCAGCTCGAGCACCCGGCTGGGGACCGCCTGGTCGGAGCAGGTGATGCAGACATCGTCGTGGCAGGGCGCCGCTGCCGGCTCGGCACCGGCGTTCCCGCTCTGGTTCACCGCGGTCATGACCACCATGCTACGGTCCGCGACCCCCTCTCCGGCAGAGCCGAAGGACCCAGGGTCCCGGGGGCCGGTACCCGCAAGAAGGGTTCGTCCGCACCCTTCTAAGCCTCCCCCAGGTGCACGGCCTCGGCGGGATGTCCGCCTTCTGGGAGCGTGGACGTCAGCCCAGCGGTGCCGAACGGGAGGTGCGCGCGCACCGAGAAGCCCTCGCTGCGAAGCCGGCGCTGCAGGTCCATGCGGACGCCGAGAAGCATCTCGAACTCGAACTGATCCATCGCCCACCCCTCGCTCTGCGCCAGGGCGGCGATGCGGAGAATGAGCGTCCCGTCATGGGTGGCGAAGATGGGCCGCAGTCCCGCCTCACGCGCCGTGGGCGCCAGCATCCTGGTGGCCAGGGCGAGATAGGCGGCGCTGACCGCGCGTCCGCCCTGGTGGTCGTGCTCGGGGCCCAGCGGGAAGGCACCCTTGACGAGGCGCACCGCGGTCGGCCGCCCCAGGAGCGGGCCGATATCGTCGGCTGTCCGCCGCAGCCTCGCCTGCAGCGTGATGCCGGCCGGCAGGCCCAGCGCGAGCAACTCGCGGTGGAGGCGGAGGGTCGGTTCGACGAGCGTCAGATCCTCCATGTCCAGCATCACCAGGTTCAGGCGACCCAGTGGCTGCTCGGCGACGGAGCGGGCGATCCGCTCGGCGTTGCGCCGGCAGGCGTCGGCGTCGGAGAGGAGCCCGATGGCGGTCGGATCGATGGAGAGATGCGCGGCGAGACCAGCTGAACCCAGCAGGCGGCAGGCCTCGATGGTGGTGGCGACCGTGCGCTCGACGAGCTGGGGATCGCTGACGTACTCGCCCAGGAAGAAGAGCTCGGAGTCGATCCCCTGACCGTCGCGCAGCCGCCGGGCTGCCGCCACGGCCGCCTCCGCTCCGGCCGGCACCCTGCCGGCGAGCTCCTCGTCGAAGCTCACCTCCTGGATGCGTTCATAGAGCCGGTACAAATCCCCGTCGGAGAGCTCACGGTCGAGGTACGGCAGGAGCTCGTCCTCCACCGTTTGCAGGTGGCGACGCAGGAGCCGGACCAGGGTCGCGATGTGCCGCCGGCAGCCGGCACTGTCGTGCACGCCACCCCGCAGGCGCGCCTGGTCGTGCAGGACCCGGGCCACGCAGCGCTCCAGTTCCTCCCAGTTGTCGTCGAGCCGGCTCACCAGCCGCTGGTCGATCCCTGCCAGGCGGGCGGCCTCGGAGTAGAGAGCCACCCGTTCGGCTCGCAGATGGGGAAGCACCACGTCCTGGAGGTAGTCGGACACCCGAGCGAAGGCCGCCAGCTTGGCTCCCGGGTTGCCTCGCTCGCGGAGCAGGTCCTCGAGCTTCGAGACCAACGCGACCCCGCTGCGGAGCCGGTCGTGGAGGTGACGGAGGTTGTCGGTGGGAGGCATGTGATGGATCATCTGGCGGGGCGGCCCCACCATCGCAGCGTTGGGCCTGACACACCAGGGTCGAAGTGCACCCGGCCCGGTGGGACCAGGTCAGGCCGTCGGCATACTGGGCACGACGCGCCCCGCGTCGAGGGTGATGATCTCGTCGACTTGGCCGGCGACCCCGGGCTCGTGGCTCACGACCAGCACCGAACGGGAGCCCGCCGAGCCGAGCAGCTCGGCGATCACATGAGCCGACGACCAGGGGTCGAGGTGTGCCGTTGGCTCGTCCAGGAGCAGCAGTTCGGCGCCGGAGAGGAGCGCTCGCGCCATGCCGAGACGCTGGCGCTCGCCGGCGCTCAGATCCCGTCCCCCGGCCCCGAGCACCGTCGCCATGCCACCGGGCAGCGAGTGGTACCAGGCCCCCAGGCCGACCTGATCGAGGACGGCGACCAGTTCGTCCTCAGCCGCCTCCGGCCGCGCCAGCCGCAGGTTGTCGGCCACGGTGGCTGCGAAGAGATGGGTCTCCTCGGCCAGCCAGGCCACCTGACGGGCCATCCCGGTGCGGGTCATCAGCCGGACATCGACCTCCCCGATGCGGGCACTCCCCGAGGAGGCCTCCAGAAAGTGGAGGAGGACGTGGAGCGCGCTCGACTTACCCGCCCCGCTGCGGCCGATCAGCGCGACGCGGCGTCCCGGCGCCACGGTGAGCGAGACATCGTGAAGGATGGGGGCGGTCGGGACGGGGGCCGTCGGGACGGCGTGGGCCGGGCGCGAGGCGGCTCGCCTTGCTCCCGGAGCCAGCACCTCGACGTGGTCGAGCACAGCGCCGCCCCTTCCGACTGGTGGGCTCGCGTCGGCGAGCGGCTCGCGGACCGGCAGTTCGAGCCGGGCCAGCTCGGCGAGGCGGCTCGCGGCCGCGTTCCCGGTAGCCCGTCCGGTCAGGGCTGCCGGGAGTAGTGATCCCTGATCGAGGGCTGCGACGGAGACGAGGACCAGGACCGTGAGCATGATCCCTGAGAGCTGGCCGGCCCGATGGGCGGCAAGGCCGGCGAGGACGACGCCGATGAGCCCCGCACCGGCGGCCCATGTGGCCAGCGCGCGTGCGATGCCCCTGCCGAGAGCCTGCCGGAGCGCAGCGGTGCGGGCGCGGCGTCGCGCGTCCTCCAGCCGCGCGGTGATCAGGTCCTGGCGGCCGAAGGCGACGAGCTCGGGCGCCGAGCGCACCGTCTCCACGACCTGGTCGGCCAGCTCGGCGCGGATGGTGGCCCCCCTCCCGGCTGCGGATCGCCCGATCCGAGCGCCGAGAATCGAGACGGCGATCACCCCCGCTGTGGCGGCGAGCAGGATGGCTCCGGCGACGGGGTCCAGCAGAGCGGCGACCGCGGTGCCGAGCAGGATGCTGGCGCCCATGTCGATCGTGATCGTCGTGCTCTTGGCGAGGGCCTCCGTCACGTCCTCGGTGTCGGCGACGAATCCGCTGAGCAGCGAGCCCGCCGCCCGGGAGGCGGCCGCGTCCGGGCCGGTACGCGCCGCGCGCAGGCCGTCGGGGACCAGCGGCTCGACGGTGTCATACAGCCAGAGACGGAGCCGGGAGAGCGTCTCCAGGGAGATGCCGTGAACCGCCAACCGCTCCATGTAGCGGGTCACCCCCCGTCCGAGCGCAAACGCCTGCACTGCGCCGATGGCGACGGCCAGGTCGAAAACCGGCGGTCGTTGAGAGGCCCGGGTGAGCAACCAGCCCGAGGTGGCGAGGAGGCCGATCGCGCACGCCGCCGAGAGTGCTCCGGCCCCGGCGGCCGTTCCCAGATCGCGACGGGCCGGCGGTCCGGCCGACCGGCTGAGGCGCAGCGCGCTCGACCTCCGGTCCTCTGCCCGCCTCACCACAGCGGCCCCGGGAGGCCGGCGGCCGCGGCCCCGGCGAGATCCGCACCATCCGCTGCCACGAAGCGTCCCCTTTCCAGCGTGACGACGCGGTCGGCCAGCCTCACCACCGCTTGCCGGTGGGTGACGATGAGGGCGCTGCGCCCCGAGAGAGCACGGTCGAGAGCCTCGACGACGGTCGTTTCCG
The DNA here is from genome assembly GCA_003142035.1 of Candidatus Dormiibacterota bacterium. Taxonomy (GTDB): domain Bacteria; phylum Chloroflexota; class Dormibacteria; order Aeolococcales; family Aeolococcaceae; genus Changshengia. Next base: position 39,905 of record PLOF01000043.1, read on the forward strand.
TCGCGTCGTCCAGGTGGGAGGTCGGTTCGTCGAGCAGCTGGAGGGAGGCGTCGCGCAGCACCGCCCGGGCCAGCGCGATCCGCTGGCGTTCACCGGCGGAGACCTGGCGCCCGCCCACTCCGAGCTGCGTGTCCAGTCCCTGGGGCAGGCTTGCCAGCAGATCGCCGGCGCCCATCTGGCCGAGCACCTCCCGCAGCCGGGCGTCCCCGGCGGCGGGATCGGCCAACCGGAGGTTCTCGGCCAGGGAGCCGGTGATGAGGGTCGGCCGCTCGGAGAGGTAGCTGAGCCGGCGCCGCCACGCCTGCGCATCGAGGCCGCGCAGGTCCATCCCCCCGACCGTCACGGCTCCGCTCGAGGGGGCAATGAACCCGAGCAGAAGGGAGAGGGTGGTCGACTTCCCGGCACCGTTGAGCCCGACCAGGACCACCTTCTCTCCCGGCAGGATGGTGAGCGACGCATCGTCCAGCACCGGCTCCGGTCGCCCGGGCAGGTCGACCCGCACCCGGCACAGCGCCACCGGCACCCGCGCCGGATCGCCGGGCCCAGGACTCCCCGCCGTCGCACCGCCGCCGGCCCGGAGGGCATCGCCGCGCTCTCCGGGCGCCCCGCCTCCCTCTCGCCCCCCGTCGCCGTCCCTGATGACATCCATCGCCCGGCGCGCCGCGGCGAGGCCCTCGGTGCTCTCGTGGAACTCGGCGCTGGCCCGGCGCAGGGGCAGGAAGACCTCGGGGGCCACGATCAGCACCGCCAGGGCCGGCGCGAGGTGGATCGATCCGGAGAGCAGCCGCAGTCCGAGCGGGACCCCCACCAGGGCCACCGACACCGAGGCGAGGGTGTCGAGCACCAGCGCCGAGAGGAAGGCGACGCGCAGGGTCGAGAGGCTGGCCAGGCGGAGCCCCTCGGCGGCCTCCGCGATCCGCTCCCGCTGGCGGGTGCTGCGCCCAAACGCCTTGAGCACCGGCAGCCCCTCGAAGATGTCGGCGATCTGCCTGCCGAACGCCTCCACATGGTTCCAGCGCCGCGCCGCCAGCCGGCCGCTCGACCGGCCGACCAGGACGCCGAACACTGGGAAGAGGCAGAGGACGGTCGCGACGATGATCGCGGACACCCAGTCCAGGGCCCCGATCACCGCGACCAGGGCGATCGGCACCGCGGCGGCCAGCACCAGGTCGGGGAGGCAGCGGCCGATGTAGGCGTCGAGGGCGTCGATGCCACGGCCGGCGAGGGTCGCCACGTCGCCCCCGCCCACCCCGCCGCCGTCAGCGCCGCCACCGGACGCCCGGCGCAGCGCCGCGCCGAGCAACCGCCCGCGGAGCTCCGCCTTGGCGATCTCGGCGCCTCGCCCCGCGACCAGCTCGCCGGCGAGGGCACAGAGGCCGCGGATGGCGATCGCCCCGGCGAGCCAGAGGATCGGCGGCAGGACGGACCCGGTCGCGGAGCCCATGGCCCCGGTCAGCAGGGCGGCCAGCGCCACGGCCTGCACGACGATGGTCGCCGCGGAGATCAGACCGATGGCGACGGAGACGGCCACCGACCGCCGCACCGCCGGTTCCCGGAGCAGGCGGCGCTCCACCGGCCCGATTGCGCTTCCCGCCGCTCTCCCGGCGATGCCGGTGCCGGCGGGCACGCTCTCAGCCGCCGCTGGCGCCGGGAGCCGCGGTCGCCACGGCGGCCGGCCGCTGGAGGCGCCGCCGGAAGACCCAGTAGGTCCAGCCCTGGTAGAGGAGGACAAGGGGGGTGAAGATCCCGGCCACCACGGTCATGACCTCGAGGGTGTAGGGATGTGAGGCGGCGGCCCCGACGGTGAGGGCGAGAGCAGCCCCGTTGCTCGCCGGGATCACCGCCGGATACATCGACGCGAAGACCGCTCCCATGGTGAGCAGGATGGCGGCGCCGGTGCCGGCGAAGGCGAGCCCGTCCCTGCCCCGGATGACGAGGAGGGCGGCGATCACGAGCGCGGCCACGGCGAGCGCGCCGAGGGCCAGCGGGATGGTGCCGGGTAGCGCGCCGGCCAGCGTGTGCCATGGCCGGCCGGCCGCCGCCACCCAGGCGACCGTGGCGGCGAGGAGGATGACGGCGGCACCGCCGGCCACCCGGGCCACGCGCTGAGCTCGCTGCATCAGCCCGCCGCTCGTCTTGAGCGAGAGGAAGACGGAGCCGTGGAAGGCGAAGACCGCGAGCGCGGCCAGCCCGCCCACCAACGCCAGGGGGTTGAGCAGCCCGATCAGGCCACCGGTGTAGCCGGCCGCAGACAGCGGCAGCCCATGGACGAAGTTGGTGAAGGCGACACCCCAGATGAGGGCGGCCACCAGGCTGCCGGCGAAGTTGGCGACGTCCCAGACCCGCCGCCACCGGGGGTCGTCGAACTTGCCCCGGAACTCGAAGGAGACGCCCCGCGCGATGAGGGCGAAGACCACCAGGAAGAGGGCGAGGTAGGCGCCCTGGAACAGCAGCCCGTACCAGAGCGGAAAGGCGGCGAAGGTCGCGCCGCCGGCGACCAGCAGCCACACCTCGTTGCCGTCCCAGACCGGCCCGACCGCGTTCATGCAGAGACGCCGGTCGGTGTCGTCCCGGCTCACCAGTGGGCTCACCATGCCGACGCCGAAGTCGAANNCCGGTGTAGGTGGCCACCCCAGGCTCCTCAGTAGACCAGTCCGGGGGCGGGGGTGGGCTCCGCGTCGTCGCCGGGCTCCCCGATCTCGTCGAAGGGGTGGCGGGCCGCCCGCAGCACCAGCACCACGGCGAGGACGCCCAGGATGGTGTACACGGCGACGAACGCAGCCGTGGTCAGGGCCACGTCCCCCGCGCCGACCGTCGAGACGCCCTTGGCGGTCTGCATCAGGCCGTAGACGATCCACGGCTGCCGCCCGGCCTCGGTGAAGATCCAGCCGGAGGCGTTGGCGATGATCGGCAGCCCGATGCCGGCCAGGGCGGCGCGGCGGAACCACCGGCTTGCTGCCAGCTGCTTCCGCCACCAGAGCCAGACCCCCCACGCCGAGACCGCGATCATCAGGATGCCGGCGCCCACCATGGTCCGGAAGGACCAGTAGGTCAGCCAGAGGACCGGCGCGTAGTTCCCGGCTCCGTACCTGGCGGCCTCGGTCGCCTGCATCTGGTTGATCCCGATGACCTGACCATTCCAGCTCAGGTCGGCGATCAGCGACAGCAGGTGGGGCACGCGGATCTGGAAGATCGGCTGGCCGCTCAGGTTGCCGATGGTGAGCAGCGAGAAGCTGGCCCCGTTCTGGGTGTTGTAGAGGGCCTCCGCGGCCGCCATCTTCATCGGCTCCTGGACGTCCATGAGGCGGGCCTGGAAGTCGCCGACGATCGCGGTCAGCACCACGGTGACCAGCACCAGGGCGGCTGCGAAAGCCGTGGCCCGCCGGAACGCCGCGCGCTCCACGCCGTCGGCCGCGGCGCGGTGGGCCCGCCAGATGCTGATGCCCAGCGCCAGCGCACCGCCCGTCGCCAAGGCGCCGAGCACCGTGTGCAGGAAGGAGACCCAGAGCGTCGAATTGGCGAGCAGAGCCCAGAAGTCGGTGAGCACCGCCTGGCCACCCTCGACGGCGTAGCCAACCGGGTGCTGCATCCACGCGTTGGCGGCCAGGATGAAGAACGCGGAGAGGATCGTCCCGATGCTGACGAGCCAGATGGTCGCGAGATGGACGCGGGGGGAGAGGCGTTCCCTCCCGAAGATCCACAGGCCGATGAACGTCGACTCGAGGAAGAAGGCCAGCAGGCCCTCGATGGCGAGGGGGGCACCGAAGATGTTGCCCACGAAGATCGAGAAGGCCGACCAGTTCAGGCCGAATTCAAACTCGAGCACGATCCCGGTGACCACTCCGACGGCCAGGCTGATCAGGAAGATCCGGCCGAAGAAGCGGCTCAGCCGGTCCCACGTCTCGTCCTTGCGGACGAGCGCCAGGGTCTGCATGACGGCCACCAGGAAAGCCAGCCCGATGGTCATGGGGACGAAGAAGAAGTGGAAGACGGTGACGATTGCGAACTGCCAGCGCGCGAGATCGAGGGTCATTCGGGGCCGATTCTCCCGGCCGCAGAGAGGCGGGGCCAGGGCCGGAGGTCCTCACTGCCTAGGGTAGGAGGTACCCACTCCCGCCTCCGGGTGGGGTACGCCGACGGCTGCCCCGGGGTTCCCGGGGCAGCCGCCTGGTGCTTGGCCCCGGGGCTCCCGGGGCAGCCTCCTAGTGCTTGGTCGAGCCCGGGCGGCGCAGGTGCCGTGCCCCGACGACCGGGTCATGCGGGACCGCCTCCACCCGGATCTTGACGTCGACCGCGACCGCGCCCGAGGGGCTCACGATCACCGGGTTGAGATCCATCTCTGCGATCTCCGGCAGCGCGGTCACCAGGGCGCTGATCCTCTGGATGATCCCGGCGAGCGCGTCGGTGTCGCAGGGGGAGGTCCCCCGGTACCCGAAGAGGAGCGCCGAGCCCCGTGGTTCGCGGATCAGCTCGGTCACGTCGCGGTCGGTGAGCGGCACCGCCCGGAAGCCCTGGTCATGGGTCAGCCCGACGGCTGTCCCACCGGAGCCGAAGACGAGCAGGGGCCCGAAGTGGCGGTCGCGCACGACGCCGACGATGGTCTCCACACCCGCGCCCAGCATTGGCTGGACGATCGCGCCACCCATCTCGTCGCCGAGGCGGGCCTGCATGGTGTCGAAGGCCGTCCGCAGCGCCTTGGCCGAGGCGATGTCGGTGAGGACGCCGCCTCGCTCGGTCTTGTGGACCATGTCCGGAGCGGCCGCCTTGAGCACCACGGGATAGCCCATCGCCTCGGCGACCGCGACGGCCTCGTCCGCGGTGTCGGCCCGGGTGGTCATCGCCACCGGGACGGCCACCGACCGCATCAGAGCGGCCGCGTCGAGGGGCCCGAGCTGGCAGCCCTCGGGGTTCGCGGCGAGCGCCTTCTGCACGATCTCCCGGGCCGCGCCCAGGTCGATGTCCGAGGGCACGACCACGGTCCCGGGGTCACGCCTCCGCCAGGCGGCGTACTCGGCGACCGCGCCGAGAGCGTAGGCGGCAGCTTCGGGGAAGGTGAACACGGGCATGTCCCGGCTGGCGCGCAGGCGCTCCTGTGCCTCCCCGAAAACGGCGGCCAGGACCGGCTTGGTGGCCTCGTGGGCGACCGTCCGGATCGCATCGGCGATCCCGATGGCATCGGTGTGGAGCGGGGTGAAGATGGCGATCACGGAGTCGACCGACGGGTCGGCGAGCACCGCCTGGAGAGCCGCGCGATACTCCTCCGGGCCACCCATCGCCGTCATGTCGATGGGGTTGCCGATGGCGGCGGCGGGGTTGAGGACCTCGCGGAGGCGCTTCGTGGTCTCCGCGCTCAGCTCGGGCAGGGTCAGCCCGGCAGCCTCGCAGGCGTCCGCGGTGAGGATGCCGGCGCCGCCCGCGTTGCCAACCACGCCGACCCGGTTGCCGGCGGGCAGGGGCGCCGTGGCCACCACCCGCGCGACGTCGAACAGCTGCTCCAGCGAGGCCACCCGGATGACTCCCGACTGGCGGAAGAGGGCGTCGACCGATACGTCGGGGGAGGCCAGCGCCGCGGTGTGCGAGGCGGCGGCGCGCGCTCCCGCCGAGCTCTTGCCACCCTTCACCGCGATGATCGGCTTGCGCCGCGACACCCGGCGGGCGATCTCCGCGAACTTGCGCGGGTTCCCGAACGACTCGAGGTAGAGAAGGATCACGTCGGTGCGGTCGTCCTGCTCCCAGTACTGGAGCAGGTCGTTGCCCGAGATGTCGATCTTGTTGCCGGCGGAGACGAAGCCGGAGAGCCCGATCCCGAGCCTCGCTGCCTCGTCGATGACCGCCACCCCGAGAGCGCCCGACTGGGTGAAGAAGGCCATGTTCCCGGGCGGGGGCTGGCTGGGGGCGAAGGTCGTGTTGAGCCGGATGTTGGGGTCGGTGTTGATGACGCCCATGCAGTTGGGCCCGACCAGACGCATGCCGTAGCTGCGGGCGACGTCGAGCAGCTCCCGCTCCTTGGCCGCGCCCTCAGAGCCGGTCTCGCCGAAGCCCGAGCTGATGATCACCAGGGAGCCGACGCCGGCGGCTCCGCACTCGTGGACCGCGCCGAGGACCGCGTTGACCGGGACGGCGATGACTGCCAGGTCCACCTTGCCGGGGATGGCGCCGATGGATGGCCAGGCGGGCACGCCCGAAACGTTGTCCGCGGTCTTGTTGACCGGGTAGACGCGGCCGTTGAAGGGGCCCTGGATGAGGTTGCGGAGGATCGCGTGGCCGATCCCGCCCGGGGCGCGCCCCGCGCCGATGACGGCGACGCTCTTGGGCTCGAGAACCCCGCGCAGCGCGGCCACCGACGCGAGCCGCTCACGCTCACCGCTCGCCGCTCTCACGCCGCGGATGTCAGTGATGTCGAGGCTGACCCCGACCACACCTGCCTCGGGCGTCCCCACCCGCTCGATGAACCCAGCGTGGCGGAACACCTCGAGCATGGGCAGGTTCTCGGCCATGGTCTCGGCGCGGAACCGGGTGATCCCCACCGCGCGGCCCACCTCCGCCAGGTATTCGAGGAGCAGCGAGGCGACGCCTCGACCCTGGAACTCGTCGCTGACCACGAAGGCGACCTCGGCCTCCCCGGGCGCCGAGACGCTGAAGTCGCCCACGCCGACCACGGATCCGGCGTGGAACGCTCCGAGGTGGGTGTGGGTGGCGGCGTCGCTCGTCGTGAGACGGGTCAGCTCCTCCTCGGTCAGCTGGTGGCTGGCTGAGAAGTAGCGGAGCCGCAGGCTCTCGCCCGAGAGGGAGGCGAAGAAGCTCCGGAGCAGCTCGATGTCGCCGGGCGTGAGGGGGCGGAGGGTGATGGCCGCCCCGTCGATGAGGGCGGCGTCGGCGCTCCAAGTGAGCGAGATCGGTGGTGGGGTTGCGGTATCGGTTGTCACCGTCCCAGCCTACGGAAAATGGCCGCTGGATGTCGTGGGCCGATGGTCACCGAGACGATGGGCCTCGGCCTCGACATGGGCGTCACCTTTTCGGGTGCGCGTCCGCCACGAGGCGGAATCCGTTCCCGCCTCGCTCCCTGCGGCCACCGGAAGCGCCGGGGAGAGCCCACACCATCGGCGCCTGGAGTCGCAGGGAGCTCGGACGGGTCGTAACGGTCAGGCCTTCGGAACTACGAGTTCCTGGGACCAACGCTGGGAGCATCTCCGCGCCGTGACCCTCTGGGCCAGGGGAAAAGGTCACTACTCTGGTGGGGCCAGGCGGCCATGAGGGGCGCTGGCCTGCCCTGCCGCCGTGACCAGGTCCCGACCCATGGGGTCGTGTGGCCCTTCCGGTGCCAGGGGTCGGAGGCGGACCATCGGGGCGCACAGCCGCCGCGCCGTGAGCCTCAAGGGATGTTCCGCGTCGCCACCCGCCGTTCTGCGATGAGAGGGCAGCGCTGATGTCGCTGCAGCAGTGGGGTCTGGCGTGCCTCTGGCTGGCCGGCACCATGGCGGTGGTGGCCCTCGTCCTCTGCATCGTGGCGCTTACCGACCCGGCCCGGCGCCGGGGGGGCACCGGCGGCGCCGGGGGCTGATCACCCGGGCTGCGGTCCGTCAGGCCGCCCCCGATTCGCGCGGCCCCACCCTCAAGGGCCTCGCGGACCCGAGTTCTCGTGACCGAGGACCCCCCCATGGGGTCCCTTCGGGGCAAGGTCGAGTAGCCATGAGCGTAGAATTCACCGCCATGGAATCCAGAGACTCCATTCGCGTCTTGCTCTGTGACGACCATGAACTGGTCCGACTGGGCCTTCGGCGGCTTCTCGAGACCGAGCCCGACCTGGACGTGATCGGGGAGGCCGGAGATGCGGACGCCGCTCTCGAGGCCGTCGCCCGGCTGCATCCCCAGGTGGTGGTGATGGACGTGCGCATGCCGGGCCGCTCCGGAATCGAGGCCTGCCGGGAGATCCGCTCCGCCCACCCCGAGACCCACGTCCTGATGCTGACGTCGTTTGCCGACGACGAGGCTCTCTTCACCTCGATCATGGCCGGGGCGTCGGGCTACATCCTCAAGCAGATCCACGGCACTGACCTGATCGGTGCGATCCGGCAGGTCGCCGGCGGTCACTCGCTGCTCGATCCCCAGGTCACCGAGCGCGTGCTCGCCCGGCTGCGCGGCGAGGTGGTCACCCCCGGGGACATCATCAATGACCTCACCCCCCAGGAGCGCAAGATCCTGGCCCTGGTCGCCGAGGGGCTCACCAACCGGCAGATCGCCGAGCGGGTGCACCTCGCCGACAAGACCGTCAAGAACTACGTCTCCAACATCCTCATGAAGCTGGGCCTCGAGAGGCGCGCCGAGGTGGCCGCCTTCGTCGCCCGCCGCAAGGAGAGTCAGCCCAGCGAGTGGCCCTGAGGCCGGCATCTCGTAGCCTCGAGGACACCCTGGCGCGCTGCTGCGGGTGGCCGGTCGCTCACTCCCTGGCTGGCTGTTGACTAGCGGTGGGTCGAGGACCGGTTCAGGCTGACGGCAGCTCGAATGAGAGCCGCGAAAGCCTTCTCATCGATTTCATCGTCCTCGTGGAAGTCGATGGCCCGCCGGGTGTTGCCTTCGAGGCTTGAGTTGAAGAGCCCCGAAGGGTCCTTCAGCGAGGCTCCCTTGAAGAATGTGAGTTTCACGACGCTCTTGTACGTCTCGCCGGTGCAGATCGGACCTAGGTGAGACCACACCGAAACCCCCTCCGGCTGAGAGGGCTTCTTCCACTTCGCCTCCTCCACCGTCTCGGGGTCGGCCTGCTTGATCAGCGCGCGAAGCCGCGACAGCTTGGTCTCCCGCCAATCCGCCAACTGGTCGCTCACTTCGTCTCCCCACGTTGCACGTTCCGATAATGCTCCCGCCAGATCAGCTTGTGAACGGGTATCCAGCGCGGGATGTCGCGCACCCCGGGGATGAAGGGGACGAGCAGGAGACCCACGCTGAGGAGGGTCATCATCACGACCACCAGCAGGTCGCCGTTGCTCGCCGCGTTGAAGGGCGGGATCTGGTACCAGAGGGTGAAGAGCCAGAGCCACGCCTGGCCGGGATACCGCCCCGTTTCGTTCATCATTCCCCACTGCGAACCGGTCAGGTCCTGCACCTGGGCGAGGCCCGGGAAGTAGCCGCCGTCGCTCAGGAAGAGGAGCGGCTTGCTGTAGTCGGTCTGGTAGAAGTGGTCGCTGGTCAGCAGCAGCGCGTCCAGCCCGCCGCTCCGCGCGAGGGTGAGCAGCCGGCTCATCAGCACTGCCACGGGACCGTAGTCACCGCCCGGCACCGACACCTCGGTGTCGACCAGCTTGGCGCTGCCCAGCGCCTGGTTGTAGGCGGTGAGCCACTTCCCCTGCTGGGCGGCGCTCGCATCGTTGAAGGTGGTGAGCGCTGAGGCCAGGGTCTCGTCGTCGACTGTGGACTGTGAGAGGGGTTGGAGCACGAAGTCGAGCGGCGCGTTGACCGCGACGTGCACTCCGGCCCACACCTGCGGCTCGATCGGGCCGATGCTCTGCACCGAGCCGTTACCGGATGTGTACGGGGGCCCGTACTGGGCGACGTCGCTCTGGCTGGAAAGCTCGCTCGCGGCCGTGGTCACGAAATCCACCGGGTCCGACTTGGCCCAGGCCTGGATGGTCGCCGAGGGGACGTCCGGGGAGCTGAGGACCGCCGAGAGGATCAGCACCACCACCAGGACGCCGATCGTGGCGATGGCGATCTCCTTGACCAGGTCGTACGGCGCCATCCGGATCCCGCGGTAGTAGTCGGCCTTGTCGATCTTGGGACGGCTAGCGCTCATCGGGGTGCTCCCCGGGAGACGCTCTCGCCGCTGGCGGGTGCGTAGGGGTCACCGATCGGCCGTACCACTCCCCGGCTCCTCACCTGCACGATGTGCAGCACCACCAGCAGGGTCAGCGCGATCGGGAACAGCATCACATGGATGCCGTACATCTGGCCGAAGTTGAGGACGTTGAAGAAGCCACCCAATCCCGTGGCGTTAATCGCGTCCTTGGCGTTGACAGCGATCCACTGGGAGTCGAAGTTCTGCTGGATCAGGTAGCCGGTGAAGGCGGTGACGATGCTGACCAGGAAGAGCACCACCCCGACCATCCATGTCTTGGCCCGTCCATCGCGCCAGCCGGCGCCCCAGTACTGGCCCCAGAGGTGCAGCACCATGAAGATGAAGAACATCTGCACCGACCAGAAATGGATGCTGTTGAAGAAGTGCCCCAGGTTGGAGGTGTGCCACCAGGCCGAGCCCATGAAGGCGAGGACGCATCCGCTCACCAGCACCCAGACCAGGGCCGCGATGGTCACAACGCCAAAGACGTACACCCAGGAGCCGACGAAGGCCGGCTGGCGGGTGGGCAGCACCTCCTCGAGGGGGAGACGGCCGTCCAGGCGGCCGCGCAGCGCCGCGGTCCACCCCTTGTCTCGCACTGCCGAGGAACCCGTGGATGAGCTGCCGGGGGAGCCCGCGGCGGACGGGAGAGGGCCCGGGCCCGATCCAGCGCCGCTCGCCTCACTCATTGTCGTCGTCCCGGTGCTTGGCGGCGTTGTGCGGGAAGGGGGCGATGAGCGCGACCACGAAGAGCAGCACCATCACGGCGATCAGGAGCAGGTTGGGCAGCGAGATGAGGATGAATCCCCAGTGCAGGTAGGGCGCCGGGCTGTTCACTGGTCCCTCCGAAAGATGAGCGGGGGCACCGGCCAAGGCGCCCCCGGATCGCGTCTCTGTAACTTTACAAGTTACGGGCCTCCGATCACATTGTCATGTGACCTCGGCCTCTAAAGGGCCTGGGGCTTATGGCCATGGCCAGTGAGGGGGTGGCGGTGGACGATGCTTTGGGGGGATTGAGAGACAGGCATCGAGATAGGCACCGAGATGGGTATCACGACTCCGGCGGACCGGCTCTTCCTCCTGCTCGACCCGCACACGCGGCGGGTCGTCGACCTCTGCACGGGCCCGACCGCGACCGGTGACTGCCCCGCCTACCTCGCTGGGCAACCCCTCACCTGCGCGGGGTTCCGGGTGGTGCCGGTCCGCCAGACGTCGGCCAACGGCCTGCCCTTCCTGGTCGACGACTCCGAGGGGCCCCGCTGCCCTCTGGCCTGGATCGACGAAGCCGAGCCGAAGGAGGACGCCGGCGGTGCGGGGGTTACGCCCTCGGGCCTGGCGACGTGATCCCGGCGTAACCCGCCTCCGAGATCTCGGCGCCCCGGCTGGAGATCGGAGCGTGATCTTGCCGCCTCTGCGCTCCCGCTCCCGCTCCTGCTCCCGCCCCTACTGCTCCCGCCCCTCGTCGCACACCGTCCGGAACTCGCAGTGCCCGCAGCGCCAGCTGCTCGGTCTGGGCGGGAAGTCGTGGGTGCGCCGGGCCTCGGCCAGCTCGCGGGCCGTGCTCTCCACCTGGAAGTGGAAGCGGCCCAGGGCGACGGAGTCGAACGTCATCCGGCTGACCTCGGCGGTCTGAAGCCAGTGCAGCTCGACCGTGGCCTCGTCGCTGTGCTGCTCGCGGGCGAGTGCCACCGCGTAGGCGCGGACCTGGAGGTCCCTGCGCAGCGATTCCTCCTCGCGCGGCGGCCCGGTCTTGTAATCGATGACGACCTGCACCCCGCCCGGCCCGGCGTCGATGCGGTCGAACCGGCCGGTCACGTCACCGGCGCCGACCCCGAGGGTGAAGGGCTGCTCGACCATGAGGGTCTCGGCGTCGCTCCACCCGGGTGAGGCTGCGTAGCGCCGGAGCTGGCTCTCGCCGAGGCTGCGCAGGTCGGCATGGGCACCCTTGGGGCCCCGTGACGCTTCCCACGCCTCGGCCCACAGCCGGGCCGCCTCGTCGGGCCCGGCGCCGGCGCCGGTCTGGCGCAGTGCCGCCAGGGCTTGGAGGACGGTGTGGACCAGGGTCCCGTACCAGCGCTGGGGCGAGGCCGGCACTGGCAGGCGGTAGACACTCCGATAGGCGTAGCGGCGGGCGCAGTCCTTGAAGGCGGCCAGGTCGGAGACCGATGCTCGGATGGTCGCGGTGGGCAGGCCCGCAGCGGCGGCGGGCTGGCGGCGGGCGGGTGGCCGGCTGCCCTCGATGGTCCGCCGGGACACCCATGCCGCTCCGTCCAGGGCGGCCAGGAAGGGGCTCGGCCGCTCGTCGCGGAAGGAGTGCGGGTAGCGGCGGGCATGGACCATGACGAGGCGGTCCCGGGCCCGGGTCGCTGCCACGTAGAAGAGGCGGCGCTCCTCGTCTCGGCTCGCCTCCCCCTCCGGAGCCGGCTCCGGCACCAGTTCGTCGGGGAGGGTCAGGCGGGCGGGGAAGCCGCCCATCCCCGGCCAGCGCTCCTCGGTGCAGCGTCCGAGAAAGACCACCGGCCACTCCAGACCCTTGGCCGCGTGAGCGGTGAGCAGGCTGATCCCCACCGTCGTGGCCTCGACCGCCGCGATCTCGTCGGCGGCGTGGCTGCTGCGCAGGATCTCGAGGTAGCGGAGCGCCAGGGCCAGGCTGCGATCGTTGCTCCAGTCGGCGAAGCCCTCCAGCAGCTCGCCGAACTTGTTGAGGTTGGCTCCGATCTGAGCCCGGGCCAGGGGCTCGGCGTCATCCAGGACCCCGAGGAACTCGCTCCCCTCGAGGGCGGCGTAGAAGACGTCGCGGACATCGTCCCGGGCGGCCTGGGCGTGGAGGTCGACCAGGAGGTCAACCAGCCGGCGGGCGATCGCCAGGTCCTCCGCGCCCAATTCCGGCAGCTCTCCAGTGATCACCGAGGTGAGCGGGAGGTCGCGATCGCGGGCGGCCTGGCCGAGCGCGAGCCGCCCGGCGTTGCTCACCGCGAAGGAGGGCAGGTGCAGGCAGCGCAGCACAGCCTGAGAGTCGCCGGGATCGTGGACCGCGTCCAGGAGTCCCATCAGGTCCTTGATCTCGCGACGCTGGAAGAATCCGCGGCCGCCGTGGACCACGTAGGCCACCCCGGCCTCCTGGAGGGCGCGGGTCGCCGCCTGCATGTCCTCGTGGCGCCGGAAGAGCCACGCGATCCCGGTCGGGTCCGCTCCGGCGTCGATCAGGCGCCGGCACTCGGCGGCCACCTCCACCACCTCGCCGCGCTCGTCGGCGGCCCGCCAGACCTCCACCTGACCACCGGCGCCCCGGTCGGCGACCAGGTGCTTCTCGATGCGGGAACCGGGGGGGGCCGCCCCGATGATGGCCCGGCTCGTCTCGACGATCTCCTCGTGGGATCGGTAGTTGCGGTCCAGGACCACGCTCTCGTGGGTCGGGTAGATGCGGGCGAAGCGGTCGAGGTTGGCGAGCGACGCGCCCCGGAACTTGTAGATGGACTGGTCGTCGTCGGCGACGACCATGATGTTGCCCCGCTCGCCGGCCAGCACCTCGACCAGGCGGGCCTGCGCGTAGTTGGTGTCCTGGTANNAGCCGCTCGGCGTAGAGGATGGTGTCGTCGTGGTCGAGGACGGCCCGCTCCATGAAGGTCGCCTCCAGACGCCGGTAGACCTCCGCGCACTCGGCGTGGCGGGTCAGCAGCTCGCGCTCCAGGCTGGCGCCGGTCCCGGCCAGGCGGGCCTTGGCCCAGCCCGCGTAATCCTCGGGCGAGACCAGCTCCTGCTTGGCCTTCTCGATCACGTCCAGGATGGCGTCGACCAGGTCATGGGAGCGGAGCGGGTTGTAGAGGGTGGTCGGGCGCAGCTCGCCGAGGATGCCGTCGACCACCAGCCACCGCTCTGCCTCGTCGGCGATCCGGAAGGCCGGCGAGATCCCGAGCCGCCAGCCCCAGTGGCGCAGCACCCGCTGGGCGAAGGAGTGGTAGTTGAGGAGGGGCGGGTCACCCTCGAAAGGGCCGTGGGCGCGCTCGACCCGGTCGCGCATCTCGGTGGCGGCCTTGCGGGTGTAGGTGAGCACCAGCAGGCGATCCGCCGGCGTGCCCTCCCGGATCAGGCGGAGGAACCGCTCGACGATGACCCGCGTCTTGCCGGAGCCTGGTCCGGCCAGGACCAGGCAGGGCCCCGCGCCGTGATCGACGGCTCGCCGCTGCGCCTCGTCCAGATTCACGGGCGCGCCGCCGGCCGCCTGGACCTCCCCACTCTCGTCCGGCTCCATGGGAGCGCCGCCGGCCGCCCGGACCTCCCCGCTTTCGTCCGGCTCCACGGCAACGCTGCCCGCCGCCCCGTCCCCGGCGTCAGCCGGCGCCTCCGGTGGGAAATCGAGCATCCGCCGATGATACCTGATGGTTCGTACATCTGTTTGCAGGGTGCCGGTCATCCAGCCGGACGCCTGCTGGCGGGAGGGCGGCAGGACCGTCGGGGGTGCTTCCGCACCCTGCTAGAGTGATGCCTCCGTTCGGCCAGGGCTGGAGCCCGCGGTGAGCGCGGCGGCCATGCCGGCGCCCCCCGCCCCTTCGGTGGACGAGCGGTGTCCGCATGACTCAGGCCGCCGGTGGCGGCGTCGAGGAGGTGATTCCCCAACCGTGTCGGAGGTCAAGGTCCGCGAAGGCGAGACCTTTGAGAGCGCGCTGCGGCGCTTCAACAAGAAGATCAAGCAGAACGGCATTCTCTCGGAGGTCCGGCGCCGCGAGCACTACGAGAAGCCCTCGGTCCGCCGCAAGCGCAAGCTGGTGGCCGCCCGGAAGCGCCGGGCGAAAGCCGGCTGACGCCGTCATCACCAGATTTTCGGGCTCGCCACGTGGCGAGCCCCTTTCTTTCTGCGCCACCATGAGTTCCCCATGCGGGTGACCATCCACCGCTCGCCCACCCTCGACGCCGCGAGCCTGGCCCTGGTCCGCGACGGCCGGGTCGGCCCCCTGCTCCGCCTCAGCGGAGACGTCCTCGGCGTGCCCGCCCGTGCTGGTCTGGCGGTGCGTCTGACCGACGACGAGGAGTTGCGCCGGCTCAACCGCCTCCACGCCGGGGTGGATGCCGCGACCGACGTCCTCGCCTTCCCGGGCGACGGGCGCGAATGGGTGGGCGATGTCGCCATCTCGGTGGAGAGGGCCGCCGCCCAGAATCCCGCGGCCCCCGCCGAAGAGCTCCGCCTGCTGGCCGTCCACGGCCTGCTCCATTGTCTGGGCCACGACCACGACGAGCCGGAGCGGGCTGGGGCGATGACCGCCGAGACCCGGCGGCTGCTCCCGGGGCAGGACGTCCCTGAGCTCGCCCCGCACTGATGTCGCGAGAGCCATGGCAACTCTGATCATCGGCCTGGGCAATCCCGGGGGCGAGTACGCCCACACCCGGCACAACTGCGGGTGGATGGTCCTCGACGAGCTGGAGGGCCGGGGCCGGTTCGCCCGAGCGCGGCGCGAGGGGCCCGCCAAGGTGCGCGCGGGCACCGTCGACGGCTTCGACGTCGTCCTCGCCCGCCCCACCACCTTCATGAATCTGAGCGGCCGAGCGGGTGTGCACCTCGTGCGCGTCCTCGGCGTTCCGACCTCCGACGTGGTGGTGGTCCACGACGACGTCGACCTCCCCTTCGGCCGCCTCCGCCTCCGGCGCGGCGGCTCGGCCGGAGGCAATCGCGGCGTCCGCTCGCTGATCGAGTCGTGGCAGACGCCGGACTTCATCCGGGTGCGGGTCGGGATCGGGCGCCCCGCTCCCGGCGAGGACACCGTCGACCACGTCCTGGACCCCTTCACACTCGAGGAGCGGCAGCAGCTGCCCGCCATCCTCGGCCGCGCCGCCGACGCGGTGGCCTGCATCGTGCGCGANNGAGGCACCGTCACCGGGTGATTGAGTTGCCCGCCGGAGGAGCGCCCACGCTGGCCTCCCGCCTGGACGAGGTGGCCCCCCTGGCCGCGCTCGCCAACGGCTCCCTGCGCATCCTCGGCGGGGTCCCCTCGGCCGCGGTCGGGCTGATCGCCTGGTGGGCCCGCCGGCGTGCCTCCGGGCACGTCCTGGTGATTGCGACCGACCCGGAGACCGTCTATGCCGACGCCCGTCTCTGGGGTGGCGAGGCGCGGCTGGGCCTCTGGCCGGCCGCGGACACCCCCGGCTTTGACCGCATCCCCCCGTCGGAGGAGGTGATCCGTCGCCGGATCGCCACCCTTGCCCTGCTCCGTGACGGCGAGCCGGCCCTGGTGGTCGCCTCCCCGGCCGGGCTGCTCCGCCCCACCCTCCCCACCACCGCGCTCGACGGCATCGGCGAGATCGGTCGGGGTACCCGGATCGGCCGCGACGCGATCATCGAGCGCCTCGTCCACCTCGGGTACCGGCGGGTGACCGCGGTCACCGCGCCCGGCGAGATGGCCGTGCGGGGCGGCATCGTCGACGCCTTTGGCCTGGATCGCGGCCGCCCCTGGCGGGCGGAGTGGTTTGGCGACGAGGTCGACGAGGTCCGGGCTTTCGACGTCGACACCCAGACCTCGGTCGCCCGGCTCGAGCGGGTGCGGCTGCTGCCCGCCCGCGAGCTCGATCTGAGCGCCGCGGCGATCCGCCGGGCCCAACAGGCGGCTGCCGCCCTCGACATCGGCGGCTGCCGGCCCGAGGTTCGCGATCAGTGGCAGCAGGACCTGGCCCAGCTCGAGCTGGGTGTCTACGACGACGGCGTCGACCTCTTCGCCCCGTATCTCAACCAGGGAGCCAGCCTCTTTGACCACCTGGGGGCGGGGGCGCTGGTGCTGGTCGCCGGTGGTGTGGAGCGGGCTCGGCGCGCGGCCGTCCGTCATCTCGAGGAGATCGAAGGCCTCCGCGAGCAGGAGGAGGCGCGGGGTGAGCTGCCCGCCGGTGCCCGGAGTGGCCTGCTCGACGTGGGCGTCCTCGACGCCAACCTGAGCCGCGCCGTCGACCTGGTGCCTGGCGATGTCGAGGGCACGGAGGGCGTGGCAGCGGCCGACCTCGGCTGGCGGGGCGCCGAGCCCTACGCCGGCCGCTGGGACGTCTTCTCCGCGGCCCTCGGCCAGGAGCTGGCCGGCGGCGGCTGCTGCGTGATCGTCTCCCGGCAGGAGGGGAGGGTGCAGGAGCTGACCGGTGACGCCGGGCTGGTGCCGACCATGGTCGACGACCCCGACGCCGCCACTCTCCCGGCACCGGCGGGGGCGCTGCTGGTCGCCGCCGGCGAGGTGTCCGCGGGGTTCCGGATGCCCGATCTGAGGATCGCCGTCTTCAGCGACCACGAGCTCTTCGGTGCCGTGAAGCGGCGCGGCTCCCCGCTCGCCCGGGGGGCGCGGCGTGCCGAGTCGACCTCTGCCCGGGGCGCCCGCAAGGCAGCCGCGGGGCGGGCGGCGGCACCCGGGTTCGTCCTCGACTTCGCCCCCGGGGATCTCGTCGTCCACCGCGACCACGGCGTCGCCCGCTTCATCGAGATGCGGCGCGTCTCCGAGGCGGAGACCCCCGGCTCCGGCGGAACGGCCGGAGCCCCATCCGGCGCCGACCGTGGGCCGGCCGCGGCGGATGCAGCCGAGACCCCCGGGAGCACCACCGAGCAGGAGTACATGCTCCTCGAGTACGCCGACGGCGATCGCCTCTTCGTCCCGGTACAGCACCTCGACCGGATCGACCGCTACGTGGGGGGATCCGACGCCCACCCCGCGCTCTCCCGCCTCGGCACCGGCGAGTGGGAGCGGACCAAGCGGCGGGTGCGCGAGCGGACCGAGGCCGTCGCCCGCGAGCTGCTCAACCTCTACTCGCGCCGTGAGGCCGCGCCCGGCCACGCCTTCTCCGTCGACTCCGACTGGCAGCGCGAGCTGGAGGGCTCGTTCCCCTTCGAGGAGACCCCGGACCAGATGCTGGTGCTGGACGACATCAAGCGCGACATGGAGGCGTCCAGACCCATGGACCGGGTGGTCTGCGGTGACGTCGGGTTCGGCAAGACCGAGCTCGCCCTGCGGGCGGCGTTCAAGGCGGTTGCCGAGGGGCGCCAGGCGGCCGTCCTGGTGCCCACCACCGTGCTCTGCCAGCAGCACTTCCTGACTTTCTCGGAGCGCCTCCGGCCTTTTCCGGTCATCGTTCAGCAGCTCTCGCGCTTCTGCACCGAGGAGGAGCAGCGAGCGACCCTGCTCGGGCTCAAGGCGGGGACCGTGGACATCGTGGTCGGCACCCATCGTCTGCTCCAGCGCGACGTCGAGTTTCGCAACCTGGGCCTGGTCATCATCGACGAGGAGCAGCGCTTCGGCGTCCTCCAGAAGGAGCGCTTCAAGGAGCTGCGCGTCGCCGTCGACGTGCTCTCGCTCTCGGCGACGCCGATACCGCGCACGCTGCACATGGCGCTCGCCGGCATCCGCGATCTCTCGGTCATCCAGACGCCTCCCGAGGAGCGCCAGCCCATCAAGACCTATGTCACCGCACGCGAGAATTCGCTCGTCCGCGAGGTGCTCACCCGTGAGCTGGCCCGGGGCGGCCAGGTCTTCTTCGTCCACAACCGCGTGCAGTCCATCGACCGAGAGGCTCAATGGCTGCGTGAGCTGGTGCCCGAGGCGCGCGTCGCCGTCGCGCACGGGCAGATGCATGAGGATTTGCTGGCATCGGTGATGCACTCTTTCGTGGAGGGCGAGGTCGACGTGCTCGCCTGCACGACCATCATCGAGTCCGGACTGGACATCCCCAATGCCAACACCATCATCATCGACGACGCCCATCGCCTGGGCCTGGCCCAGCTCTACCAGCTGAGAGGGCGAGTCGGACGCGCCGGGCAGCGCGCCTACGCGTACCTCCTCTATCCGCCGGAGCGCACCCTCAGTGAGCGTGCCGACAAGCGTCTCGACGTCATCGGTGAGCTGCAGGACCTCGGAGCGGGATTCAAGCTCGCCATGCGCGACCTGGAGATCCGCGGTGCCGGCAACCTGTTGGGGGAGGAGCAGCACGGCGAGATCGCGGCGGTCGGCCTGGAGATGTACAACCGGCTCCTGGAGCAGGCTGTCCGTTCGCTGCAGGGCCGGCCGATGGCCGAGCTGCCGGCCCAGGTGACCGTATCGCTGCCCCAGGCGTCGTTCCTGCCCCCGGGCTACATCGGGGAGGAGCAGCTCCGGCTGCGCTGCTACCAGGACCTGGCCGCCTGCGTCACCGAGCCGGAGCTGGAGCGGAGGGCGAGGGGTCTCGCCGACCGCTTCGGACCGATGCCGCCGGAGGCGGAGGCGCTCGTCTTCTCGCTGCGGGTGCGGCTGCTCGCCGTCGCCGCCGGGGCTCAGGGCGTGGAGACCTGGCGCGGCGAGGCGGGCCCGCGGCTCGCCCCCGGCATCGCCGGCGCGCGCGGCGTCTCGGGGCGGATCGGTGCGGTGATCCAGCTCTCCTCGGGCCATGGGCTCGACCTCGAGGTGGTGGCCCGCCAGTTCCGGGCCTACATCGAGACCTCGCCGACCCGCATCTACTGCCTTCCGCCGCCCGGACGGTCGCCGGACGCGGACTGGGAGGGCGTGCTCCTGGGGGTGCTCCGGGAGCTGGGCCGGCTGACCCGGGCCCGCCAGCCCGTGCCCGCTTGACCATCTCCACCAAATGAGGGAGCGACGTGACCACCGTCCTGCTCCAACTCCTGCCGACGCTGGTGCTGGTCGGGATCGTGGTCTCATTCGTCTGGTGGATGGTCCGGCGACGGGATCGACGGTGAGGGATGGAGGAGCTCACCCTGGGGCTTCCCCCATCCAGATGGGAGGTTGCGATGCGTGAGGAGGCGGTGCAGTCGCTGCGCGAGCTCAATGAGGTCATCGAGCGGCTGCGGGCGCCCGGCGGCTGCCCCTGGGATCGAGCGCAGACTCATCGATCCCTCCGTCCGTACCTCCTGGAGGAGACGTACGAGACCCTGGAGGCGATCGACTCGCAGGGGACGGCCACCCTCCGCGAGGAGCTGGGCGACCTCCTCCTCCAAGTGCTGATGCACTGTGCCATCGCCGCCGAGCGGCCCGACGGCTTCGACATCGGGGACGTCGCCGAGACCACCCGGGCCAAGATGGTCCACCGCCATCCCCACGTCTTCGGCACCACCACCGTCGCCGGCGCGGAGGAGGTGGTCGTCAACTGGGAAAAGCTGAAGCGCATCGAGAAGCGGGAGCGTCTCTCCCTCCTGGAGGGCGTCCCCCACGCCCTGCCGGCGCTCGCATTTGCCCAGGGGGTGCAGAAGCGGCCCGCCCGGGTCGGTTTCGATGAGACCCCCACCGTCGCCGCCGCCCTGGCCTGGCTGCGGGATGGGGTCGACGCGCTCGCGGCTCTCGCCACCGAGGCGCCGGCCAGGGCCGACCGTGGGGCGGACTGGTCGCCGGCCCCCACCGACACCGCCAGCGGGGAGGGCCTCGACGAGCCGGGGGCGGGTGAGCCGGCCACCGCCGGCACCGTGGCCGGCCATTCGCCGTCCCCGCCCCCGGCGAGCCGCGACCTGGAGTCGGCGATGGGGGAGCTCCTCTTCGCGGCGGTCGCGCTCGCCCGCCAGCTCCGGGTCAATCCCGAGGACGCCCTCCGCGGGCGGGCCGTCAGCTTCGCCGACCGCTTCCGGGCGCTGGAGACGGCGGCGCGCGCCGACGGCGCTGACCTCCACGATCTGAGCCCAGACGAGTGGCGCCGGCGCTGGGAGGCGACCGCGTAGGCGCGACGAGTATTCGCAGACCCGTTGCGGTTTCGGGGAGGTCGTAGCAGACTACGGGTCCCGCGGCCAATTCCCGCCCACGTCCCCCAAGGCCCGCAATGAACGTCCCTGGTCCTCAGCGACCCCGCCCCTTCACGGCGCGACGGATCCTCGCACTCGTCGTCGCGGTCGCCTGCGGCTGGGTCGCCTACGCGCTCTACGGCGCGGCCGCCACGGACCACGCCGCCCAGGCTCGGGTGACCCAGCTCCAGGAGGCCAACGCCGCCCTCACCGCGCAGATCTCGCAGCGCGCCCAGGAGGTCACCGAGGCCCAGAGCTCGCCGTGGCTGGAGGATCAGGCGCGGAGGCTCGGCTACCACCTGCCCGGCGAGAAGATCTACGTCCTCGACCCCGGCGCCAAGTCCGCGCCCTCCTCGGGTGGCCTCAACGCCGCGCCCCCCACCTTCATCCCCACCCCGGTCCCGACCCCCATCCCGACGCCCACCCCGACGCCGTCGCCCGCGCCGCCGCTGCCGAGCCTGGTGCCGGCCAGCCCGACCCCGGTCGCCGTGTCGCCGTCCCCGACCCCCTGACGACCGCCGGCCCAGCGGGGCCCCGGACCAGCGGTCGCGACCAGGCGGTTCCCGCTTCCCGAGGTCGCCGGCAACTTGGGACCCCGCGCAACTCCAGCCTGGCGCGCTCTGCCCGCGCAAGTCCGGCGTGCAGCGCCCGGCCCGCGCTATGCTGCCGATGCGGCGTGGAGCAGTGGAAGCTCGTCGGGCTCATAACCCGAAGGTCGCTGGTTCGAATCCAGCCGCCGCAACCACTCCTCCCTCCTGCGTCGGTGCCGATGTCGCAGCTGTCGAGCGTCCGGCCCCCGGCGCCCCCTCCGGCGGTATAGCTCAGGTGGTAGAGCGCCCGGCTCATACCCGGTATGTCCCTGGTTCGACCCCAGGTACCGCCACGTGGGCCCGGCAGCTCCCCCCCGGTGAGCGGGTGGCCGCCGTCGGCCGGGTCCGTCGCGCCGTCGCCTCTGCGGCCGATCGGCGCGGTGTCCTCCGCGCCGGTGAGACGGTGGTGGTCGCCTGCAGCGGCGGGCCGGACTCGACCGCACTGGTCGATGCCCTGGCGCGGCTGGCCCCGCCCCGCGGCTGGCGCCTCCACGTCGTCCACGTTGACCACGGGTTGCGGCCGGGGTCCGCGGCTGAGGCGGGACCGGTCGCGGAGCTGGCCGGCCGGCTCGGCCTCGGCTTCGAGGCGGTGAGGGTGGAGGTCGAGAGCGGCCCCTCGCTCCAGGACCAGGCCCGCCGGGCCCGCCACGCCGGGCTCGCCGCGGTCGCCGACCGCCTCGGTGCCACCGCCATCGCCCTTGGCCACACCGCCGACGACCAGGCGGAGACGGTCCTGATGCGCCTCCTGACCAGCGCCACCCCCTGGAGCCTGCGCGCGATGGCGGAGCGCGAGGGGAGGCTCGCCCGCCCCCTCCTCCGCGTCTGGCGCCAGGCGACCCTGGACTACTGCGCGGCCCTCGGTCTGGAGCCCGTTGACGATCCCAGCAACCGCGATCCCCGCTTCCTGCGCAGCCGGGTGCGCCACGACCTCCTGCCCGCCCTGGAGGGCGTCTTCCCGGGAGCGCGGCGGCGGCTGGTCACCCTGGCGTTACGGCAGCGCGATCTCCTGGAGGGAGGTGGCGTGGCCGGGCCGGCGGCGACCGGGAACAAGCCTGTCACTCCTCGATCGCGCCTCCCGCGCAGTTCGGAGCCCCTGCTATAGACTGAATCGGATGCGCAATACCCGGCGCCCCTTTTCCTGGATGCTCGGCGTACTCCTGGTCGTGGTCATCCTCCTGGTCTTCTACGGCCGCTCCGGCACTCCGTCGACCACCATGTCGAGCGGCCAGCTGCAGCAGGCGATCCAGCTCTGGCAGACCAACCACACCGCGCCCAAGGCCATCGCCAACAGCGGCAGTGACGAGACCCACATCAGCAGCGACGGGAGTACGGTCACCTGGTATGACAATGCGGGGAGCCTCTATACCACCACCATCGGCGACAGCGACCAGGTCACCCATGAATTCCAGACCGCCGGCTACACCAACTACACAGACGATGGGAGCAGCTTGTCCGACGTCCTGATCAGCCTCCTGCCGACGCTGGTGCTCGTCGGGATCATGGTGTTCTTCGTCTGGTGGATGCTCCGGCAGAGCCAGTCGGGGAACAACCAGGCGATGTCCTTCGGGCGTAGCCGGGCCCGGCTGGTCGCCGGCGACAAGCCGTCGATCACCTTCATGGACGTCGCCGGGGTCGACGAGGCCAAGCAGGAGCTCGGCGAGATCGTCGAGTTCCTCAAGTACCCGGACAAGTTCACCGCCGTGGGCGCCCGCATCCCCAAGGGCGTCCTCCTGGTCGGCCCTCCGGGGACCGGCAAGACCCTGCTCTCCAAGGCGGTGGCCGGGGAGGCGGGCGTGCCCTTCTTCAGCATCTCCGGCTCGGAGTTCGTGGAGATGTTCGTCGGGGTGGGCGCCAGCCGGGTGCGCGACCTCTTCGACCAGGCCAAGAAGAATTCCCCCTGCATCGTCTTCGTGGACGAGATCGACGCCGTCGGTCGCCAGCGCGGCGCCGGCCTGGGCGGCGGCCATGACGAGCGTGAGCAGACCCTCAACCAGCTGCTCGTCGAGATGGACGGGTTCGAGACCGCGACCCACGTTATCGTCATCGCCGCCACCAACCGCCCTGACGTCCTGGACCCCGCCCTGCTCCGTCCGGGACGTTTCGACCGCCACGTGATGCTCGACCGTCCCGACATCCGCGGGCGTCGGGCGATCCTGGAGGTCCACTCCCGGAACAAGCCGCTGGACCCGGCCGTCGACCTCGAGGTCCTCGCCAAGCAGACGCCTGGGTTCTCGGGGGCCGACCTCGCCAACCTGATCAACGAGGCGGCCATCCTGGCTGCGCGCCAGAACCGGAAGCTGGTCAGCATGCCGCACCTGGAGGAGGCGATCGCCCGGGTGATCGCCGGCCCGGAGCGCAAGAGCCGGATGATCAGTGAGAACGAGAAGGCCACCATCGCCTATCACGAGATGGGCCACGCCCTGGTCGGGATGAGCCTGGAGCACACCGATCCGGTGCACAAGATCTCCATCGTCAGCCGCGGCATGGCCCTGGGCTGGACCCTCTCGCTGCCCATCGAGGACAGGTACCTGGTCAGCAAGGCCGAGCTCCTCGACCAGCTCGCCCAGATGCTCGGGGGACGCTGCGCCGAGGACCTCATCCTGGGCGAGGCCAACATCACGACTGGGGCGAGCGACGACATCCGCAAGGCCACCGACCTGGCTCGCAAGATGGTCACCGAATGGGGGATGAGCGACAAGCTGGGCCCCCGCACTTTCGGCGAGCGCCAGGAGATGGTCTTCCTGGGCCGCGACCTCGGCGAGCAGCGCAACTATTCCGAGGACATCGCCTCCGAGATCGACCAGGAGGTGCACCACCTGGTCGAGACCGCCTTCCTCCGGGCCAAGGAGGTCCTCCGCCGTCGCGAGCACATCCTCCGCGTGCTGGCCGCGCGCCTGACCGAGGTCGAGACCATGGAGGGGGCCGAGATGAAGCGGATCATCGACGAGATCGAGGGTACGCAGGAGCCGGCCGGGCCTGAGCTGGGCGAGGTGGCCGCCGGGGTCTGACCCGGACCGGGCACAGGGGACGGGTGTCCGCCAGCCCGCTCCAGGGACGGGCTGCAACCGATCCGCGACCGGATCGTTCACCGCCGAGAGATCGCGGACTGGGACACTCGCGTCGATGCCGGACGTCACCTGTCCCAGATGCTGGCTGTGGCAGCCACTTGGGCGATCGACGAACTGTCGCGCGTGCGGCGCGCCCCTGATCACCCCGATGGGTGCTCGAGTCGATCAGGCTTGGGATCCCGCGGTCGCCGCCCAGATGGCGCCATCCGGTGGCTACCCGTCGGCCGGTGCCGCCTACCCGCCCCCCAGCGACTGGGTCTCCGGGGGGTACGCCGGACATCCCGCCGCCGAGGTGAGGAGCGGCACGGACTGGGTGCTCTGGGTGCGCGTCGCCATCGCCGTGCCGTCCGTGCTCGTCGCGGTGCTCCTGATGCTGGCGGGCATCTTCTTCCCGCACGTCACGTTTGAGCAGGGCACGGCCTCAGGGATGGTGACGCGCACCGTGGATCTGGGCCCCGAGGTGGCCGTCCTGGTCGCCGCCCTGCTCGCTGTGACCGCGCTCTTCGCCTGGCTGGCCAAGTTCGCCATCTTCCGGGTGGTCCTGCTCGTCCTGACCCTGGTGAGCGTCGTCTCCGCCCTCAGCCAGCTCGCCGACGCCGTCTCCGCCGAGCGGGCCGTCTACCTCCTCGTGCTCGGCTGGGACATCCTCTACGCTGGGCTTCTCGGCCTCTCGCTGGTCGCCCCCCGGCCCCGATAGCCGGGTTCTTCAGCCCCTCTTGAGCTGAGGCGGGCGGGGCCCGCCCCAGGCCCGCGGTACACTTGATCACCGGCCCATCCCCTCCGAAAGGTCGCGTGCCCGGGGACGCCATCCGGCGCCTCGAGGCGCTGGGCGTGGCGCGGAGCCGGACGGGCATACCCAGCCCGCTTGGATCCAGAGGTGACCGAGACGGTGACAGCCCCGCGTGTCGAGATGGCGGCCCCGCGTGCCATTCCGCTTGCCTGGCCGGCCACCATCGCCGTCGTCGGCGCCGGGCGTGCCGGCGGCGCCCTGGCCGCCGCGCTCGCTGCGGCGGGCCACCCCGTCACCGCCATCGCCGGCCGGGACCCGGGGCGCGCCGGCCTCCTGGCGGCACGGGTCGGTGCCCGGCCCGCACCCACCCCGCTGGCGGCGATCCTCGCCGCCGACCTGACCTTCCTCACCGTCCCCGACACCGCCGTTGCCGGGGTCGCCGCCTCGGTGGCCGCCGGAGGTACCGACCTGAGCGGTCACGGGGTGGCCCATTGCAGCGCCAGCCTCGGGCTCGAGGCACTGGCGGCGCTGCGGGTGACCGGGGCGACCATCGGCTGCCTGCACCCCTTCCAGGCGCTCGCCGGCGTTGAATCGGCTCCCCTCCTCCGGGGGGCGCTGATGGCGATCGAAGCGGATCCCGCCCTCCAGGCACCGCTCCGCGGCCTCGCCGATGATCTCGGCGGGCGGCCGATAGAGCTGACCCCCGGAACCCGCGCCCTCTACCACGCCGCCGCGGTGCTGGCGGGCAACGCCCCCCTCGCCCTGCTCTCCGCGGCCACCGAGCTGCTGGTGGCGGCGGGACTGGAGCCGCCCGCCGCCGAGGAGGCGCTGGTCTCCCTCATGGAGGGGGCACTCGCCAATGCCCGCCGGGTCGGTCCCCGGGCGGCCCTCACCGGCCCGGTGGTGAGGGGCGACACCGCCACCGTCGCCGCCCACCTCGAAGCCCTCAGGGAGCGCCCCGACACCGCCGCCCTCTACCGCGCACTGACCCAGGCGATCCTGCTTCTGGCCGGAGAGGGGGGCCGAGAGGAGATCTCCGCCTTGCTCGAAGACCGCACCATCCCCGCCTCCCCGCACTCAACGGAGGACCCGACATGCCAGTGACCATCCGCAGCCTGCTCGAACGCAAGCGCCGCGGCGAGCGCTTCGCCATGCTCACCGCGTACGACTACACGACGGCGAGGATCCTGGCCGAGGCCGAGATCCCCGTCCTCCTGGTCGGCGACTCCCTCGGCATGGTCATGCTCGGCTATCGCAACACCCTGCCCGTGACCATGGAGGAGATGCTCCACCACGCCCGGGCGGTCGCTCGTGGCGCCCCCGACCAGCTCCTGGTCGGGGACCTGCCGTTCAATTCGTACCACGCCTCCGACGAGCAGGCCATCGCCAACGCGGCCAGCCTTCTGCAGGCGGGGATGCACGCGGTCAAGGTCGAGGGTGGCGGACGGGTCGTCCAGCTGGTGGCGAAACTGACCGAACGCGGCATCCCGGTGATGGGCCACCTCGGTCTGACCCCCCAGTTCGTCAACCTCTTCGGTGGTTTCCGGGTGCAGGGGAGGGAGGTGGAGTCGGGCGCCAGGATCGAGAGCGATGCCCGGGAGCTGGAGGCGGCGGGCGCCTTCGCCGTCGTGCTCGAAGGCATGCCCGGGCCGCTGGCGGCGTCGGTGACCGCCTCTCTCACCATCCCCACCATCGGGATCGGCGCCGGCCCCGGCTGCGATGGGCAGGTCCTGGTCTTCCACGACCTCCTGGGGTTGAACCGCGACCCCCTGCCCAAGTTCGTCAAGGTCTTCGCCCCGCTCGGTGACGAGGCGGTGGCCGCCACCCGTGCCTATGCGGCGGAGGTGGCAGCGGGCACCTTCCCTGACGATGCCCACACATACAGCTGACCGGCGCTCACCCCTCAGCCGGGTCGATGGCCCGGAGGAGCTGCGCCGCCGGTGCGATCGGATCCGGGCCGCCGGCCAGAGCCTCGGGCTGGTGCCGACCATGGGGGCGCTGCACGCCGGCCACCGTCGATTGATTCAGAGGTCGAGGGCGGAATGCGACCGCACGGTGGTGAGCATCTTCGTCAACCCGATCCAGTTCGGTCCGGGCGAGGACTTGAACCTGTATCCCCGTTCCCTGGACGCCGACCTTGCCGTCTGCGCCGAGCTGGGGGTGGACCTGGCCTACGCTCCGAGTGAGGCCGCCATGTACCCGGAGGGGTTCGCCACTCGGGTCAATCTGCGGGGGGCGCTCGTCGAGACCCTCGAGGGGGCTCGTCGCCCGGGGCACTTCGAGGGCGTGGCGACGGTGGTGACCAAGCTCCTGGTCACCGCCCGGCCGGATCGCGCCTACTTCGGGCACAAGGATGCCCAGCAGTGCGCCGTCGTCCGCCGCCTGGCCGCTGACTTGAACACCGGGGCCGAGATCGTCGTCTGCCCCACCGTCCGTGACGCGGACGGCCTTGCCCTCTCCAGCCGCAATGCCCGGCTCGATCCCGCGGGGCGGCGCCAGGCCCTCGCCATCCCGGCCGCCCTGGCCGCCGCCGATGCAGCCTTCCGGCTCGGGGAGCGGGACGCCGAGGCGATCCGCGATGTGGTCCTGCGCCGGCTCGCCGAGAGCCCCGCGTTGGACGTGGACTACGTGGCCGTGGTCGACGCGCTGACCTTCCTCCCGATCACGAAGATGCACGTTCGGTGCGAAATTCTCATCGCTGCTAGAATGGGCGGGGTCCGGCTGATCGACGTGCTCACGCCGGGAACCGATGAAGGGCTGGTCGTCGGTGTGGGGGAGTAACCCCTGTTCGGCCTGGATTCGGAGAGGAGCGAAGGATGCTGCGCACCGTCGTCAAGTCCAAGATCCACCGCGCCACCGTCACCGGTGCGGACCTTGACTACGAGGGCTCCTGCAGCATCGACACGGAGCTCATGCGGCTGGCCGACATCCTCCCTGGTGAGCAGGTCCACGTCCTCAACCTGACCAACGGGGCACGGGCCGTCACCTACGCGATCGAGGGCGGGCCGGGCGAGCTGGGCCTGAACGGCGCCATCGCCCACCTGGGCGCCGTCGGCGATCTGGTCATCGTGATCACCTACGCCCACTACGAAGACGCCGAACTCGGACAGCACGTCCCCCGCATCGTCCTGGTCGACGCCCACAACCGGGCCCGCACCGAGGCGGTGACGCCCTGACCGTGACTGCCAGGCTTCGAGGATCGGCCCCCGACATCGTGGTCGTGGGCGGTGGCGTCGCCGGGCTCGCCGCCGTGCTCACCGCCGCCCCCCGCGCCCGCGTGCTGGTGGTGAGCAAGGGCAGCACCGACGACGGCTGCACCGCGGCCGCCCAGGGCGGGATTGCCGCCGCGGTCGGGGCCGACGACTCCCCGGAGCTGCACTTCCAGGACACCATGGCCGCTGGTCGCGGCCTCTGCGACGAGCGAGCGGTGCGCCTGATGGTCGAGGAGGCGCCGGCCCGGGTCGGCCAGCTGGCCGACTGGGGCGTGGCATTCGACCGCAACGCGGACGGCGTCGACCTCCACCGGGAGGCTGCTCACAGCCGGGCCCGCGTGCTCCATGCCCGCGGCGACGCCACCGGCGCGGCCATCGAGGCCGCCCTGCTGCAGCGCCTTCACGAGAGCGGCGCCACCGTCCTCCAGGACCAGGTGGTCACCCAGTTGGTACTTGACGGTGCCGGCTGCGCCGGCGTCGAGCTCTGCGATCCCGCCTCCGGCGAGAGGGCGCGGGTGACTGCCGGCGCCGTGGTCCTGGCGACCGGTGGAGCATCCGCCCTCTGGCGTCACACCACCAACCCGGCCGGGGCCACCGGCGACGGCATCGCCCTCGCGTACGAGGCGGGCGCCGATATCGCCGACGTCGAGTTCATCCAGTTCCACCCCACCGTCCTCGCGCTGCCGGGCGCCCCCGCCTTCCTCATCAGCGAGGCGGTTCGTGGCGAGGGCGGTCTGGTCGTGGATGCGAACGGGCGGCGCTTCCTGCAGGACGCCGACCCCCGCGGCGAGCTGGCCCCCCGTGACATCGTCGCCCGGTCGATCTGGGAGGAGATGGCGCGGAGCGGCAGCGCATCGGTGTTCCTCGACTGCCGCGGCGTCGGCGAGCGCCTTGCCGAGCGCTTCCCGACCATCGTCGCCACCTGCCGGAGCCACGGCGTCGACCCTGTCGAGCAGTCCATCCCGATCGCTCCCGCCGCCCACTACACCATCGGCGGCGTGGTCACCGACCTGGACGGCGCGACCACCGTTCCCGGCCTCTACGCCTGTGGTGAGGTGGCCAGGACCGGGGTGCACGGCGCCAACCGGCTGGCGAGCAACTCGCTGCTGGAGGGTGTGGTGTTCGGCCGGCGTGCCGCCCTGGCGGCCGTCGCCGGGCTCGCCGGCCGGCCCGCCGGGTCCGTCACCGAGCTTCCCGCCGTGGCGGTGGAGGCCCGGCTCGCCGACCTGGCGGCCGAGCAGGAGCTGCGCGAGCTGATGTGGTCGGCCTGCGGCATCAGCCGCACCGGTCCCGCCCTCACCGCTGCCAGGGCGATGATCGCGCAGATGGGGGAGGAGGAAGAGGGCAGGAACTGGCTCGCGCAGCGGCGCGGCCGGCTCGCCCGCACCGCGGCCCGACTCATCGTCGAGGCCGCGCTTTACCGAGAGGAGAGCCGGGGCGCTCACCACCGTGGTGACTTCCCCACGAGCATCGACCGCTGGCGTGTGTCCCACGTCATGCGGGAACAGAGAGGAGTAGAGGTTGTCCACGACCCTGCAGCCCATCACTGAAACGCTCGCACCCGAGCAGCTCGACATCCTCATACGCGCGGCCCTCGAGGAGGATCTGGGGGCCGGCGACGTGACCACCGATGCTCTCATCCCCCCGGCCATGACCTGTCGCGGCAAGGTCGTCTGCAAGCAGGACGGCGTGATCTGTGGGCTGTCCCTGGCGCGCCGCGCCTTTGAGCTCCTCGACGAGCGGGTGCAGTTCGACGCCAAGGTCAAGGACGGCGACAAGGTCCAGGAGGACGCGATCGTCATCCGCCTCTACGGTCCGGCCCGGGCCATCCTCAAGGGGGAGCGGGTCGCCCTCAACTTCCTTCAGCACCTCTCCGGGATCGCCACCATGACCGCCCGCTATGTCAAGGCGGTCGAGGGAACCAAGGCGACCATCCTCGACACGCGCAAAACCACCCCGGGGCTGCGCTCGCTGGAGAAGTACGCCACCCGCATCGGCGGCGCCGACAACCATCGCTTCGGTCTCTACGACGCCATCCTCATCAAGGACACGCACCTCGCCCTGGTGGGTGGGGTCACCCCGGCGCTGCGCGCCATCCGCAAGGCGTACCCCGAGGACGACGTGATCGTCGAGGTCAGCTGCTTCCAGGAGCTCCAGCAGGCGCTCACCGACAAGGCGCCGCGCATCCTCCTCGACAACTTCTCGCCGGGCCAGGTGCGCGAGGCGATGGCCCTGATCCGGGGCCGCGCCATCGTCGAGGTGAGTGGCGGCGTCCAGCCGGGCAACGCCCGGGCGTATGCGCTCGGCGGGGTGGACTTCATCTCGGTGGGAGCACTGACCCACAGCGCGGTCGCCCTGGACCTCTCGTTGAAGGTGACCCGCTACTGAGGGCGACGGAGTGAGGAGCGAGAGCCGAGGGCTTTCGCTCCGAGCGTAGGACCTTTCAGTACGCGGAGCGAGCACTAGGGATCTGCGCGAGCGAGGAGACGTGGGGGTGGTGCTTCGCTGCGGCCCGGCCGTCGGCACGCCCTGACTGGCGTGCCGCGCCCTCTGCTCGGCGGCATTGCAACTGCCGCCTGCGCAGAGCCTTCGCTGCGCACGCACCCCCGCTTCTCCTGAGGTGGTCCGCCCCTACCCCTCCAGGACGGCGACGAGCTCCTCTTGGATGAGGCCGAGGGCGAGCAGCACGCGGAACTCGGGGGAGCGCCGCATGGCGTCGTCCGCCTGCTGCTCCCAGCCGTCCTCCTCGACGCCCATGATCCCGCCCGCCGTGATGCGGAGCAGGTTGAGGCCGCGCGCCCAGGCGAGAGCCTGCTCCTCGGTGAGCACGGTCACGTCCTCCCCCGAGCCGATGCAGTCCCGGATGACGTCGAGATCAGCCTCCCGGCTCCGCTCGATCTCGGGGCGCACCCAGCGGTCGTACTCGGCCTGGAACTCGGGATCGTCGTAGGCGACGGGGACGGTCGGACGGACCTGGCCGAGGCTCGGGGCCAGCTGCTCGACGATCATCACCAGCGCCGCTCTCTCATCGGAGTCGAGACGGATCTGGATCCGCCCGCGCCGCTTGCGGACCTCGGCCACCGGCGCCCTACCCGCGACCCATGGTCGCCTGGAGGCCAAAGCCGTGGAGGCGGGACACCGTGACCTCGGCCTGCTCCCGGGGCTGGGTGACGACCACCGCCTTGCCCTCGTGGTGCACCTGCAGCATCAGCTTCGTCGCCGTCTCGAAGTCGTAACCGAACAGCCGCCGGAGCACCAGGACCACGTACGACATGAGGGTGATCGGGTCATTCCAGACCAGCACGTCCCAGCCCGGGTCGCGAACGGTGTGCTCGCTGCCCGCCGGAACCTCGATGGGCGTCTCGGCAGGGGCAGGAGGCTGCGCTGTCGACGGTGCCATCGGTTTTCAAGGTTAGTCCACTCGGAGGCGAACGCGACACCGGATGGAGGGCCGGTCCGGGAAGGGAGGCCGAGGGTCGGAACCCTAGCTGGCAGATCCCACGTCGGAGAGCTTGAAGATGTCCTTCCACACTGCGAAAGCGGTCTCAGCCTGGTGGGCGGTGGTCGGCCCCTCGAGGACTGCCTGGAGCGGCAGCTCGCAGTTGTGGCAGATGATCCAGATCGGTCCCGGTTCGCTGATGCGGCGCTCCAGCCGGTGCTTGTGCCCACACTCTTCGCAGGTGATCGTGACCCTCATGGCTCACCGAGGTTCGCATGGCGGTGCGACGCCACCCCCGAGGGTCCTGTATTGCCCCGGTCACGAAGTGCAACGATCTCCTGACAGCAGGCGCCGGCGGGCTGATGGCCCACCGACCGGCATCACGTCACACGCTGCCATCGCCGCGACGGGTGGTGTGTTTTTACCAGTCGGATAGGCGCGGCGTCACCGGCTCGAGGCCGCGCCGGCATCGCGCGGGTCGGGCACGGCGCCGTCCTGAAGACGGCGGCAGCACGGTGTGGAGGGGGTCCCAGCGCCCTCCTGCCCCTATCGCGGTACCCTGATAGACTGCCTGTGTCGCACGGTAACGGTGCAAACGCGCCCGTTCTTCGCCTCCAAGCGACACCATTCCGGGCCCCAGGGCCCACATCCCTCGGCAGCACACTCCCCCGAGGTGCACGGCGAGAGAGACAGAAGAGGAGACAGTTGGCCCCCAGCGTTGAAACCCCGGAGCGCGAGCCGCTCACCATGGAGGACCTTCTCCGCGAGGAGGAGGGCAACGTCAAGTCCCTCGCCTACGGCGACATCGTCGAAGGCGTGGTGGTGCGGGTCGATCCCGATGAGGTGCTGGTCGACATCGGGGCCAAGTCGGAGGGCGTGATCTCCAACCGAGAGCTCTCCGGCCGCAACGAGGCCGCGGTGATCCTGGTATCCGGCGAGCGGGTCAAGGTGTACGTCCTCCAGCCCGAGGACGAGGAGGGGCGCGTCATCCTCTCGCTCCGCAAGGCCCGCGCCGAGTCGATCTGGCAGGCGGTCGCCGAGAAGGAGTCGGAGGGCGAGATCCTCGACGCCGAGGTCCGCGAGCAGAACAAGGGCGGCCTGATCGTCAACATCATGGGGCTGCGCGGCTTCCTGCCCTCCAGCCAGGTGGCGCGCCAGTTTTCCGGCAACCTGATGGAGCTGGTGGGGACCAAGATCCCCGTCAAGATCCTCGAGGTCAACCGCAAGCGCAACCGGCTCATCGTCTCCCAGCGCGCTGCGCAGGACGAGGACAGGGCGCGCCAGCGCGAGGAGCTCTTCGAGAAGCTCAAGGTCGGCGACATGATCACCGGCAAGGTGAGCGGACTGACCAGCTACGGTGCCTTCGTCAACCTCGGCGGCGCCGATGGTCTGATC
Organism: Candidatus Dormiibacterota bacterium; assembly: GCA_003142035.1. Lineage (GTDB taxonomy): Bacteria > Chloroflexota > Dormibacteria > Aeolococcales > Aeolococcaceae > Changshengia. The sequence goes on from PLOF01000043.1 coordinate 72,882, forward strand.
CACATCAGCGAGCTCTCCTGGGACCGCATCAACAACGTGTCGGACATGCTGAGTGTCGGGGACGAGGTCCGGGTCAAGGTCATCAAGCTCGACCCCGAGCTCTCCCGCATCAGTCTCTCGTTGCGCCAGCTGAGCGACGACCCGTGGGACACCATCGAGGACCGCTTCCCACCCGGGAAGGTGGTCGACGGCGAGGTCACCAAGACCAAGAAGTACGGTGCCTTCCTCCAGATCGCCGACGGTGTCGAGGGACTGCTGCACATCAGCGAGCTCTCCTGGGACCACGTCGAGCGTACCGAGGACATTCTCAAGATCGGCGAGGAGGTCAAGGTGATGGTGCTGAGCGCCGACCGCGCCCGGCGCCGCATCAGCCTCTCGCTCCGCCAGCTCCACGGTGGCGGGCCGGAGGGGCCGGCCGAGTACGTGCCGCCCACCTACGACCTCGGTGACGACTCGGACCAGGTCGACGATGAGTCGGCGGCGCAGGCCGAGCCCGCAGCCGCGACCGAGGACGTCGTGGTCGTGACGGAGTCGGCGGCTGAGCTCGACGAGAGCGTCGAGGCAGCGGCCCTGCCGGAGGTCGAGGGCGAGGTGGTCCTTGCCGAGGCATCAGGGGAGACCGAGGTCGAGCCGGAGCCTGCGCAGTCCGCCGGGGAGACCGTGGCCGCAGCCGATGCGGTGATGGTCGAGGCCGAGGCGGTCCTGGTCGAGGCGCTCGCCGAGGCCGAGGAGGCCCTCGAGGGGTCTCCGGACGAAGGGGCGCCCGAGGCGCCCGACGCGGAGGCGTCCGCGCCCGAGCCGGCGGCGTCAGAGCCGGCGGATACCGCCGTCGAGCCCGAGCCCGAGGCGTAGCGGCCGGCCGGCCGGCCGGCGTTCGCGGTGACCCGCCCGGCAGGGTGATCCCAGGTGCCGGGCGGGTCGCCACCGCTCGGCGTCTCCCCTGTGGAGAAGCCCGCCGTTCCCATGCCGCTCGCGGAGCCGGGGATGACCACTTCGGCACGCGTCTCCCCCAAATGCGGTGGAGAGAGTGGCGGACGCCCTCGATGGGCATAATGGAGAGCGTTGGAGCATGTCCCGAGCTGGCCCCTTCCTCCCGGGTGGGGGGGCCGGGCGGGGCGCGGAGGCTGTCTTGTATCCCTTTGAGCGGTTCACTGAGAGAGCGAAGAAGGTCCTCACCCTCGCCCAGGAGGAGGCCGAGCGCTCGCACCATTCGTACATAGGAACTGAGCACCTCCTGCTCGGCCTGCTGCGCGAAGGTGAGGGTCTGGCCGCCAAGGTCCTCAACAACCTGGGCGTCGAGATCAACAAGGTGCGCAGCACCATCGAGTCCGTGCTCGGTCGCAACGAGCGGATCATCATCCAGCAGATCATCCCCACCTCCCGGGTCAAGAAGGTCATCGAGATCTCCTTCGAGGAGGCCCGGCGGATGGGCAACAACTACGTGGGCACCGAGCACCTCCTGCTCGGGCTGCTCATCGAGGGCGAGGGCATCGCGGCCCACGTGCTCGAGGATCTCGGGGCCAACCTGGAGAAGGTGCGCGGCGAGATCGAGCGCCTGCTCCACGAGTCGGGACTTGAAGAGGACTCCAAGGAGACCCAGAAGAAGCCGAGCAAGACCCCGCTGCTCGACCAGTTCTGCCGCGACCTCACCGAGCTGGCCCAGAAGAACCAGCTCGACCCGGTCATCGGCCGGGCCATGGAGATCGAGCGGGTGGTCCAGATCCTCTCCCGCAGGACAAAGAACAATCCCGCCCTGATCGGCGAGCCCGGCGTCGGCAAGACCGCCATCGCCGAGGGGCTGGCCCAGGCCATCGTGCTGGGCAACATCCCCGAGTCGCTGATGGGCAAGCGCGTGCTCACCCTGGACATGGGCGGGCTGGTGGCCGGCACCAAGTACCGGGGCGAGTTCGAGGAGCGGCTCAAGAAGATCCTCGACGAGATCCGCCAGTCCCGGGAGGTCGTCCTCTTCATCGACGAGCTCCACACCTTGGTCGGGGCGGGCGCCGCCGAGGGCGCGATCGACGCCGCCAACATCCTCAAGCCCGCGCTCGCGCGCGGCGAGATCCAGTGCATCGGCGCGACCACGCTCAACGAGTACCGCAAGTACATCGAGAAGGACGCCGCTCTGGAGCGCCGTTTCCAGCCCGTCTACGTCGACGAGCCGACCCTGCAGGAGACCATCGACATCCTGCACGGGATCCGGCCCCTCTACGAGAAGCACCACCGGGTCAAGATCACCGACTTGGCGCTCAAGGCCGCCGCCGATCTGTCGGTGCGCTACGTCGCCGACCGGTCCCTGCCGGACAAGGCCATCGACCTCATCGACGAGGCCAGCGCTCGGGTCCGCATGAAGCTGACCACGACCCCGGACGAGCTGCGCGCCATGCAGAAGGAGATCCGGGAGCTCGTGATCCAGAAGGAAGAGGCCATCGCCGGTCAGGACTACGAGACCGCGGCCAACTTCCGGGACAACGAGAAGAAGCTCAAGGAGAAGTACGTCTCCGAGGAGACGGCCTGGCGGGACAAGCTCGGCGCGACGGTGCCCGACGTCACCGAGGAGCACATCGCCGAGATCATCAGCTCGTGGACCGGTGTGCCCGTGTCCCGGCTGGTGGAGGAGGAGACCACCAAGCTGCTCCAGATGGAGGCGGAGATCCACAAGCGGCTCATCGGCCAGGACGAGGCGGTCAAGGTGATCTCGCAGGCGGTGCGGCGCGCCCGCGCCGGACTGAAGGACGCCCGCCGGCCGATCGGCTCGTTCATGTTCCTGGGGCCCACCGGAGTGGGCAAGACGGAGCTGGCCCGCTCGCTGGCGGCCTTCCTCTTCGACAACGAGGACGCCATCATCCGGCTCGACATGAGTGAGTTCATGGAGCGGCACTCGACCGCGCGGCTGGTCGGCTCGCCTCCCGGTTACGTCGGTTATGACGAGGGCGGTCAGCTCACCGAGGCGGTGCGCCGCCGTCCGTACAGCGTCGTCCTCTTCGACGAGATCGAGAAGGCCCACCCCGAGGTCTTCAACATGCTGCTCCAGATCCTCGAGGACGGCCGGTTGAGCGATGCCAAGGGGAAGGCGGTCAACTTCGCCAACACCATCGTGATCATGACCAGCAACCTCGGCGTCGCCAGCCTCAAGAGCAATCTCTCGCTCGGCTTCCAGCCGGCGATGTCGGCCGACCGTGCCATCGACGCGGACCACGCCAAGATGCGCGACAGCATCCTGGAGGAGCTCAAGCGGGCCTTCCGTCCCGAGTTCCTGAACCGGGTTGACGCGGTGGTCGTCTTCCAGCGGCTCAATCACGCTCAGATGCGCCAGATCGTCGATCTGATGGTGGCCCGTGTCGCCGTCCACCTGGCCGCCCAGGAGCTGCAGCTGACCGTCTCCGACGAGGCCAAGGACCGTATCGTCGAGCAGGGCTTCGACAAGATCTACGGTGCCCGGCCCCTCCGCCGGGTCATCCAGAAGGTGATCGAGGATCCGCTCTCCGAGGAGTTGCTCCGGCTCAAGCACAGCCCCGGCGACACCGTCGTTGTCGAGTTGGTCGACGGCGAGATCAAGATGCAGCTGGTCTCCAAGTCCGCCCGGCGCGAGAAGAGCGAGCGGAAGGAGAAGGCCGAGGCCGCTGCCGCTGCGCCCTCCGAGTAGGGGAGAGGTGACGGGTATCGACAAGCCCCGAGCCGGCACGGGCCCTGCCCGTGACGTCCCTGCGCTCGTGGCTGAGCTGACGCTCGGCGAGAAGGCCTCGCTCACCGCGGGCATCGACTTCTGGCATACCGCCGCCATTCCGCGCCTGGGCATTGCCTCGGTCAAGTTCACCGATGGTCCCAACGGCGCGCGGGGCGAGACGGACAGCTTCCAGTCGGTGACGCCCTCGATCTGCATTCCCTCGGCGACAGCCCTCGGTGCCACCTGGGATCCCGGGCTGGTGGCGGAGGCCAGCGCCGCAGTCGCGCGCCAGGCTCGCGACAAGGGCGCTCGGGTGCTGCTGGCACCCACCGTCAACCTGCACCGCCACCCGCTCTGGGGGCGCAACTTCGAGGCGTTCTCCGAGGATCCGCTGCTCACCGCCAAGCTCGCCGTCGCCTACATCAGGGGTGTGCAGGACCAGGGCGTCATCGCCACGGTCAAGCACCTGGTCGGCAACGAGACGGAGTTCGAGCGCTACACCAGCTCGTCCGAGATCGATGAGCGCACCCTGCGCGAGCTCTACCTGCTTCCCTTTGAGCACGCGGTCAAGGTGGCGGGGGTGCTGGCTCTCATGACCAGCTATAACCGCGTCAACGGCACGCACGTGCCCGACACCCCGCGCCTCCTGCGCGACATCGTCCGCGGGGAGTGGGGCTTCAAGGGCTTCGTCATGACCGATTGGTTCGGATTGGCGAAGACCGTCGACGCTGCCCATGCCGGGCTGGATCTGGAGATGCCCGGACCGGAACGCGCCTTCGGCGTGGAACTGGCCGAGGCGATCCGCTCCGGGCTGGTGGAGGAGGCGGAGCTGGACGCCAAGGTACGGCGCATGCTCACGGTATTTGAGGAAGTCGGGGCCCTCGATGACGAGCCACGGGACGAGCAGCCGGTGGACCGGCCCGAGGATCGCGAGGTGACGCGCCGGGCCGCGTCCGAGGCGGCTGTGCTGCTCGCCAACCGGGGTGTCCTGCCGCTCGAGGCCGGGGTGCTGCACCGGGTGGCCGTGCTGGGGCGCAACGCCGAGCATCCGGGCATCATGGGCGGCGGCAGCGCCACCGTCCTGCCCCATTACCTCCTGTCACCGCTGGAGGCCCTGCGCCGGCGTCTGGGCGATGGTGTCGAGGTCGTGTACGAGGCTGGAGAGGACGAGGCCGGCATCGAGCGGGCGGTGGCCCTGACCCAGGGTGCCGACGCCGTCATCGTCATCGTCGGCACCGACTCGACGATCGAGACCGAGGGCGTCGACCGCAGCTCGATGGACCTGCCCGGGATGCAGGACGAGCTGGTCCGGCGGATCGTCCACACCACGCGCGACGCCGTGGTCGTCGTCAACACGGGGTCGCCCGTGACCATGCCGTGGGCCGACGCCGCCGGCGCCGTCCTGCAGACGTGGTTCGCCGGTCAGGAGCTTGCCAACGCCCTCGTCGATGTGCTCCTCGGCGAAGCCGAGCCGGGTGGCCGGCTTCCCACCACTCTGCCGCTGCTGCTCGAGCATTCGCCCGCCTACGGCAACTTCCCCGGGGAGAGCAGCCAGGTCCGCTACGGCGAGGGCCTCCTCATCGGCTATCGCTGGTACGAGGCGCGCCGGCTCCCGGTGCGCTTCCCCTTCGGCCACGGGCTCTCGTACACGACCTTTGAGATCGGCAAACCGAGCCTGTCGAACTCGCGCCTGGCTCCCGGCGAGCGGCTGCGGGTCGACGTCCCGGTGACCAACACGGGGGCCCGGCGGGGCTCGGAGGTGGTGCAGCTCTACGTTGCGCCGCCCGGTGGTGGCTCGGGCTCACCGGAGCGACACCTCCGAGCCGTGAAGGAGCTCAGGGCCTTCGCCAAGGTGCACCTGGACCCCGGCGAGTCGGTGACCGTCACCCTCGAGCTGGGCGAGCGCTCCTTCGCTTACTACGACGTCATCGACGAGGCCTGGCGGGAGCTGGCGAGCCGCCGGCACAATCCTGCCGCCCACATGCACGACGGGCCGCTCCACCACGGGCGGGCCGGCTGGTACGTGGACGGTGGCACCTACCGCCTGCACGTCGGGCGGTCGTCCGCGGACATCGCCCACATCCTGGACGTCGAGGTCGACGGCGGTCCCGAGCCGCTCGCCGCCTCCCTTCCGCTCGACTGACGGCGGGGCCCAACGGCAGGTCCTGGCCCACAGGGAATGACGTGGACGAAGAGGCCGATAACGAAGACGTCGATGAGGGCGAGGACCAGGAGGCTCCAGAGTCACAGGTCCCCGCCGACACCCCCACGCCCCTCGGCGCTTCATCCATCGCCCAGGTGATGCTCCAGCCTGGTCAGCCGCCAACTTGGTGGGACCCGGTGCACCTGGCATCAACGGCACCCGAGGCAGGTCTCATCGACACGGTGGCGAACGCCGACCCAGCCAGTCTTCGGGCGCCCTCCGATGCCGCCGAACCTCTCCCAGCTGGCCGCACGTCTGCGGAGGAGGTCGGGCGCGAGGACCAGAATGACGCGGTCACCTGGCCAGATGTAGTGAATGTGTTGGCGGCGATCGGGCGCTTCGTCATCCGCTTCTTCACCGGGTCGTAGGCCCGGGCCTGGTCCGCGGCAGCCGAAGCCGAGGGTCCGGCTTACCCGGCCATCTGTTGGCAGGCCCTGACTCGACCGCGCTCGCCTGAAGGGCAGAGGTCGAGGATAAGCGGCAAGCTCCGGGGGGATGCTAGCCTGGGCTGAGGATGCCCGATCTGCTTGTGTGGTGGCGTCGACTTCCGCGTTCCGGGGCGCGAACCGGTCATGCGTCGCCGGAATCGCAGCCCCTTGCGGTCCTGCGTCTCCTGGCGGCAGAGCTCGGCGACGCCGAGGGGAAGATTGACGAAGCGTTCGGAAGGACACGGCTGCCCAGGTACCTGCTCCGGACCAGGGCGTGGGACAGGAACAGGGCGCAGCTGCAGTCCACGCCGGGCATGGAGCGCCTCTGCGCCGATCTCGAGATCGCCTACGCTGAGGTCTTGCGAATTACGCAGATCCGCACCGGCCGCCTTTGGCAGAATTACCTCACGCTGCCGGGGGATCGGGTAGAGGATGCGCTGGCCCGGATTCGCCACGCCCTCGACGCTCTCGATGTGACCATCGAGATGCTGAGCAGGCGGGACCGCCCCAACGTGCTCTGACCTGGATCGGTGAGTTTGAGGGTGGGAGCCGGTGCCGAGACCGGGGTGGTCGACGGTGGTGAGGTGACCGGATGAGCCTCCCGCACCTAGGTCACGCGGGGCAGTCGGAACAGCGCGGGTATAGATGCCGCCCCCTGCTCAAGATTCCCCAACCTCGCCAGGCGAGGCTGCTCTCGCTGTCACATGGGGGATCCCGGTCGACGGTGGATTCTTCGCTCACCAGCCGACGACCGTGCAGATGGCACAGGCGATGGGAGGCGGTGCGAAGTAGGCCGGTGGGACCGATGTCCCTACGTCACCCCCGGATTCCCAGCTCATCGAGGTGGAGCCAGAGGCCGGCAGGGTCATGGTAGACGCGGAAGGCGCCCGCCACCTCGAGCTCCTGGCGGCTGTAGCCACCCGATAGCAGGCCCACGCCCAGTGCTCCGGCGCGGCGGGCGGCGAGGACATCCCAGATGCTGTCCCCCACGACGACGGAGTTGGTGATGGCTACCCCCAACCGATCGGCGGCGGCGAGGAAGAGGTCAGGATCGGGCTTGGCAAAGGGGACCTCGTCGCGGGTGACGACCGGCACCGACGCCGGCACTCCCAGCTTGGCGAGATTGGGGCCGGCGGTCGCCTGGGTGCCACTGGTGGCGATCGCCCAGAGGACACCACGCCGAGAGAGGTCGCGGAGCAACTCGACCGCCCCGGGCAGCGGCCGAACGTGCGGTGCGAGTTCACGGAAGATGCGAGCGTGGCCCGCCTGCAGCGCCGCCACCTGCTCCGCGGAGAACTCCCTGCCCATCTCTCTGGCGAGAGCGTTTACCAGCAGCCCGTTGCTCATGCCCACACGGCGGTGGATGCGCCAGGTGGAGAGGTCCAGGCCCTCGTTCTCCAGCGCGGTGCGCCAGGCGATCACATGCTGGTAGACGCTGTCCACCAGAGTGCCGTCCAGATCGAAGAGCAGAGCCGGTTCCTTGCTCGTGTCCAAGACCACGATCCTAGACGTTCATCAGTAACGGGTGCCCTCGGGCGCGGGGAGCGCGTCGAGGTCGGCCAGGTCCGCCGCATGCAGCTCGACGGTGACCGCGGCGGCGTTCTCTGTCAGGTACCTCGGGGTCTTGGTCCCGGGGATGGGTATGACCCGCTCGCCCTGGGCCAGCACCCACGCCAGGGCCACCTGGGCCGGGGTGGCCCCCACCCGCTCGGCGATGTCACGCACTCGACCGACGATCGCCAGGTTGGCGCGCAGCGCGTCCTGCTGGAAGCGCGGAAGCTGGCGCCGGAAGTCGTCCTGGGGGAGGTCTTCGAACGACGAGAACCGCCCGGTGAGGAAGCCGCGACCCAGCGGGGAGAAGGCGATCACGGCGATGCCCTGCGCCGCGCAGTACGGCAGCACCTCCGCCAGCACGTCGCGGGTCCACAGCGACAGCTCGGATTGAACCGAGGTCACGGGGTGCACCGCTTGCGCTCGCCGGATCTCGTCCACCGACACCTCGGAGAGGCCGATGTACCGCGCCTTGCCCGCCGCCACGGTCTCCGCCATCGCCCCCCAGGTCTCCTCCAGCGGCACCGCCGGGTCCACGCGGTGCAACTGGTAGAGGTCCACATGATCGATGTTCAGCCGGCGCAGGCTGCCGTCGATCGACTTTCGCACGTGCTCGGGGCGGCCGTTCCGCCCCGCACCCGGAGAGGCGGTGCCGGAGAGGGCAGCCGGAGTGGAACCGCCCATCACCAGGCCAACCTTGGTGGCCAGCACCGCACGCTCGCGCTGGCCGCCCGCGAGCGCCCGGCCGACCAGCTCTTCGTTGGTGTCCGGCCCGTACGCGTCCGCGGTGTCGATCAGCGTCATGCCGAGGTCGAGCGCCTGGTGGATCACCCCGATCGAGGTGGCGTCGTCACGTGGGGTCGCCAGGTCATACGAGGCGGTCAGGCCCATGCAGCCGAAGCCGATGACGCCGACCTCGGGACCGCTGCTGCCGAGGGTTGTCGTTCGCATTGCCATTCCTTTCTCCTCGTCCGCGTTCGGAGTGCCCCGCGCCACCTCGTCCAGCCATTCCGGTCGCAGCGGCATAGACTGCGACCGACATGATCCCTCCATCGGGGCACGGGGGGCGGCACCGCGGCTGGCGCAGCCGGCGCTTCGGCGCGTTGGCCGCCGCCCTAGTCGTTGTCCTCGGCGCGGCGGTGGTGCTGATCGTCCGGCAGGCGACGGGAGGCTCGCCCTGGACGGGTGTCGTGATCAAGGTTTCGCAGTGCCCGGCCGATGCCGAGGGTTGCCGGGCGTTCGTAGTCCCTGCTGACGACCAGCAGGTGTCCATCCCCCCGGTGGTGGCCTACGCCGGATGGACGGGGAGCGCCACCACTCTGGATGTCCGGCTTCGCGCGGGCTCCTACGCCGTGACGCTCGAGGGGTGCAGCGGGGATGAGTCCGGCTACACGTCGGTGGCCGTCACCGCGGGCACCCACCCGACCGTCGATCTCTCCAGCGGCCTCTGGTTTAATCCGGCGTTCTTGAGCCGGACGTGCCCGGGGTTCCATCCCGTCGCCGGGCAGCCCGCCTTCCCCTAGCACCGTCCTCCAAGGCACCACACCGCCCGGTGCCTGCCGCGCGTTGCGACCTACTCCCCATCCCTCAGAGCGGCGCGCTGTCGCCCTGCACCTCCCCACCCTCCAGGCGGTACAAACCCAGCCGCCGGTGCAGGGCGGCGAGGGGCGGGGGCGCCCACCAGTTCCAACGGCCGAGGATCGCCATCAGTGAGGGCACGAGCAGCGCGCGCACCACGCTCGAGTCGATGACGACCGCGAGCGCCGCCCCTAGCCCGATCTCCTTGAGGATCACGGTCTGAGCGAGGACCAGCGCGCCCACGGCGATGCAGAAGAGGATCGCCGCCGAGGTGACCACCCGTCCGACGCGCTGAAGCCCCAATGCGACCGCCTCACGGGTCGGCAGCCCGCTTCGGTATCCCTCGCGAATGCGGCTGAGCAGGAAGACGCCGTAGTCGGTGGAGAGGCCAAAGGCGAGCGCCCCCGCGAGTAGCGGCGTCATCAGGTTGATGGCTCCCTGGGGCGGGAACCCGAGCAGTCCGCTCAGCCAGCCCTTCTGGAAGACGAGGACGAGAAGCCCGAGCGTGGCGGTCATCGTAAGCATGTTCATGATCAGGGCCTTGACGGGGAGCACCACTGACGCGGTCATGACGAAGAGGATCACGAGTGTCGTCGCCGCCAGCAGCAGCGCCGCCCACGGCAGGTGCGCGACCACACTCGCTTGGAAGTCGATGAAGCTCGCCGTGTACCCGGTGGCCCTGACCGGGAACGGGGCGGGGATGCGCCCGACGGCGTTGGCCGCATCCTGGGAGGCCGTCGACACCGCCGACGCGCCGCCGAGCGTCGCTTCCACCTCCCAGCGGTCGGGGCCGAGCGCGACCGGTCTCTGCACACCGACCACTCCGGGGACGCGAGCCACCGCCGCCGCATAGGAGTCGATCTCGGCGGCCGCGGCAGGGCCCGCCGTGACGATGAGCTGCAGCGGTGCCGCGCTCACGGATGGGAAGTCTGACGAGAGGATGTTGTCGAGCCGCACCGCGGCCAGGCCTGCGGGCAGTCCCTTCGTCGAGAAGCCGGTGAACTGGACGCCGAGCGCCGAGGTGCCGGCCGCGAGCAGCACCAGGGTGACCACCAGCGCGATCGCCGCTGGTCTGCGCATTACGGTGCGGGCCAGCCGTGACCACCACCCGGAATCGGCGGCCGCCTGCGCAGCCGCTCCGCGTCGGAGCAGGGAGAGGGCGTCGATGCGCGGGCCGAGCAGCGCCAGCACCGCCGGGAGCACCCCCACGGCTGCGATGGCGGAGGAGACCGTCACCATCATCCCCGCCAGTCCCATGGAGGAGATCGAGACGATGGGGAAGAGCAGCAGCGCACCGAGCGCGGCCGTCACCGTCGCCGCGCTGAAGAGCACGGTGCGACCCGCCGTGTTGAGCGTGCGCGCGAGCGCGGCGTGGCCCGCGCCCGTGGTCCTCATCTCCTCGCGGTAGCGGGAGACGATCAGCAGGCTGAAGTCGATGCTGAGGCCGACCCCCAGTGCATACACGAGATTCAGCGCGTACACGGAAACGCTGCCCAAGCTCGTCGCGAGCAGGAGCCCCAGAGTCGTGAGCGCGATGCTCACCATCGCCCCGAAGAGAGGCAGCAGCCCCGCGACCACGCTCCGGAAGATGACGAGCAGCAGGACCAGCAGGATCGGGATGGCGATCGTTTCCGCGAGCCGCAGGTCCCGCAGGCTCTGCGCGCTCCCCTGGGCGTCGAGGGCGGTGGACCCGCCGAGGGTCACGTGGCCGGAGAGCAGAGGATCGGCGTCGATGCTCGCCTGCAGCGCGTTCGTGGCGGTGACCTCCTTGACCGCGCGCAGGCTGGCCACCACGAGGGCGCTCCTACCATCTCGCGAGATCAGCGCGGGCAGCCCCGTCGACCACGCGTCGGTGATCTGCACCACCTCGGGGCGCTGCCGGAGCAGGCGAACCACCGCGCTGACCCTCGCCGGCGTTCCCGACGCGAGGCTCGCGGGGGCGGGCAGCCCCACCAGCACCGTGTAGCCCTCCTCGACGTCGACGCCGGTCGCGGCCTGCACCTCGGCGCGGGCCTGCGAGCTCGCCGTCGAGGGGTCGTCGTACTGGGAGAGGCTGTCGTTCAGCCGTCCTGAGACCACGCCGGTCAGGCCGAGACCGACCAGGGTGAGCGCCAGGAAGAGGAGGAGGACGTGCCAGGGACGCCTGCTGGCATTTCGGGCCAATCCGGACATTCCCGTCTCCCATCTCGCCGCCGGCCACGGGTCGGGCAGTCCCGCCCCGGCCCCAGCGGAGTCTGTTAGCTCTGGCTCGAGCGCCGCATCTTTGGGACGGGGATTGGGAGTCTACTCAGGGGCTCGATGTCGTGATCGCCGGCCTGCGCGGTCGACGGGGCCCTGCGTCCAGCCTGGCTGGCCCTACGCGGCGGACGGCGATGCCAGCCGACCTCTCGACACCTCCACGCCGTCCTTCCAGACCGCTTCGACATGCTCGCCGAGAGTGGCGAGCTGCAGGGGGTCCCCCGAGACCAGCACGAGGTCTGCCCGCTTGCCGGCCTCGATGGAGCCGAGCTCGTCCTGGAGGCCCAGCAGTTCGGCCGCGGTCTGGGTCGCCGCCGCCAGGGCCTCCGGAGCAGCCATGCCCTGCTCGGCCATGAGCGCCAGCTCGCGGAGGTTGCGACCGTGGGGCGTGATCGGACTGTCGGTGCCCATGGCGATCCGCACGCCGGCCGCGAGCGCCCGCCGGAACGAGTCACTGTGGGCCTCCTTCACCTCGCGCGCCTTGCGCAGGCTTGGCTCGGGAATCTGTGCCCCGGCTGCCGCGGCATCGATGACGCCCTGAACCGCCACCAGCGTCGGTACCAGGAAGGTGCCGCGATGGAGCATGAGATCGATCGCCTCGTCATCCAGGTAGATGCCGTGCTCGATCGAGCGAACCCCCGCCCGCACCGCATTCTTGATGCCGATCGTCGACTGAGCGTGGGCCATCACCCAGCGGCCGGCGGCGGCGGCCTCCGTCACCATCACCTCCAGCTCATCGGGGCGGAACTGCGGGTGGCGGGGATCGTCACCTGACGAGAGGACCCCACCCGAGCTGGCGACCTTGATCACGTCGGCGCCGTCGCGGATGAGCTCGCGCACCTTGCGGCGGATCTCCGCGGGTCCGTCCACCACTCCGCTCGGCATCCCCGGGTAGGTGGGGATGAGCGGTGCCTCGGCGCCGCTCGGCAGCCACGGGTCGCCGTGACCGCCGGTCTGGCTCAGCATCACCACTGAGATCTGAAGCCGCGGCCCGCTGATGAGGCCGTCCTCCAGGGCACGCTTCATCCCCAGATCCGCGCCCCCGGCGTCGCGAATCGTGGTGATGCCGGCTCGGAGCGTCTCCTGCAGGCTGCGAGCCGTCTCGAAGAAGCGGTATGAGAGCGGGGTCTGGAGCAGCCGCCAGACATCGATGTGCCTCGCCGCGATGTGCACGTGGCAGTCGAAGAGCCCGGGCAGCAGGGTCCGGCCGGTCGCATCCACAGACCGGTCTCCGTCGAGGTGGTGGCCCACGTCAACGATCCGTCCATCCTCGATCGCCACGTCCGCCTCCGCAACCGTGCGCCCTCTGGCGTCGAAGACCTGGCCACCGCTGAACACTGTGCGCATATCCGTCCTCCACGAGTTCCGACCGACCCCACCGCTTTCTGACGCCCTTTGGCTGCCGCGACTGCTGCTCGCTGGGGAGTTCCGGTTCGTCAAGCCCGCCGTGCGGAAGCGCACGCGGACGCCGGGGAAGCGCATTCACTTTAGACGGTCAACCACCACCCACTTCGCCGTCGTGGGGAATCTCACCTGGGATCTGCTCGGCGCCCGCTCTGCGGGGCGCTGGGAGTTGACCTCTCCTCGGGCGGGGACGGCCGCCAGCCGCGGGAGGTGGCGGCCGCCTTCCGCGTGTACCATGACCAAGCCGCGCTCCGGCTCCACCTGGATGAGCTGGGCATTCGGAGGTGAAGTCCCGCTCGCGGCGGCACGATCCTGAAAGGAGAGGCACCCGATGGCTAGCGAAGGACTACACGAGCCGCTTCAACTTCTCGACGAAGCGATCATCGATCAGCACCGGGCCAGGACGTCCTTGTGTGAGGAGCTCGAGGCGATCGACTGGTACGACCAGCGGGTGAAGGCGACCTCTGACGCAAGCCTTGCCGCGGTCCTCGCCCACAACCGAGACGAGGAGAAGGAACATGCCGCGATGCTCCTTGAGTGGCTGCGCCGGCACGATCCTGTCCTCGATGGGCACTTGCGCACCTTCCTGTTCACCTCCGAGCCGATCACCCAGGTCGAGGCCGAGATGACGGGCGCTGCACCGGGGCCGGACGTGGCGCCTGGTACCCAGGGGTCGGAATCCCTCGGCATTGGCAGCCTCAAGGGGGCGGAGCAATGAACCACCTGCACCGGGACCTGGCGCCCATTTCCGACGCGGCATGGACGGCGATTGATCAGGAGGCCAAGACACGGCTCGCCACCCACCTGGCGGCCCGAAAGCTGGTGGACTTTGCCGGACCGCACGGTTGGTCGCACTCCGCCACTCCCTTGGGCCGGCTCGTCTCGATCTCCGCACCGTCGGCGGGCGTTACGGCAGCGCAACGGCGCGTCTTGCCTTTGGTGGAGCTGCGGGCCGAATTCAAGGTCTCGCGCACCGAGGTGGACGACGCCGAGCGCGGAGCCACCGACTTCGATCTTGCCGGATTGGACAAGGCGGCGCGGCAGATCGCACTCGCGGAGAACGTGACCGTGTTCCACGGGCACCCGGCGGCCGGGATGCAGGGCATCACCGAGAGAACTTCGCACGAGCCGATCGTGCTCGGCAAGGACACGCCACGGTATCCGAATGGAGTCGCCCGCGCCGTCGACGTGCTTCGCCAGGCCGGGATCGACGGGCCCTACGGGCTGGCCATCGGCCCGGAGATCTACACGGAGATCGTCGAGACCACCGAGCACGGTGGCTACCTGCTCCTGGACCACCTCCGCCAGATCCTTGGTGGCCCGCTGGTGTGGGCGCCCGGTGTGCAGGGAGGGATCGTGCTCAGCCTGCGAGGTGGAGATTTCCTGCTCGACTGTGGGCAGGATCTGTCCATCGGTTATGCCGACCATGACGTCGATCTCGTCCGGCTGTATATCGAGGAGAGCTTCACCTTCAGGGTCCTTGAACCTGACGCCGCCGTGGCGCTCCGGGTGGGCACCTGACCAGGTAGGGTCCTCTCCGATCAGATGAAGTAGCGGCCCTGTTCGAGGTCCTCGATGAGGCCGGGGTGGGTGGGCTTCCAGCCCAGGAGCTCCTGGGTGATGGTGCTGGAGGCGGGCATGTCGGTGCCGAGCAGGTGCACGAGCATGCCCTCGTACTCCCCGGCGGGTAGAGACTTGGCCGGCAGGTCCAGGTGGCGGCCGATGGCCTCGGCGATCTCGCGGACGGGCACGCCTTCGTCTCCGACAGCGTTGAGCACCGCACCGGCGGGAGCCTGTTCGACAGCCAGCCGGTAAAGAGTCGCGGCGTCCTTCACGTGGACGGCGGGCCAGCGGCTGGCCCCGTCGCCGATGTAGCCGGAGACGCCCTTGGTCCGGGCCATGGCGATGAGCTGGGGGATGAATCCGTGACGTTCCCCCTCGCCATGCACCGAGCGGGGCAGCATGACCAGGCAGGCGCGAACGTCCCGGTCTGCGGCAGCCAGCGCGGCCTGCATGTTGGTGATACGGGCCGCGATGGGCCCGGCGGCGACGAGTTCGTCGCGTTCGGTCGCGAGTCGTCCGGGCGTGACGAGCGTTCCGCCAGAGATCACCAGGGGCTTGCCGGAGCCGGCGAGGCTGGTTGCAAACGTCTCGATGGCCCTGGCGTCGGTCCGCGTCGCAGCCTCGGTCACGCTGGGCACGACGAAAGCCAGGTGGATGACCCCGTCGCTGTCGAGAGCACCGGCGCGCAGCACGTCGATGTCGTTCAGGTCGCCGCGCAACACCTCGGCGCCCATGTCGGCGACGGCCTTGGCGGAGGCGTCCGAGCGGGCTAACCCGAGGACCTTGTGGCCGGCGCTCATGAGTTCGGGGACGACGGCCGAGCCGATCCAGCCGGAGGCACCGGTGACGAAGATGCGCATGGAAACTCTCCCTGGCGGTGCTGACGTGATGAGGATGCGCGGCGCACACGCCGCGGTCGGAACGTTGATGCGATCGGGTCACATCAACGCTAACACAAGGATGCGACTGCGTCGCATCGTCTATGCTGTGATGGTGAGTAGATGGGCCCCGGACGCGCGTGAGCGCCTGGAGACCGCCGCGCTGGACCTGTTCGTGGAGAACGGGTATGAGGAGACGACCGTCGCGCAGATCGCGGATCGCGCCGGTTTGAACCGCGCCACGTTCTTCCGGCACTTCGCCGATAAGCGGGAGGTTCTGTTCGGCGGTGAAGACGTGCTGGCCGGGCTGTTCGGCGACGCCATCCAGGGGGCCTCGCCGGAGGCGACGCCCTCTGAGTGCCTGCACGCCGCGTTAGTGGCCGCCGGGGCCGCGATGACCCCGCAGCAGCGGGCCAAGGCCGCCCAGCGCGTGCTGGTGGTCGCGGCGAACACCGAAGTGCAGGAGCGGGGACTGCTCAAGCACGCCAGGATCGCCGGGTCGATCAGCGGCGCCCTGCGCGCACGGGGTGCGGACGAGCTGACCGCTCGACTGGGGGCGGAAGTGGGGATGCTCGCCTTCAGAATCGCCGTTGAGCGCTGGATGGAGTCGGACGATGACGAACCGTTCGCGCTCCATGCCGCAGCGGCCTTGAGTGAGCTGCTGACGCGCGCGGCCGAGTTCGACTCCCGATCGGCGATTCCGGAGCTCACGCGCGGGAAAGCAGCTGTCGCAGTGCCGGCTCGTACACCTCGGAGAAGCTGGGAAACGGATGAACGACATCCGCCATGACCTCGAGTGGGAGCTCCGCACGGATGGCCATCACCGCCTCGCCGATCCACTCGTCGGCGCGAGCGCCAATCGCCGCCGCACCGACGAGAACACCGCGCTTCCGGTCAGCGATGAGTGTGAGATGCCCGTCCAAAGCCGCGTCCGTCTGCGAACGGGCCGTCGCCGCCAATTGAGCGGTCGCCACGGTCACGTCCATCCCCTTGCGCCTGGCGGATTCCGCCGTTTCGCCGACGCATGCGATCGGCGGCTCCGTGAAAACGCACCGTGGCAGCGCCCGGTGGTCGGCCACGGTGCGCGTGCCGTTGAGATTGGACGCGATCACCCGTCCGTGATACGAGGCGGTGTGCGTGAAGGGTGCGACGCCGGTCACGTCGCCGCCGGCCCAGACATGCTCTTGGCCGCGGACGCGGCAGGTTTCGTCGATCTCGATTCCGCGCGGGCCGGGCTCGACGCCGATGCACTCCAGCCCAACCTTCGTGCGGGGCTTGCGTCCGGCAGCGATGAGGACGCGATCCACCACCAGGGTATGTCCATTGGATAGATTCAGCTCGACTCCGTGCGCGGTCCGCGCCGCGGCCTCGACCTGCGTCGATACCCTGACCGCGATGCCGCGCTGCTGAAAGAGGCGCATCAGCTCGTCGCCGACTGATGGCTCCTCCCGTGGGACCAGCCGGGGGGCCTGTTGCACGACGGTGACGCGTGAGTCGAAGCTCGCGTAGACGTCAGCGAGCTCACAGCCCACCGGTCCCCCTCCGACGATGGCCAGGCGCGCGACACGCTCGTCGGAGCTCAGCGCCCGGTCGCTGGTCCATGCGTCGATCGAGCCAAGGCCCGGTATCTCCGGAATGACGGGCGCGGAGCCCGTTGAGATGACCAGGTCTGTCCAGTCGATGCTCTTACCGCCGACCGTCAGGGTACCTGCGCCCGTGATGCGGCCATTGCCGCGCAGGATGGTGACGCCGTCCTCCTGGAGGCGCTGCGAAGTGCCTCCATCGTCACGGTGCTCCGCGATCACATCGCGGCGAGCGGTCGCGGCTGCATACGCCTCTGCGACCGTCTTGGCATCGGTGTCGATGCCAAGCCACTGGTCTCCGGTGGCCGCGCGACGCAGGTGGGCGGCATAGAGCATCGCCTTGCTCGGCATGCAGGAGACGTAGGGGCACTCACCACCGACACGAAGCACCTCCACGATCGCGACCGAGTGTCCAGCTCTGGCGACGGTTGGAGCCACGACTTCGCCGACCGATCCCCCACCGAGCACCACCACGTCGAAATGCCGAGAGCTCACGACATAATCCTCCGAAGCGCAATCCTGGTACACGTCCCGACCCGGACGTCGGCGCCAGCGGACGCCCTGCGTCAGTAGTGGTGGCGACGGCCGCCGACCGCATGTCCGAGGCTGCCGGGGAGCACGAGAGCCAATCCGATCACGAGTAGAATCACGCCGATGGTCCACAGGAGCGGAATCCCTGCGAAGAATTCGATGATCATCAGGATGATGCCAAGTGCAATCACGCCGATCACTCCGCCGGGTCAATCCGTGCATCCCAGTGTTGGGTGCTCACGTCGAGAGCGCCCCGCTCCAGACGCTGCGGTCAGTATGGCCCAGGTCAAGATTCAGCGTCTTGAGATTTCAGGGCCTCGCCTCGGCCCGGGCGGATACGCCGGTTCGGCGGTGAGCTCGGCGTGACCAAGGCGTCGACCCGTCCGGTCTGGCGCCACTACCTGCGGGCGATGGGCCCGGGACTGATCACGGGCGCTTCCGACGACGATCCGTCCGGCATCGCCACCTACTCCCAGGCCGGCGCCCAGTTCGGCCTCGCCTTCCTGTGGACCGCGCTTCTGACCTGGCCCTTGATGATCGGAGTTCAGGAGATCTGTGACCGCACCGCTCTCGCCACCGGCACCAGCCTGGGCGGGCTTGCCGTCCAACGCTTTCGTCGGGCTGGTCAAACCATCGTCGGCGTGCTCCTCGTCGCCCTCCTCGTCGCCAACGCACTCAACATCGCCGCCGACCTGGTCGCCATCGGCAGCGGCATGCAGCTCCTCCACCTCGGGCCGACCTGGCTATGGGCGCTCGTCGCCGGGGTTCTGATCTCGGCACTGATTGCCTTGGGGACGTTCGCTCGCATTGCGCTGGTCTTCAAAGTGCTGTGCGCCGCGCTTCTCAGCTACCTGGTGGTGGCGGTCCTCGTCACCCATCAATGGGGCAGCGTCCTGGACCACACCTTCATTCCTCATGTGCAGCTCAACAAGACCTATCTGGCACTGCTGGTCGCCACCCTGGGCACGACCATCTCGCCGTACCTCTTTTTCTGGCAGAACGCCCACCGACTCGAGGAGATGCGTGAGGGACCGGAGGGGGGCGCGAAGGCCCTCCCGCTCCGGCGATGGGCGGCCGCGCGGGCGCGCCGCAAGCAATCGACCAGCAGGCTCGACGTCGTGGCCGGCATGACCTTCTCCAACCTGGTCATGTTCGCCATCATCGTGGCCACCGCGGAAACGCTCAACGTCCACCACCAGACAGACATTCGGAGCGCTGCGCAGGCGGCCGCGGCACTCAAGCCTCTGGCTGGGCAGTTCGCCAGCGTCCTCTTCGCATTGGGCTTCATTGGCAGTGGCCTGTTGGCCATCCCGGTGCTCGCGGGCGCCGGCTCGGTGGGCATGGCCGGGCTGCTCAGCCGGGAGTGGGGCTTCTCTCGGTCTGTCCGCGAGGCCCCCATCTTCTACGGGCTGGTGGCCATCGGAACGCTCGGGGGCACGGCGCTCAGCCTCCTCGCCATCAATCCGATCAAATTGCTCATCGTGGTTGCCGTCATCAACGGCATGGCGGCCGCACCCTTCCTGGTGGTGGTCATGCTGATCGCTGGGAGCCGCCGCCTCATGGGCGACTACGTGAACGGCAAGCTCGCCAAGACGGTGGGGTGGGCCACCGCGGCACTCATGGCTGTTGCAGCGATCGCTCTGATCGCCAGTGGGGGCATCAGTTTCGGATGAGGCACTGAGGAGCGCGATCACACCTATCGTGCACTGGTACGACATTGAACGATAGCTGCCTCGGCGGGATCCGGCCCGACGAGTGCACGTCACGCCCCACAAGGCTTCCCCCTCGATCATCGCCTTGAGGCACGAGGTGCGGACGTGTACGATCCGAATAGAGGCCCAGCGCTACCGCTTGGCTACCGACACCTAAAAGACCACATGCCCACTGTGATCGGCCACCACGATGTCAAGGACCAGAAACATTGGCTGGCCTCGTCGAAGCGCGAAGAGGTCTTCGGACCCCTCGGCGTCACCAACATCCGGACGTTCGTCGACCCGCAGAATCCGACCCGAGCGGCCGTACTGATGGATGTTGCCGACATGGATGTCCTCATGGCCGCGATGCAGAGCGAGGCGATGGTCGGGGCGATGGCACATGACGGCGTGGTCGGAGACAGCCTGGTGATCCTCGTAGAGGCGTAGTTTGCCGGGACGCGTCAGCGCCACGGGAAGCCCGCCTGTTCCGGTGTATATGCCCGCCGGGTGATATACGTTCGCCCGGCGGGCGCCGGTTCGACGGTGGTCGCGAACGCCGAGGGCAGGCTTGACGCAGCGGACTGGACGAGGCCCATCCTCACCTGAGAGCCCGAGTATGTGACGCGGTGCGCCGAAACCCCAGGGGCGATGGGCTTTCTCGTGCGACCCCTCGACAGACCCGTGCGTCCGCCAGCGGACAGACGCGCGACAGTCGATGACGGACGATGTCATCGGTGGCACTGTGACCCTGCCAGCTGTGTGCCTCCCGACGAATAGGGCAGTTTGGCTCCAGCCTTTAGGGAAGTTGCGATGGGCGCCTGTGACATCGTGATGCTTGCGGTCGGAGCCCCGCGACGCCGCCGTGGCGCGGTCCTGGGGTTGGGCGCCCGGCTCCAGGATGCCCTGGTCGAATGCCTCAGCACGGACCGCGCCGCGCTCACGGTGCGCGCTGGCCGTGGCGTGGTCACCGTCCGCGGTGAGGTCGGATCACTCGAACAGATCAGCCGAGCCAGCCGCGTGATCGACGCGTTCCATGGCGACACTGAGATTGTCAACCTCGTCCGGCTTCGACGCGCGGCCGACTGAACTCAGGGCAGATGGCTCGAGTGGCCCTGTAGGACAGGAATCCATCCCCCGAAGGGTGCTCTTGCCGCGGTGACGTTGGTGGGCTGTCAGCCCGACAATCGTCTCGCACCCTGAACTCTAAAGCAGCCCTTCACGTGACATTCCCCAACCCTCGCGTAGCGGGGATCACTTACGATTGTTCGACGGGATCGTCGCCTAGCGGGAGGGAGCGTTCCATGGACAAGGATCTGGTCGACCAAGTCATCGATGTGGCCCAACGGGTCGTCGCCAGCGGAGCAATCTCCGCGAACGGGCACGGAAACGTGAGTCTTCGGGTTCCCGGATCGGACGAGATGTACTTCACGGGTGGCCCGTCGCTTCGAGGCCACCTGCCATCCGCGGTGGCGCGGTTACGTCTGGATGGGACCCTGCTCGAGGGTGACTTGCCACCCATCCAGGGCGCCGTGGTCGCGATGCACACGGCCATGTACCAGGACCACCCTGATGTCGGTTGTGTGCTGCACACCCATTCGCCCTATGCCACCGCCTACGCGGTGGCGCGTCGTCCGATAGGCTGCTGGGTCGAGGCCCTGGCGATGTTCGGGCTCGCTGCCGGAGTGCCTGTCGCCGGCTATGGGCCACGCGGTTCAGCCCAATCTGTGGCCAACATCAGGGCCGCGGTCGTCCCCGGCGTTCCCGCCCTGCTGCTGGCCAACCACGGGGTTCTCGTGTTCCATCGGACCCCCGAGCTGGCGATCCTGGTGGGAGGCGTTGTCGAGGAGGCCGCCCAAGCCGGTGTCAATGCGGCCGGCATCGGCGGTCCGGTCGAGATTGCCGAGGAGCTTCGGGCGGCTGCCCTGCAGCGTGCCATGACCTTCGAGAATCGAGGCACGGTGCACGCTTAGAGGAGGCTGACCTCGTCGATGGGTTTGCCGACCCAGCTTCGAGCTGACCGCGCCGACCCCAGACCCTGGACGGCCCCCCAGGCGAGTAACGTACACATGTTCGTCTCCGGACGCCAAGGCCGCTCGCGGACGGGTTGGTGGCCGGACGACCGGTTCTGGGTACGCTAGGTAGCAAGTGCCACACGACACCATCGACATCCGAGGGGCCAGAGAGCACAACCTCAAGAACATCGATCTCAGCCTGCCTCGTGACAGCCTGATCGTTCTGACGGGTCTCTCCGGGAGCGGCAAGTCGTCGCTTGCCTTCGACACCATCTACGCCGAGGGACAGCGGCGCTATGTGGAGTCGCTCTCCGCCTACGCGCGCCAGTTCCTCGGCCAGATGGAGAAGCCGGATGTCGACCATATCGACGGCCTCTCCCCGGCCATCTCCATCGATCAGAAGGGGACCAGCAAGAACCCCCGCTCCACGGTCGGCACGGTCACCGAGATCTACGACTACCTCAGGCTGGTGTATGCCCGGATCGGGCACCCCCACTGCCCCCGCTGCGGCCGGGAGATCAGCAAGCAGACCATCGAGCAGATCGCCGACCAGGTCCTGGCCCTCCCCGAGGGCACCCGGCTGATGGTGGCGGCGCCGATGGTGCAGGGGCGCAAGGGTGAGCACCGCGAGATCTTTGCCGAGGCCCGCCGCAAGGGCTATGCCCGCGCCCGGGTGGACGGCGAGGTCCGCGACCTCGGCGACCCGATCGTCCTCGACAAGAAGTTCAAGCACGACATCGAGATCGTGGTCGACCGCGTGGTGATCGGCCCCGAGCTGCGCAGCCGGCTGAGCGACTCGCTGGAGCAGACCGCCAAGCTGAGTGATGGCCTGATCCTCCTGATCCCGGCCGACGAGCCCGGGAGTGAGGGAGAGGAGAGGGCGGAAGCCAAGGCCACCGAAGCGACCGCTTCCGGGTCTGAGAGTGCCGCCTCGGCCTGGATGGCGAACGCCTCTGCCGTGGGCCAGACCTCGGCAGAGACCGGGGTCGAGGCGCCCAGCGGGGCCGAGACCGAGGGTGACGACGGCCCGGAAGCCCCAAAGGGCAGCGCGCCCCGCACCTTGGGCGTGGGCGAGATGCTGTTTTCCCAGGACTATGCCTGCGTCTACTGCGGCATCTCCATGGAGGAGCCCGCCCCGCGCAACTTCTCCTTCAACAACCCCCACGGCGCCTGCCCGACCTGCACCGGGCTCGGGCTGCGCATGGAGGTCGATCGCGACGCGGTGGTGCGCGACCCCGCGCTCTCCATCGATGACGGCGCCCTCTCCGGCTGGACCAAGGGCCCCTCCCAGATGTGGCTGCTCGACGTCCTCCAGAGCGTCTGCCGTCACTACAAGATTCCCACCGACGTTGCCTTCCGCGACCTCTCGGCGAGCGAGCAGCGGGTCATCCTCTACGGGCTCCCCAAGGACGAGACCGTCCGGATGCGCTACGTCTCCCACGCCGGGCGCACGCATGCCTACGACGCGGCCTACGAGGGCGTGATCCCCAACCTCGAGCGTCGCTACCGCGAGACCGAGTCGGAGTGGGTCAAGCAGGAGATCGAGCGGCTGATGATGCAGAAGCCCTGCCCCGCGTGCGGTGGCAAGCGGCTCAAGCCGGAGTTTCTCGCCGTCACCGTCGACGGCATGAGCATCATGGACTTCACCGCCCTCACGGTCGTGAAGGCGCTCGGTCGCACCGAGAATCTGCGTCTCACCGAGCGCGAGATGCAGATCGCGGGCAGGGCCTTCAAGGAGATCCGCGAGCGCCTCGGCTTCCTCAGTGACGTCGGGCTCGACTACCTCAGCCTCGACCGGGCCTCGGCGTCGCTCTCCGGCGGCGAGAGTCAGCGCATCCGGCTCGCGACCCAGATCGGGAGCAAGCTGATGGGCGTCCTCTACATCCTCGACGAGCCGTCCATCGGTCTCCATCAGCGGGACAATCACAAACTTCTCGCCACCCTCACGACCCTCCGCGACCTGGGCAACACCCTGATCGTCGTCGAGCACGACGAGGAGACCATCCGCAGCGCGGACTTCATCGTCGACATCGGCCCGGGAGCCGGGGAGCGCGGCGGAGAGGTGATGGTGGCCGGCACGCTCGCTGATGTGCTCGCCTCCGAGCGGAGCATCACCGGCCAGTACCTGCGCGGCGAGCTGCAGATCCCCGTCCCTCCGCTGCGCCGCTCCACCGACGGCCGGGCCCTCACCATCATCGGNNATCCTCTACCGCCGCCTTGCTCAGGCCCTCTACCGGGCCAAGGAGCGCCCCGGCAAGCACGAGAAGGTCGAGGGCATCCAGCACATCGACAAGGTCATCGACGTCGACCAGTCGCCGATCGGCCGGACCCCGCGCAGCAACCCGGCCACCTACGTGGGCGTCTTCACGGACATCCGCGACCTCTTCGCCAAGCTGCCCGAGGCCAAGATCCGCGGCTACAAGCCGGGTCGTTTCTCCTTCAACGTTGCCGGCGGGCGGTGCGAGGCCTGCTCGGGCGACGGGATGATCAAGATCGAGATGCACTTCCTGCCCGACATCTACGTCGCCTGCGACGTCTGCAAGGGACGTCGCTATACCCGCGAGGCGCTGGAGGTGAAGTTCCGCGGCCAGTCGATCGCCGACGTCCTCGAGATGACCGTCGACGATGCTGCCGAGCTCTTTGCCAACCAGCCCCGTATCGTTCGCCGCCTCCGCACATTACAGGATGTCGGGCTCGGCTACATCCGGCTGGGCCAGCCCGCCACCCAGCTCTCCGGCGGCGAGGCGCAGCGGGTCAAGCTCTCCACCGAGCTCTCGCGGCGCGACACCGGGCGCACTCTCTACATCCTCGACGAGCCCACCACCGGGTTGCACTTTGCGGATGTGGAGAAGCTCCTCACCGTTCTGCACCGGCTGGTCGACGCGGGCAACACCGTCATCGTCATCGAGCACAACCTGGACGTGGTCAAGACCGCCGACTGGATCATCGATCTGGGCCCGGATGGCGGGGACGCCGGGGGCGAGGTGGTGGCGGCTGGGACCCCGGAGATGATCGCCGGCGAGCCGCGGAGCGCCACCGGGGAGTACCTCCGCCCGATCATCGCCGCCGCCGCCGGCAAGGGCGGCCGGCCCCACCGGCCGGAGCGGCCGGCCGCGGTGGTCGAGACCCCGCTTGCCGCCACCCTTCCCGGGCCTCGGGCGCGTCCCCGGCGGGTGGGGACGGCTTTCCGCTGATCCCATCCGGCCTCAGTGCCGGTGGGAATGGGGAAGGCAAGGCGGAAACACCGGGAGGGGTCCGGGGGCGGGGCGCCGCCTCTCGACCTGGCGGGACTCCCGATGGTGGTCGAATTGCGCTATTTTTCACCGATGATCGAGTTGCAGGGTGGTGAGGACCGTCGGCAACGGCTCCGTCGCCTTGACGACTGCCTGACCCTTTTGGAGCAGGCCCACGAGATGGAGATCACGGTCGTGACGGAGAGGATGGCGGACGCCCTCGCTGACCGGGTGCCGACCGTCCACGGCGGGATGCTGGTCGCCGAAGCCATCGAGGAGGTTCTGCGCGAGCAGGAGCCCTACATGGTTCAGGTTCGCCCCGAGGTCTCGCGGCGGATCCGGCGGCGTCGCGACCCGTTCGACGTCCGTCTCCTGCTCCAGCGGCGCTAGCCACCGGCCGCTTCCGGCTCGGGACCCGCTCAACCGGGGAGGGCACGTCCCGGCGCGACCGCCGGGGTCAAGTCGAGTACCATCGGCCGGTCGGTGAGTACCTTCAATTTCGACCCGCAGCTGCTGTTCCAGCGGCGCCGGCCTCGGGTGGTCCGGACTCCTCGCTACACCCGGTTCCGGAAGATCGCGCTGATCGTCATCGCCGTGATCGTCGTCCTGGTGCTCGTGGCCCTCGCGCTGGCCCAGCTCCGGGTCAACTTCCTCTATCTCTCTAGCCTCGGGCACACCAACGTCTTCTGGACCCCGCTGATCGCCCACGTCGTCCTCTTCCTGATCGGCGCCGTCATCACGGGCGGTCTGGTCGGGGCCAGCGTGCCCTTCTGGGCACGCGCCGTCCGCGGCATCGACGCCCTGGCCGGACGGATCACCTTCTGGACCGGGATAGCCATCGCCGTGCTGGCCGGCATCGCCGGGGGTGCCCATCTGGCCGGCTCGTGGCAGGACGTCCTCCTCTTCATCCACGGCCACGCCTTCGGCGCCACCGACCCGGTCTTCCACATGGACTACGGCTTCTTCGTCTTCACCCTCCCGGTGATCGACGCCTTCTCGGCGCTGCTCTGGGGGGGCGCGGTCGTCGGCCTCCTTGGCGCGATCGCGGTGGTCTGCACCGCCCTGATGGTGATCCACGCCCCCGATGAGCTGGACGTCCAGCTCCATCCGGCCAAGGGGATGAGCCCGGACGACGCGCTCAGGATCGGCACCCGGCACGCGGGCGTGGCGCTGATCGGCATCTTCATCATGGCCGCGCTGGGTGCGCACTTCGGCGTCTACCACCTGGCCACCGAGCCGAATTCGCAGTACGCGTTCGTCGGTCCCAATGCCACCGACTTGAACGTGCTCATCCCGGTGCTGGGCGCCCTCCAGTGGATCGCACTCGTCTTCGCGGTTGCGACCGGCGCGCTTCTGGTCCGGAGGAGCCGGCGCCGTCCGACCTGGGGGACGGTCGCCTGGATGGGCGGCGTGCTCGGGGGCTGGCTGGTCGTGGCGGGAGCGCTCACCATCATTCCCGAGGCGGTCTACACCGCCACCGCTGTCAACCCCAACGCCGAGCAGGCTCAGGCCAAGTCGATCGACAACTACCTGACCTCGAGTCGCTACGCCTGGGGCCTGGAGACCACCGGCAGTCAGGCGTCCGTCGTCGACGAGCCCTTCAAGACGGTGGTCAGCCCGAGCCTGACGGGGGATCTCGCCGCCGACCCCGGGACGCTCGCCAACATCCGGGTCCAGGACCCGAGCCAGCTTCCGGCTGTCCTCAACCAGGTCGATCGCACCCGCAGCTACCAGACCTTCGACAACAACGTCACCATCGACCGCTACCCCAATGCCAGTGGGCAGCAGACCGAGGTGATGATCGGGGCTCGCGAGATCTCCGACTCCGATATCCCCAACTCCAACTTCGTCAACAACACCTTTGTCTACACCCACGGCTACGGCATCACCGCGGTCTCCGTCAACCAGATCGGGGCCGAGGGCGAGCCCGACATCCTGGATGGCAAGGAGCCGCTCCAGCAGGTCGCCTCCGGTGCCCCCCCCGCCCTGGACTTCGACGGCACCGGCGGCAACCCGGAGATCTACTGCGGTGAGCAGACCAATCAGCCGGTGGTGGTCAACACCAACCAGTTGGAGTTCAACTACCCGTCCACCCCGGACGCCTACATCCACGCCGGCACCGGCATGGCCGGCTTCACGATCAACAACCCGATCGACAAGCTGGCCACCTCGATCAGCGAGTTCGGGGGCCTCAACCTCTTCTTGAGCAACATCCCCAACAGCCAGAGCGAGGTCCTGATCAACCGGACCGTCGACCAGAGGATCGAGAGCATCGCGCCGTTCCTGACCGTCGACTCCGATCCGTACATCGTGGCCGACCCGCAGACCGATGACCTGATGTGGATCGCGGATGCCTACGTCGAGACGGGCAACTTCCCTGAGTCGGACAGCGTCAACGGGATCTCTTACCAGCGCAACGCGGTCAAGGCGGTGGTCAACGCTCGCACCTGTGCCGTCACCCTCTACGCCGTCGACATGCAGGAGCCCCTCACCGCCGCCTGGAACGGCATCTACCCCGGGCTGCTCCACCCGATCAGCCAGATGCCGTCCTTCCTGGTCCAGCACCTCCGCTACCCGGAAAACCTGTTCAGCAACCAGGTCCAGGTCTACGCTCAGGTGCATGTGGACGACACGCTGCCGGTGAGCAACCCCCAGGTCGCGGCCGACTTCTTCTCCAAGAACGACTTCTACAGCGCGTCCCAGGGGCTCCAGCCCGACGGCACCGTGGTCACGACCACACCTCAGTACGTCGAGCTGACCCTGCCCGGCAACCCCACCCCGCAATTCGTCCTGATGCAGACCTTCAGTCCCTATCAGAGTGGGAGCGGCGGGCAGGCGAGCAACATGACCGCGTGGCTGGCGGCGGAGTCCGACTACACGACGACGGACCATCCGCCCCTGGTGACCGTCCCCCTGGGTAACAACACCAACGTGCGCGGTCCCTACCAGTTCGACAACAACTCCAACACCGACCCCACCATCAGTGAGGAGCGCACGCTGGTGGGGCAGTCGGGCTCCCAGGTCTACCTGGGCAATGTCATCGTGCTGCCCTTCAACGACGAATCCTTCCTCTTTGTGCGCCCCTTCTACGTGCTGCCCAACCAGGCGAGCGGGGTGAGCTTCCCGCAGCTCCGCTTCGTCATCGTCGGCACACAGAACAGCGTCGCCATGGGGACGAGTCTGTCCGCCGCGATCGCGACCCTGTACAACGTCACCACCCTGCCCACCGGCCTGGCTCCGCCTGGCTCCACCGCGGCCGCCTCACCCGAGGCGACCCCCGTGGCGTCGCCAGGAGCCTCGCCCACCCCGACGGCGAGCCCATCCGCCTCTGCGCCCGCCGGGGGCTACACCTCCCAGGAGCTGGCGATCATCAGCGACCTGGTCGCCCAGGAGGCCAACCTCAAGGCCGACTACGCGAGTGGCAACCTGAGCGCGGCGGGCCAGGCGCAGGCCGCGATCAACTCGGACGTCAGCCAGCTCGAGCTGCTGCTCGCGGCCGGCGGGGTGAGCCTCCCGACGCCGTCGGGCACCCCGGCTGCCGCGTCGCCGACGGCGTCGACCTAGCAATAGGTTCGCGGCAGGGCCCCGGCGTCAAGGGCGCCTTCGAGGAGGGGTCCGGGCGTGCGCAGGCTGAGAAGGGTGGCGAATGGCCGCCCTCCGGTGTCGTACCCTGCGGGGTCGATGGAAGAGAACGCGCCGGAATCCCCACCCGTCCAGCCGCTGATCCGTCCCGGCCCCCGCGTGCGGGTGCTGGCGGCCGTGGTTCTCGGTGCCCTGGTCGGGGCACTGTGTGGGGGGGCGGCCGCCTGGTCGATCTACCAGCACTATGGCCCGGTCCAGCGCAACGTGTACCAGCAGATCAGCGGGTCGACGAGCACCCAGCCCCAGAGCGTCGGCCAGCTGGCCCAGGCGAACGCGGCGTCGGTGGTCACGATTGCCACGCAGCCGGTGACCGCCGCTGAGCTGGCGGACGGGAGTGCCAGTCTCGTCGATGGCGTCGTGGTCAGCTCGGATGGATTGATCCTCACCAGCGCTCACGCCGTCCAGGGCGCCAGCCAGCTCCGGGTGGGGCTCGCCGACGGCCAGGGCTACGATGCCGTGATCGCGGGCGTGGACGCCACTCACGGCCTGGTGGTGCTGCGCGTCTCCGGTGTCACCAATCTCGACCAGCTCCCGCTCGCCGCCTCCGTTCCGGCGGTCGGTGACCAGGCCATCGCACTCAGCCGCCCGGCCTCCGGAGGGCTGAATGTGGAAGTGGGGGACATCAGCGCGGTGGGGGTGACGGTGGCCAGTGACACGGCCACCGGTCAGTCCCTGCAGGGGGCGATCAACATCGACGCCACTGCCTTGCCCGGCGCCGACGGGGCGCCGGTGCTCAACGCCGCCGGTGACCTGATCGGCATCGTCGACACCATCACCCAGGCCCCGTCCCCGCCCGGTGTCACGGCCCTCTCCCTGAACGCTGCCGCGACCCTGATCGCGAGCGTCTCCGGAGGAGCGGTGCAGACCCCGGGCACCTTCGGGGTCGTCTCCAGCTACCTCGACCCGGCCCGCGCCGCCGCCGTCGGCACCTCTCCCGGCGCCCTGATCAACTCCGTCGCCCCCGGCGGTCCGGCCGCGGCGGCCGGGCTGCAGGTGGGCGACATCGTCACCTCGGTCAACGGGATCGCCATCGACGCCAGCCATCTGTTCGATCCCGCCTCCCTCGGCCTGAGCCCCGGCGACACCGCTGAGGCCACCGTGGTCCGAGGCACGACCACCGACACCGTCGCGATCCAGGTGGGGACGGCGAGCTGACGCGCTCGGATCGTCCCCAGCTCGGCCGCGTCCGGCCGGCGACCCCCGGTCCCGCCTCGCTCAGCCGGGTCGGGCCGTGCTGACCCCCATCCCGGCTAAGATCGGTCGGACCGTGGAGATCACTTATCTCGGACTTTCCTGCCTCCGCCTGCGCGGCCGTGATGTCGTGGTGCTCGTCGATCCGCCCGCGACAACCCTGCCCGGCCTCGGCCGTTCGAACCCCGACATCATCGTGCGCACCGAGGGCGAGACCGTTCCCGAGCGGCTGCGCCTGCGTGAGGGCCAGCCCCAGGAGGTGGCCGGACCCGGGGAGTTCGAGGTTCGTGGCGTGACCATCCACGGGCTGGCCTCCGGCGAGACGACGATCATGCGCATCGAGGTCGACGACGTCTGTGTCGCCGCCATGGGCAAGCTCGATCGCCAGCTCACCGAGGACGAGGTGGACGCGCTGGGCCGGGTGGATGTGCTCGCCATCCCTGTCGGTGGTCTGGATGCGCTCGGCGCCGTGGCCGCCACCAAGGTCGTGAATGCCATCGCCCCNNGTTGACCGGTTTGCCAAGGAGATGGGGCTGACCGAGGAGGCCCTGCCGACCCAGCCCAAGCTCAGTCTCACCGGGGCGATGGGGACGGCAGAGGAGACCCGGGTGGTCATCCTCGAACCGCGGGGCGCCGGCTGAGCAGGCGGCGGTCGGCGCGGCCCGGGTCCGGATGCGGAACGGCGGCCTCCAATCGTCAACAGCGTGTCCCGCCCAATCAGTAACTGGTAACATCGGAAAAACCACGGCACCGGGAGGTCCTCCACGATGGCCAAGTTCGTGTTCGTGACCGGCGGTGTCGTCTCCTCCCTGGGCAAGGGCATCACCGCCGCCTCCATCGGCACGATCCTCAAGGCTCGGGGGCTTCATGTCGGGATGCAGAAGCTCGACCCGTACTTGAACGTCGATCCCGGCACCATGTCGCCGTATCAGCACGGCGAGGTCTTCGTCACCGACGATGGGGCTGAGACCGACCTCGACCTCGGCCATTACGAGCGCTTCGTCGACGTCGCGCTTTCCCAGGCGAGCAACGTCACCACCGGTCGCATCTACGCGAGTGTGATCGCCAAAGAACGGCGTGGCGATTACCTTGGGGGCACCGTCCAGGTCATCCCCCACATCACCAATGAGATCAAGCAGCGCGTTCTCCGGGTTGCCGAAAACGAGCTTCCTGAACCGGATGTCGTGATCGTCGAGGTTGGCGGGACCGTGGGCGACATCGAGTCGCTGCCCTTCCTGGAGGCGATCCGCCAGTTCAAGAACGACATCGGCCGCAGCAACGTCTGCTACGTGCACCTGACTCTCGTCCCCTACATCGCGGCCAGCGAGGAGTTCAAGAGCAAGCCGACGCAGCATTCCGTGAACGAGCTCCGCTCCATCGGCATCCAGCCGGACGTCATCGTCGCGCGCAGCGAACGTCTGATCGGTGAGAGCCAGAAGGAGAAGATCGCGCTCTTCGGTGACGTTCCCCTGCAGGCCGTCATCAATGTTCCCGACGCGCGCTCCATCTACGAGGTGCCGCTGATGCTCGAGGCGGCGGGGCTGGGCGACTACATCGTCGAGCTGCTGCGCATCTCGGCCGGGCCGCCCGATCTCGACGACTGGCGCCGGATGGTGGCTCGGATCGAGGCACCGAAGCCGGCAGTGAGTGTCGCCCTGGTCGGCAAGTACGTGGCCATGCCCGACGCCTACATCAGCGTCGCCGAGGCGCTTCGCCACGCTGCCGTGCACTGTGGCGTTGACATGCATTTGGAGTGGGTCAACGCCGAGGAGATGACCCCGGAGAGGCTGGAGGGCGTCGACGGCGTGGTGGTACCCGGCGGATTCGGCCACCGCGGGATCGAGGGCAAGGTGCTCGCATCTCGATTCGCGCGCCATCACGAGGTGCCCTATCTCGGCCTCTGCCTGGGCATGCAGTGCGCGACCATCGACATCGCGCGCGAGGCGCTGGGCACCGAGGACGCCAACTCCACCGAGTTCAACGCCTTCACCGCCAACCCCGTCATTGACCTGCTCCCCGAGCAGCGTGACATTGAGAACAAGGGCGGGACCATGCGCCTGGGCGTCTACCCCTGCAAGCTGCAGCCGGGCACTCACGCCGCGGCGGCCTACGGCGAGTCGGTCGTGTACGAGCGCCATCGCCATCGCTTCGAGTTCAACAATCAATACCGGGAGCGTCTGGCCGAATTCGGCGTCGTCTACAGCGGGACCTCACCGAATGGGCGCCTGGTCGAGATCATCGAGCTGCGCGACCATCCGTTCTTCGTCGGATCGCAGTTCCACCCCGAGTTCCGCTCGCGGCCGGGCCGCCCCCACCCGCTCTTCCGGGACTTCATGGCCGCGGTCTGCCGCCGGGCCGGCGTCGACACCGAGGCGACCCGCGCGGAGGCTGCCGAGGTCGCCGCCGCTCCAGCGCCGGCCGCCGACGAGGTCGTGGGATCGGTCCGGGGCGTCCTTTCGTCGTGCGTCGACCCGGCCATGGAGGCCGCTGAGCCCTGACCGCAGCAGAGCATCGGGCGGCCACGGTTTCGCCGGCACGGTTGAGCCGCGAACGGCACCGCGGCCTCGAACTCCTGCGCGCCACCGAGGCCGCCGCTCTGGCCGTCGGCCGCTGGCTCGGCCGCGGTGACAAGACGAGCACCCGCGATGTCGGCGAACGCGCCATGGAGGAGGCCCTCCTCGGCATGCCCTTCGACGGGCACATCGTCATCGATGCCGGCGGCGTGGCCGATCCCCTCAGCCCGGGGCGGCGCATCGGGGTCGGTCGCGATCCGGTGGATCTGGCCATCGACTCGGTCGACGGCGTGAGCCTCGTCGCCAAGGGGCTCTCGCAGGCACTCTCGATCGCCGCGGCCGCCGAGCCCGGCGGGATCGCCAAGCCGCCCCCCTGCGCCTACATGCACAAGCTGGCGGTGGGCCCCCGGGCGCGGGGTGCCATCGACATCGCCGACACTCCCGAGAACAACCTGCGCCGCATCGCCTTCGCCATGGACGTGCAGGTCCCCGACCTGACCGTCATGCTGCTCGATCGCCCCCGCCACCAGAGCCTCATTGAGCGGGTCCGGCTGCTGGGCAGCCGGCTGGTGCTCATCAGCGACGGCGACATCGCCGCGGCGCTGATGACGGCCTGGCCGGGCAGCGGCATCGACGTCTTCATCGGGTCCGGGGGCACCGCCGAGGCGGTGCTCGCCGCCTGTGCCCTGCGTTGCCTCGGTGGCGAGATGCAGTGCCGGCCCTGGGTGCGCAACCAGGAGGAGTCGGCGGCGCTTCGCGCCGCCGGGTTCGATCCCGAGGCGAAGCTCGGCATCGCCGACCTGGTCCCGGGCAAGGATGTCGCGGTCGCGGTCACCGGGGTGACCGGTGGTGGCCTGGTGCGCGGGGTCCAGTACCACAACTGGTGGGCGGAGACCCACAGCCTGGTGATGCGGGCGCAGAGCGGCACGGTGCGCGACATCCGGACCAAGCACCACTTTGCCCTCGACCCAAGGGACGCCCACCGCCTGGTCTGAGGGGCGGCCCGGGCGGCCCAGTAGGGGATCCTGACCTCCGTCGAGGCGGCTCAGGCGCGGCGCCGTGCCGTCCGCCAGACGCTCCACGGGAGCAGGGCGAGGATCGCTGCGGGCAGCAGCCACCAGCTCGCGAAGGCGGTCCGGCTGACCGCGGCGGTCACGGCCACCGCCATGGCCAGCCCCAGCGCCACCCTCCAGTCGTCGCCGATGACGAGGTCGTACACGAACGCGGCCAGAGCGCGCACCCTCCGGCCCATCAGCTCGCCTGCTGGGTGGGCGACGCGGCCGCGGTCAGGCGATCCCGGGCGCGTCCCTGCCGCCGCAGCCCGGCGGTGAGCAGCAGGCCGAGGACCGCGATACCAGGCAGCAGGACGAGCAGCGCCGCATCCGAGCCCGGCCAGCGCGCTCCCGCCCCCTCCGCCGCCCAGAAGGCACCGAACCCGGTCAGCATGACCCCGACCAGGAACTTCAGGGCGTTCTCGGGCACCCGCGCGAGCGGCGCCCGCACCGCGAAGCCGGCCGCGCCCACCAGGAGGATCGCGGCCCCGGCGGCGGCGGAGGCCAGGGGGATGGCGTGCTGGTTGCTCCCGAAAGTGAGCACGATGAATGCCACCTCCGTCCCCTCGAGGAGCACACCCTGGAAGGCGAGCGTGAACCCGTACCAGTCCGGGACGGTGCCCCTTCGCTGAGGGGCGGCGCGCTCCGCTGTCGCCAGCTTCCGCTGGAAGATCGCCTCCTCGTCGTGCAGAGCGGTCACGCCGCCCGCGCGCAGTACCGCTTTGCGCAGCCACTGCACGCCGAACACGAGCAGGAACGTGCCGATGACGAGGCGCAGGGCATCCGTCGGGATCGCGGTGAGTGCGGGCCCGAGCGCGGCCACCACGACGGTGAGGACGGCGACCGCCGCCACCGCGCCGTATGCCGCCGACCTCCAGCCGCGGGCGAGGCCGGCCGCCAGGACGATGGTCGTCGCCTCGACCGCCTCCACGGTGCAGGCGAGGAACACCGCGATGAACAGCGCTCCCGCGCTCATTGGCTCTCCTTGCGTGACGTCATCGGCAATGATGGCCTGATCTCGCCGGGGGGCGCGGGAGCCCGTTCCCGCCCGGAGCATGTGGGGCCGCCCGGCCGTTCCCTCCGGCGCCCCCATGTATCGTCGGCACATGGCCGCCGCCGCCCGTCCGCCCGCCGACCTGCTGGATCGCCTTCCGGAGCCGGATGCGGCCCTGCTCACCCGTGCCCACGCCATCGCCGAGCGCGCCCACGCGGGGCAGCCCCGGCGCCAGGGGACCCCGTACATCGACCACCTGGTGGAGGTGGCGCTCATCCTGCGCGAGCAGCTGGGGGTCACCGATCCGGCGATCCTCGCCGCTGGGCTCCTGCACGATGCGGTCGAGGACTCCGAGCTCACCGTGGACGGACTGGTGGACTTTCCGGAGCGCACCCGTCAGCTGGTCGCCCTGCTCACCGACCCAGCCCCCGCGATGACCGGCGCGATGCGGCGGGCCCATTACCGCGAGATCTGGAAGGACCCCGACGCCACCCTGCTCAAGGCCGCGGATCGCCTCTCCAACATCCGGGATGTCGTGGCTCGTGGCGATCCGGAGTTCACGCGCCGTTACATCCGCAAGACGCAGCGCGACATCCTGGGGAAGGGGATGCCGCTGGCGGCGCACCCGGTCGCCGGGCCGCTGCTCCGGGTAGCCCTGGAGGACGCCGCCCGCGGCACCTCCGGCTGAGCCGTGGGGTTTGACTCGGTGGATCCCCGCCTGCGAGCATGCCTCTCATGAAATTCGGTCGCCGTCAGTCCCCCGAGCCGGAGCCCGTTCCCGTTCCACCGCCCAGCTACTCGCCGCCCTCGGGCGGTGCGTCCCTCTTCGGCTACTCCCCGAATGCTCCGGTCGACCAGCCCGCGAGCGTTCCCCCGGCGGTGGCGGATGCCATGCCTCCGGGCTTCCCCGTGGCGGCAGCGGACGCCCTGCCCCCGGGGTTCGCCCCGGCCGCCATGCCTCCGGGCTTCCCGCCGGCTGCGGCGGACGCCCTGCCCCCGGGCTTTCCCCCGGCCGATCCCGGCGCGATGCCTCCAGGCTTCCCTCCGGCGGCGGCGGACGCCATGCCCGGGGGCTTCCCTCCCGGCTTTGGTGGCGGCATGCCCGGGGGCTTCCCCGGCGGCTTTGGCGGCGGCGTGCCCGGGGGCCTCCCCGGCGCGGACGGCCTCGCCCAGCTCACCGCCGCCACCCAGAATCCGCGGGTTCTCGACGGGCTGGTCAGGTCCGGGAAGTTCAGGACCCGTGAGGACGCACAGGCGTGGCTCAGCCAGATGGTCGCGAAGGCCACCCAGAGTGCAGCCCAGCGGGGCGCGATGGGCGGGATGCAGTCCGGCTGGGGCACGGGACAGCAGCTTCCCGGAGCCGGCCAGCAGACCTTCCAGGACCTCATGGACCAGTCCAAGAAGAACCGCGACAAGGGTCGCGGCAACTGATCCGCGGCAGAAGGGGCTGCCTCACGGTCGGGGGGCGCGGCCCGCCGGGTATTGACTCGCTTGAATTGCTCTGTAATCATGTAAGCCATGAGATTCGAACATCAGCACCTTCACCACCAGACCGAACCGACCCCCGCCCCCGCGCTCACCGATGAGGAACTGCACGGCTGGTTCGCCGGCCGGCTTCCCGAGGGGCTTTTCACCGGCGCCCCGATCATCACCGGGGACCGTGACGAGATCCTTGTGGTCGGCGAGATCCCCGATGTCGAGCTGGCCGAGGAGACCGGAGACTCCGCCCGAGCCACGGCGCGCGCCGCGCGCATCGAGCGCTTCCGCGCCGACACCAAGCAGGCGCGGATCGCGGTCGCCCGGGATGCCGAACGCCTCTTCGGTCGCACCATCTCCTGGGGCGCCCGCTGCGGGGACGTGACCCAGCACTTCACGACCCTCGGCGTCCCCGTGATGACCCGGCTGCGGCTCGCCGATCGCCGTGTCCTCGACACCCTGATCGACGCGGGCGTCGCCCGGAGCCGGAGCGAGGCTCTGGCCTGGTGCGTCCGCCTGGTGGCCCGCCACCAGGGCGAGTGGATCGACAGCCTCCGCGAGGCGCTGGTCCGGGTCGAGAAGGTGCGCAGCGAGGGGCCGGACGCCTGAGGTTCGCGCCTCCGACCCCAGCGCTCCCAGCGCCGGCCTGATCCTCTCCTCGGAGGCAGATCGGCTTCATGGGGCAGGGTTCTGCCCGCCCCCCACTCCGCTGTGGCCCCCGGCCGCTCAGGGCAGGGGCGCCGCCTCCAAACCGACCGGAACGGGAGAGACACCGGGCGCGGAGGGTGCTGTGCCGCTGTGCAGCCGGATGAGCGCGGCCAGGGCGAGAAGACCGCTCAGGCCTCGTGGCACCGCGATGTCCCGGCTCTCCCAGCCGGTGGCGAACTTCGCCTTGAAATGGGAGAGCCCCCGGTAGCTGTAGCCCCAGAAGCCGTGCGCGTAGAGGTAGGCCCGGGTCTGACGCGCCAGGCGGCCGTCCGGAGCGTCGTCGAGGGTCTCGCGGAAGGGCACCGAGCCCAGCGACACCCAGGCCCTGCCGTCGACCCGGCTCCGCTCGATCGCGGTGACGATGCAGAGGTCGACGGCGCCGGCCGCGGCGTCGGGACGGCGCCGGATGAGGTCGAGGGCCATCCGGTCGTCGCCCATCTCGATCCATGAGCAGAAGGCGTGCACCCGCCCGTTCCGATCGCGGGCGACCGTGTAGCGAGTGCTGCCGTCGACATCGCGCAGGCGCCCCAGGGAGAATCCCATCTCCCGGCCGCCCCGCCCCTGGAGCCAGTCGCGGGACACCTGCTCCAGCTCGGTCCACAGCCCCCCCGGCGGCTGTGGATCCCAGACCGTGACGACCTCCAGGCCCGCGCGCCGCGCCCGGGCGACCTCGTGCCGGGCGTCCGCCCGTGTCGGCGAGACCAGGTCGAATCGGTCGACCTCCACGACCGCCTCCTCGCCGAACTTGATGAGGCGGAAGCCCGAGGTGCGGTACCCGTCCCGGAGGGCGGCGTCCGTCTGGAAGAAGCAGGGTACCCAGCGCCTCCTGGCGCACATGTCGAGAAATCCGGTCACCGCGATCCTGCGGAGGCCCGGGGCGACCAGGGGATCGCCCACCGCCACCGCGGCTCCCCAGCGCTCCTGGAACCCGACGACCCCCCCACCGGTATGGAGGATGCTCTTGACACGGTCCCCGGCAAAGCAGGAGACGTGGGTCCGGCCGTGGAGGAGGCGGAGCCGCTCCGTCTCACCGGGGATCCTGGTCTCGCCCACCGCACCGCGGGTGGCGAGTGCGAACCCGACCTCGAATCCGATCGCTGCGGCGAGAGCGACCAGGCCCAGCCAGTCGGCGAGCGGGCTCCTCGGCACCACGAGGCTGAAGGCGCCGGCCAGGACGGCGAAGGTTGCGGCTGTGACCACCGGCCGCGAGTGCCGGACGCTCCCCGCGAGGGCGGCCAGCAGTCCCAGGGCGATGACGACGGGTCCCAGCACATGCTCGAGCAGGAACTGTCCCTGGCCCGGGACGGCATGCTGGGCGAGCGCTGCCACAAAACTCACCGCGGCCATCATAGGTCCCCCCTTGCGCTCGCGCTGCCGGCCGCCGCCACCGCTGGCGCCGTCTGCGGCGGGCTGACCGGAGTCAACCAGGGTTCAGGGCCCCACAGCTGTCCGAGCATGGTGAAGCTCTGGACCATCTCGGGCGTCCAGGCCACCCAGCCGTGCCCACCCGGCACCGTCTGGAGGTCGACGTCCGGCCAACCCAGAGCGGTCAGGGTGGCGGCGAACTGCGCCGTGTCAGGCTTGAAGACGTAGTCCGTGCTCCCCGCGCCCAGGTAGAGGGGCATGCGCTCCGCGACCGGAACGCCCGAGGCGGTGTAGAGCGGGCTGTTGGCCCTCCAGGCCGACCCGAAGGTCGCCTCACGGCCGACGAAGTACCCGGAGTAACTGCCCGCCCAGCTGAACACCGTCGGATTCTGGAAGGCGATGTTCACGGCTCCGTAGCCGCCGCTGCTCAGCCCGGCGATGCCGCGGTAGGCGGCTCCGAGGGTGCGGTACTGGAGGTCGATGCTCGGGACGACCTGGTTGACGATCCAGGCCTCGATGTCTCCAGACGAGCTGTCCCCCCACTCGGTGTCCGTGCTCCGGGGTGTGTTCCCGTTGGGAAGCACCACGATCGTCGGAGGCATGACGCCCGTCCCGATCATCTGATCGAGGACGGCGGACAGTTGAGCGCCGTTGAGCCAGTCCGCCTGCTGTCCCGGCGTGCCGTGCAGGAGATAGACGACCGGGAGGCTCAGTTCGGGGTCCGCGCCGTAGACGCCGGGAACGTACACGTCGACCTGGCGGTTGGCGATGGTGAGGTACGAGACCCCCCCGGGGATCTGGCGGAGCAGTGAGATGTCGGGCGTGGGGTCGGGCACCACGACAAAGGGTGTGGACGAGGCCGCCGGGGTCGAGGTGCTCGGCAGTACGGCCGTCGGTTCCGAATAGTTGCGGAGGGCGCTGAGCGGGCCATCCTGGAGTGCGGTCACCGCCGCCCCCGACGCCACGACGACCAGTGCGAGCGCCACCGCGATCGCCGGCCAGAACCGGCGCCGTCGAAAGAAGGGGGGGAGGTGGGTGGCGTCTCGAGCCAGGCCCACCCCGAGAGCGGTACCCACGACCACGCTGATCGCCGCGAGGAGGAGCATGCCGAGGGGCTGGAGGATCCAGCCGAGGATGTTCTGCTGGTACTTGAGCCCCGCGATGGCCGGTTGGTTGGCTGCTCGCACCAGGAAGGGGACGATCTCGATGGCCGCGAACCCGACCAGGCCACCGACCCTGGTCGGCGCCGGGCGGCGCGAGGCGGCCCCGACCACCGCGGTTGCCAGGATCACCAGGACCACGGCGGTGAGCAGGTAGGCGCGCTCGTTGTCCATCCCCTGGGCTTCGAAGTACTGCGCCAGGCCGTTGCCCAGGAGCCACCCGAGGACGGCGCAGAGGGCGGCCGAGCCGGCGGCGACCATGACCCACAGGTGGCGGCCGGCGAGGCGGATGGGCGCCAGGAGCAGGCGAATGGGCTGGACTGGCGGGCGGCGGATTCGCATTGACCGACTGTGTCCCTATCCCTCGTGATCCAGCGACGTCGGGGCGGGCGGCTCGCCCTTCCCATGTGTATACGTTGTGGGCGGAGCCAGCGTTACGGTACGCGAAGCGATGGCGGGCTGTGCCGTGATCGGTCAGCAAGACGTTGTCGCCTGCCCCTGTCGCCTGCCCCTAACAAGACGTCGTCGTCTGCCCCTAACAAGACGTCGTCGTCTGCCCTTAACAGGACGTTGGCGCCTGCCCCTAACAAGACATTGTCGCCTGCCCCTCTCCTTACGCCGGGCCGGCACCGGGGTTGTCCCGGCCCCCCGGCCGGCGGCCCCCCGACAGTCCCGATCCGGTCGGCGGCGGCCTGTCCCCGATGCTGCGCCGGGGCGAACCCGGACACAATGGGCCTGTGCGCCTCTGTGTTGCCCACCCCGACGGCTCCCTCGACGTGCGTGAGGGGCTCCGGCCTGCCGCCAGATCGGGCCACTCCCTGGTTCCCCTGGAGGATTCCGACGTCATCCCCCTGCCGGAGGGCGCCACCATCGCCCACCTCCCGGGACGGCGCGCCCGGGGCGTGGATCGCCACGGGAGGTTCGTTGCGCTGGACGACCGGTGGGTGCCGGTTGCCGCGATCCTCCCCGTCGGGCACTTGAGGACCCTGCTGCCGGCGTCCCAGCCCGTCCCGGGCAGCAGCCGCCTCCCCCTCTTCGGCTACACCGCGGTCGCGGAACGGGACGGCGAGCTGGTGGCCGCCGCCATCTCGACCGATGCATTCGAGTGGTGGCAGCCGAGCCGTCACACCACGGCGGGTCTGCCCGAGGCGGTCGACGCGGCTCGAAGCGCCCTCCCCGGCAACCGCCTGGTTGACCACCTGGCCCGCTGCGCGCTCGAGTACCGCTGCTACACCGCCCAGAACACCTTCCTCCGTCGCTACGAGGCTGCCCTGCCGGCGTCACCCGCCTGCAACGCCGACTGCCTTGGCTGCATCTCCCTGCAGAGCGACGGCGCCGTGCCCTCGCCGCAGGAGCGGATGGGTTTCGCGCCGACGCCGGCGGAGCTCGCCGGGCTCGCCGACCACTTTCTCGCCGGAGAGGAGGCGGCGATCGTCTCCTTTGGCCAGGGGTGCGAGGGGGAGGCGCTCACCCGGGGTCGAGCCCTGGTGGAGGCCACCGCCGCCATCCGCGAGCGCCATCCCACCGCCACCATCCATGTCAACACCAATGGGAGCCGGCCCCGGGTGCTGGAGCGGATGGTCGCGGCCGGCTGCGACAGCGTCCGGATCAGCGCCATCTCCTTCACCGATCCGATCTTCCGCGCCTATTACCGCCCCGTCGGGTACGGGCTCGCCGAGGTGCTCGAATGCGGCCGGATCGTGAAGCGGGCCGGAGGCCAGGTCTGTCTCAATCTTCTCGCCTTCCCCGGGATCACCGACACCCCGCGAGAGCTGGAGGCGACCATCGCCGCCTGCACCGAGATGGGGGTCGACCAGATCCAGTGGCGGAGCCTCAACGTCGACCACGACTGGCTCCTCGAGGAGCTGCCGGAGATGGAGCCGGGAATCGGGATGGGGGCTGCCCTGGAGACGGCCCGGCAGCGGCTCCCGACGGTGGCCCATGGCAACTTCACCCGACCGGTTGCCCATCCCGGCTGATCGCGACCGGAGCGAAGCACCACCCGTGCCCGCTTCGATTCACGGCCCCCGTGGTATCCTCGCTGCGTTCCGTTCCCCTCAGTACGAGCCTGTCCATGAAAGCTGCCCTGCACCCCCAGTTCCACACCGACGCCGTCGTCACGTGCGTCTGCGGTAACACGTTCCTGACGGGCTCGACCCTCCCGGAGCTCAAGACCGAGGTCTGCTCGCTCTGCCACCCGTTCTTCACCGGGACCCAGCGGATCGTGGACACCGGCGGCCAGGTGGAGCGCTTCCGGCGCCGGGCCGCCGCCCGCACCGCCGCCCGCTAGGGCTCATCACCGGCGCGCCTCACCGGCAGGCGGTTCGGGGCGCCTCCGATGGGAATGGCCGCTCCGAGCGCCGAGTACGATGGGCGCTGTGAGAGAGCGCGGTCCCTCGGTCGGCGACATCCTCCGCACCGCGGCCCTCAACGCCGCCGCGGCGCCGCCCGCCACCTTCTTCTACGGGGGGCAGGCCGTCATCGAGGGTGTCCTGATGCGCGGCCGGCGCCAGTACGCGGTGGCCGCGCGCCGTCCCGATGGCAGCATCACCGTGCTCTCGGAACGGCTGCGCTCCCGGGTCTACACCGGCCGGCCGTGGTCGCTCCCCCTCTTCCGGGGGGCGGCCGCGCTCTGGGAGATGCTCGCCCTCGGCATGCGGGCGCTCCAGTGGTCCGCCAACGTCCAGCTCGGGGAGGATGCGGAGATCAGCCCGGGTGCGATGCGAACCACCATCGGCATCTCCGTCGTCTTCGGCCTCGGCCTCTTCGTCGGCCTGCCCCTGCTCGCCTCGTCGCTTCTCCACCGCGGAGCTCCCCAATCGGTCGGCTCGGTGCTCATCGAGGGGGTGGCCCGCGCCGTCATCCTGCTCGGGTACCTCTTCCTGATCGGCCTGGGCAAGAACGTCCGGCGTGTCTTCGAGTACCACGGAGCCGAGCACAAGGCGATCAACTGCCTGGAGTCCGGCGCGCCCGTGGAGGTGGAGAACGTGCGTCGGGCCAGCCGGTTCCACCCCCGCTGCGGCACCGGCTTCTTGGTGGTGGTGGCGCTGGTGAGCGTGATCGTCTTCACCCCTCTCGGCTGGCTCTTCTGGCCGGTGCGGATCGCCTGCCAGATCGCCCTCATCCCGGTGGTCGCCGGGGTCTCGTACGAGGCGATCCGGGGCCTGGCCACGATCCGCGATACGCGCTTCGGGCGCATCGCCCTGGTTCCCGTCCTCGCCGCCCAGCGGCTCTCCACCCGGGAGCCCGACGACTCTCAGATCGAGGTGGCGATCGCCGCCCTGGCCGCCGCGCGTGCCGGCGATACGGGTGGGGTCAGCGAGAACTACGCCACCATCCCGTGAGCTGCATGGGGTGACCATCCCGCCCGAGGGCCGCCTGGCCCACAATCCCTGAGCCATGGAAAGCCTCGAGGAGCGGGTCGCCGCCATCACTGAGCACTACCGGGAGTTGGAGGCCGAGCTCTCCGATCCTGAGATCTACGCCGACCAGCCGCGGGTCCAGCGGCTCTCCCAGGAGCGGGCTCGGATGAGCGAGGTGGTCGAGACCTCCCGGCGATGGCGGGCTGCGGTCACCGCCGCCGACGCCGCCGCGCAGGAGGTGCACGGAGAGCACGATCCCGAGGTGGTCGCCCTCTTCCAGGACGAGGAGCACACTCAGCGCCAGGCCGCCGAGGCCGCCGAGGCCGTCCTCGTGCGCCTGCTGGTCCCCCGCGACCCCAACGACGAGCGGGACGTCATCGTCGAGATCCGGGCCGGGACCGGTGGCGACGAGGCGGCGCTGTTCGCCGCCGACCTGCTCCGGATGTACGGCCGCTACGCGGAGCGGCGACGGTGGTCGGTGGAGCTGATCAGCGAGAGCCCCTCGGGGGCGCGCGGGCTCAAATCCGTGGTGGTCGAGGTTCACGGTCACGGCGCCTACTCCCGGCTCAAGTTCGAGTCCGGCGTGCACCGGGTCCAGCGGGTGCCCGAGACCGAGGCCAAGGGCCGGATCCACACCTCCGCGGCGAGCGTGGTCGTGCTTCCCGAGGCCGACGAGGTTGAGGTCACCATTGACGAGAACGACCTCAAGGTCGACGTCTACATGAGCACCGGCCACGGCGGTCAGAGCGTCAACACCACGTACTCGGCGGTCCGGATCACCCACCTTCCGAGTGGATTGGTGGTCACCTGTCAGGACGAGAAGTCGCAGATCAAGAACCGGGCCAAGGCGCTCCGCGAGCTGCGGGCGCGCCTCTATGACCTCGCCCAGGCGGAGCGCGACGCCGAGCTGCGCGGTACCCGCCGCTCGATAGTGGGCAGCGGCGATCGCAGCGAAAAGATCCGAACCTACAACTTCCCCGAGTCGCGCGTGACCGACCACCGCATCAACCTCACCCTCTACCAGCTCCCCCGGATCATGGAGGGTGAGCTGGACATGGTCGTCGAGCCGCTCATGCAGGAGGACGAGGCCCGGCGCCTGCTCGAGCCGGAGGGGGCCACCGGGTGAGCTGGGGGGCGATACGGAAGCCGCAGTGACAACAGAAAGGGAGGTGTGAGGTGCGCTACCGGCAACTGGGCCGCACCGGGCTCACGGTCAGCGAGATCGGATTCGGATCCTGGGCGATCGGGGGTGATTGGGGCAGCGTGGATGACGCGGCCAGCCTGCACGCCCTCCATGCCTCCGCCGACGCCGGGGTCACCTTCTACGACACCGCCGACGTCTACGGCGACGGACGCAGCGAGCGGCTGATCGGCCGCTTCCTCCGCGAGCGCCCCGGCGAGCGCATCGTGGTCGCCACCAAGATCGGGCGGCGCGCTCCCCTCGACATGGCCCAGTACACGCGCACGGCCTTTCGCGAATGGGCGGAGCGGTGCCGCGAGAACCTGGGGGTCCCGACCCTGGACCTGGTCCAGCTCCACTGCCTGCCCACCGACAGCTACTACCGCCCAGCGCTGTTCGAGTACCTCGACGAGCTGCGCGCCGACGGGGTGCTCGCCCATTACGGGGTCAGCGTGGAGCGGGTCGAGGAGGCGCTCAAGGCGATCGAGTACCCCGGCGTCGAGACGGTCCAGATCATCTACAACATCTTTCGCCAGCGCCCCGCGGAGCTGTTCTTCCCCCAGGCGCGCGCCCGGCACGTCGGCGTGATCGTCCGGGTCCCGCTGGCATCGGGTCTCCTGACCGGGAAGCTGCGCCGGGAGACGGCCTTCGACAGCTCCGACCATCGCAGTTTCAACCGCCATGGGGAGGCCTTCGACGTGGGCGAGACCTTCGCCGGGGTCGACTACGAAACCGGACTGGCCGCGGTGGAACGGCTCCGGGGCATGCTGCCGGGCAGCGCTCCGATGAGCTCCTGGGCTCTCCGCTGGATCCTCATGGACGCGGCCGTGAGCACCGCGATCCCCGGTGCCAAGACCGACGAGCAGGCGGTCGGCAACGCGCGCGCCTGCGACCTGGCCGCTCTGCAACCGGAGGTGATGCGGGCGATCGCCGATCTGTACCTTGCCCAGATCTCGCCCCAGGTGCATCAGCGCTGGTAGGTGACGCCCGGCGCTCGCGCTTCCCGCCCTACGCCGCCCTGTCGAAAGCCGGTCTCGTCGGGCGCCGCTTCGGCTCGACCACCGGCAGGACCAGGAAGGTCCCGACCACGAAGTAGACGACAAACATGCCGAACACCACCGGGTAGCCACCCAGCTCGCCGAGGATGTGACCGCCGGCGTTGAAGTGGTCGAGGATCGGTCCGGCGATGAAGCGGGCGATGATCCCGGCTCCCGCGGTCGCGATGTTGGAGAAGCCGAGGAAGCGGCCAAACTCCGCGGCCGGGATCAGGTCGATCATGAAGGCCCAGTCCACGGTGAGGAAGCAGCCGACCCCGACGCCGATGGGGACCCCGAACCAGAGCACCTGGGCCAGGCCGCGCGGGATGTTGAGCAGCGACGCGACCGGGGCGGTCATCGCGCCCGGCAGGAGGGGGTAGTGGGCAAACACCAGGCCCAGGGCCCCGATGGCGCCGAGGATGCCGCAGACGACGACCATCGGCTTGCGGCCCCACCGGTCGGAGACGCGCCCCGCCGGGTAGCAGGCGGCTATGGCGAGCAGCGCGATGATG
This sequence comes from Candidatus Dormiibacterota bacterium, assembly GCA_003142035.1. GTDB lineage: Bacteria > Chloroflexota > Dormibacteria > Aeolococcales > Aeolococcaceae > Changshengia. The sequence goes on from PLOF01000043.1 coordinate 117,637, forward strand.
GCGAGCAGGTCGGTGGTGGCACCGTTGGCGTGGTTGGTGAGGACCGTCCCGCCGCCCGGGTAGAAGACATCCTTGAAGAAGAATTGCGCGTAGGTCTCCAGGCCCACGACGCCCATGAGGATGAGCAGCCGTGACCCCATCAGCCAGAGGAAGCTGCCGTACTTGCGAGGACTGATGTTGAAGGTGCCGAGGGTGATCGCAGCCAGGCCGCGGCGGAGGCTTGCGTCCGGCCTACCCCGATCCGGCACCAGGGTGACGGTGAGCGCCATGCTCACCACCAGCATCGCCGCCATGGCGTAGAAGGCCAGGTCATACCGGCCGCGGCTCGTGAAGATGCCGGTGATCACGAAACCGATCAGGGTGCCGAGCAGGTTGCCGATGCCGTAGAAGGCGCCGAACCTGCCGAAGTCCTTCTCGGGGATGGCATCGGGGCCCAGCCCCTGGTAGGGCGCCTGCGCGGTGTTGGAGGCGACCTGCAGCAGGAAGTAGACGAGCAGCAGCCAGAAGTAGGCGCCGACGAAGGCCATGATCACGAGGAAGAGCGAGGAGCCCAGCGCTCCGCCCGTGATGTAGGGACGCCGGCGTCCCCACCGCAGCCGGGTCCGGTCGGAGACGGCGCCGACCACCGGCTGCCAGACCACCGCGACCAGGGTGCCGAAGCCCTCCAGCACCGAGAGCGCCGTCCCCTGATGGGCCTGGCCCACCATCTTGGTGATGATCGGGGGGAGCACCTGGGCTCCGAGCGCGTTCCAGAGCCAGCCGATCGCCACCCAGTAGAGGCTCAGCAGGGTCAGCCGTCCCACCCCGACACTCGTCCACGCTGCTCGCGTGCGGGCCGGGGCCATCGCGTCGGGGCTCGCCATTGCGCCACTCTACCGGGCGGGTACGGGGGCCGGGGAGGGGGAAACCCCCAAGCGCCGGACGCCCGGAGGCGATCTGGAGGCGGGGCGCCGGCTTCTTCGCGCGACCAGCTCCCCGCCCGCGACCGGCGCGGGAATGCCCGCAAGCCCCGCGAGCCCGATACAGTCCGGTGATGGCCTCGACGATCCCCGGCGGTCCCGACGGCGCGCGCACCGTCCTCGACGTGGTGCGCCTCTCCACCACCTATCTCTCGGAGCACGGCAGCGACTCGGCCCGCCTCGACTCCGAGCTGCTGGTGGCGCACGCGCTCGGGATCGAGCGTCTGGGCGTCTACCTCCAGTACGACCGCCCCCTCGCCGACCACGAGCTGGACACCATCCGCACGCTGCTGCGGCGGCGGGGGAGGGGAGAGCCGATCGCCCACCTGACCGGTCGGCGCGAGTTCTACGGCAGGAGCTTCCGGGTGACCCCCGCGGTGCTCATCCCCCGGCCCGAGACCGAGACCCTGGTGGAGCGCGCCCTCAAGGTGGCACGGGAGCTGGGCGGCGAGTTGCGGATCGCGGACCTCGGCACCGGCAGCGGCTGCCTCGCCTGCACCCTCGCCGCGGAGCTCCCCGGTGCCACCGTGATCGCATCCGACCTGAGCGCGGCCGCGCTGGCGGTTGCCGCGGAGAACGCGGAGGCCCTGGGTGTCGCTGGTCGCGTCCTCTTCGTCGAGGGCGGCTGGGCGGAGGGACTGGTGGCCGGCCTCGACCTGATGGTCAGCAATCCCCCCTACGTCACCTCCGCCGAGATGGCCGAGCTGCCCCGCGACGTGACCTTTGAGCCGCGACTGGCGCTGGACGGCGGCGCGGACGGCCTGGATGCCTACCGGGACCTGCTCCCCGCCGTGGCTGAGCGCGCCGCCGGGGTGCGCTGGATGGGACTGGAGGTGGACAGCCGCCGGGCGGACGCCGTCGCCGAGCTCGCTCGCGGCATCTGGCCGGAGGCGGCGATCGTCACCGTCGAGGATCTCACCCACCGCCCGCGGGTCGTCGAGATCCGAGGTGAGCGCGCGTGATGACCATCGAGGCGGCGGCGGCGGCGATCCGGGCGGGGGAGGTGGTGGTCATCCCCACCGACACCGTGTACGGCCTGGCCGGTGATCCGTCGAATCCCGAAGCGATCGAGCGCATCTACACCATCAAGGGGCGGCCACCGCAGCTCGAATTGAACCTGCTGGCCTCCAACATCTCCCAGCTCGACGGCCTGGTGGAGATGGACGGCGTGGCGCGTGCGCTGGCGGCCGCCTTCTGGCCGGGCCCGCTCTCGCTGGTCTGCCCGGTGGGGAGCCGGCGGCTCGCCATCCCGCGCTCCGGGACGACCCTGATGGTGCGGGTCCCCTGCCACTCCCTGCTCCGGCGCCTGCTCGACGAGACCGGTCCGATCGCCTCCACCAGCGCCAACCGGCACGGTATGCCCCCCGCGGCCACCGGGCCCGAGGCCGAGGCGGCGCTGGGGGCCGAGGTCAGCGGTGTCATCGATGGCGGTCCCGGCACCGGGATGGCCTCGACTATCATCGACGCGTCGTCGAGGCCTCCGCGCCTGCTGCGGGAGGGGCCGATCACGCGGATCGCCCTTGGCCCGCACCTCGGAGGCTGAACCCCGTACCCATGAGGGAGGCACGGACGTGACCGAGACCGCCGAGGCGCCTGCCGCCGCCGAACTCCCCCCGGGGACCGCCCCCGGCTCCTTCGCCGACAAGCCGCACCTGCGCGCCACTGACCCGGTGGTGGCCGGTCTCATGTACGACGAGCTCCGCCGCCAGGAGGAGACGCTCGAGCTGATCCCCTCCGAGAACCTCGCCTCGACCGCCGTCCTGGAGGCGCTCGGCTCCTGGCTCAACAACAAGTACGCGGAGGGCATCCCGGGCAAGCGCTACTACGGCGGCTGCCAGGTGGTCGACCAGATCGAGGACCTCTGCCGCGAGCGGGCAAAGCAGCTCTTCGGCGCCGAGCACGCCAACGTCCAGCCGCATTCGGGCTCGCAGGCGAACATGGCGGTCTACGCGTCGTGCCTGCAACTGGGGGACACCGTCCTCGGCATGGCCCTCGACCAGGGCGGCCATCTCACCCATGGCTCTCCGGTCAACTTCAGCGGCCGCCTCTACCATTTCGAGCCCTACTTCGTCTCCGAGAAGACCGGCCGCCTGGAGATGGACGAGGTCCGCCGGCGGGCCGAGGAGGTGCGGCCCAAGCTGATCGTCGCCGGCTACAGCTCGTACCCGCGCTTCCTCGACTTCGCCGCCTTCCGGGAGATCGCCGACCAGGTGGGCGCCAAGCTGATGGTCGACATGGCCCACTTCGCCGGGCTGGTGGCTGGAGGCGTCCATCCCTCGCCCGTGCCCTACTGCGACTACGTGACCTTCACCACCCACAAGACCCTCCGCGGGCCCTGGGGCGGACTGATCCTCTGCCGGGCCGAGTACGCCGACGCCATCGACAAGGCCGTCTGTCCGGGCACCCAGGGGGGCCCGCTCCTCCACGCCATCGCCGCCAAGGCGGTGATGTTCCACCAGTGCGCGCAGCCCGAGTTCCGGGCCTATGCCGCCCAGGTGTTGGTCAACGCCGTCGCCCTGGCCCATGGGCTCCTCGAGCGGGGCTGCGTGCTCACCACCGGCGGCACCGACAACCACCTGATGGTCATCGACCTGCGGCCCTTCGGGGTGCGGGGGAGGGCGGTGCAGGCCGCCTTCGATGAGGTCGGGATCACCCTCAACGCCAACGCCTTCCCCGGGCACGGCGGGACCGCGTACAACCCCAACGGCATCCGGCTGGGGACGCCCGCCGTGACCAGCCGGGGGATGCGTGAGGCGGAGATGGACGAGATCGCCGGGCTGATCCACCTCATGCTCAGCCAGTTCGAGGACACAGGGGTGCGGGCCGAAGTCCGCCGCCGGAGCCTGGAGCTCTGCGGCCGCTTCCCGCTCCCGTATCGCAGGCCGTGATCGGCGAGTCGGCCTGGCTCACGGCCCTCCCGCCCTTTCTGCTCGCCGCGGCCGTCTGCATCGTCGCTGTCCCCCTCACCATGCGCCTGGCCCCCCGGGTCGGGGCGGTGGCCCAACCCGACGACGAGCGCCACCTCCATGCCGCCCCCACCCCTCGCCTCGGCGGGCTGGCCATGCTGCTCGGCTACGTCGTGGCCGTGATCGTCTTCGGCGGCCAGATCCAGTCCCGCTGGCCGATCCTCGCCGTGGCTGGGGTGGTCACCCTGTTCATGGCGGTCGACGACATCGTCGACCTCATCTGGTGGCAGAAGCTGATCGTCGTGGTGGGCGCCGGGGTCGCCTTCTACCTGCTCGGGATCAGCATCACCTCCGTCGACCTGCCCGGAGGCCACCTGATCCAGCTCGGCCTGCTCGCCCTGCCGGTGACCGTCCTCTGGGTGGCGGGAATGCAGGTGTCGATCAACTTCATGGACGGCTCCGACGGCGTCGCCGCCGGCGTGATCGCGATCGTCGCCCTGGTGGCGATGCTGGCCGCGATCAACCGGATCGTCGTTCCGGGCGACCTCCAGTCGGGGGTGGTCATCCTGAGCGCGGCGCTGATGGGGGTGTGCCTGGCGTTCCTCGTCTTCAACCTCCCCCCGGCCAGGACCTTCATGGGCGACACCGGCAGCCACTTCCTGGGGGTGGTCATCGCCGCCATCACCATCGTGGGGATCGCCAAGGTCAGCGTCGGTCTCTCGATCCTGGTCCCCCTGATCGCCCTCGCCCTGCCCATCAGCGACACCGCCTGGGCGATCGTGCGCCGCGGTCGCGCCGGGGTCAGCCCGACCACGCCCGACGCGCGCCACCTCCACCACCGGCTGCAGGCCCGCGGCATGACCCCGATGGAGACCGCCCTCACCTTCTACTTCGCGACCGGGGTGCTCGGCTGCGTGGGGCTCGCCATCTTCGGCCATCGCAAGATCCTGGACATCGGCTTCGTCCTCTGCGCCCTGGGGGTGGCGGCGATCTTCTGGCGCAACCACCGCCGTATCCAGCGGCTGCGGCGGGAGGCGCCGGTGCTGCCCGGCCAGCCGGATGCCGGTGTGGAGGCCGGCGGTCCCGAGGCCATCCTGGAGAGCCTGCGCCACCCGGGCGACCTGGACTGAGCCGCCGGCGGGCCTGGGCAGTGACCCCTATGGCGTTTGATGACATCCGGCTCTGGCTGGAGAGCCGGACAGGCCTGTAGGCTGCCCTCCATGGGACGGTCGATAGGGGCGCGGGGCGGCGCGGAGCACCCCCTGTGCTAAGTTGCCGCCGTGCTCGCCAGGCCCTGCGAGGTCCGGCTGGAATTCGGCCTCGCCGTCACGCCCTCAGGGTGCCTTCCCAACGGCGCCAGCCTGCCTGCCGTCATGCCGGCTGACCGGACGGGTGGTTTTTCCGGGACTGAGCTCATCGGTCTCGGCCTCTTTCTCGCCGCTGCCTTCGTGATCCCTCTGGTCGCGGGACTGGTCATCGACCAGGTGGCTCACACCACTCCGGTGGGCCTGCTGGTCGGACTGGTGGTCGGGATCGCCGCCGCCGGCTTTGGGCTGAGGGCTCAGATGCGGAGGTACCTCTGATGGGGGCCCAGGCGCCGGCCCCGGTTCCTGACGCAGCCGTCGCGGTGCGGTTCGACTCCGTCGCCGCGCCCCGGCATGCCCTCAACCTCACCGCCGCGATCTGCGCCGGCACGGCTGTGGTGGCGCTGGTGGTGGCGGCCGCGCTCGGCCAGCCGCTCAGCGGGGTGGCCCTGGCACTCGGCCTCATCCTCGGTGGCGGCAACGGCTTCCTGGCGGTGCGGCTGCTCGGGATCGGGGTCGCCTTCGCGGCCACCAGCATCCTTCGGCTGCTGATCCTCACCATGCTCGCCGTCCTGAGCGGATTCGTGCTCGGCTGGGAGCGGGCCATCCTCGTCGCAGCGGGCATGGCGGTCGCCCAACTGGTGCTCTCCGCCGCCTCGCTCCGTGAGGTGCTGCGCACCCGATGATCGGTCAGCTCCTCGCCGACAGCGCTCCCGGCACCCACCCCACCATCACCATCTGCGGCGGCGGTGGCTTCCTCTGCACCTACGACCTCGACACCCTGATCTCCTCGGCGGTCGCCATCGCGGTGACCCTCGCGCTCGGCTTCCTCCTCGTGCGAACTCTGCGGAGCGGCAAGCCGGGAAGGCTGCAGATGGTGTTCGAGTTGTTCCTGGGCTACGTCCGGAACCTGATCCGCGACACGGTCGGGGAGAATGTCCCCGCCTTCCTTCTGCCCCTGGCGGCCAGCATCGGATTCTTCATCCTGGTGGCCAACTGGCTCGACTTCTTCCCGCTCCAGCAGCCGGTGGAGCCGGCCAACGCCGACCTCAACCTGCCGCTCGCCATGGGACTGATCGTCTTTCTCATGAGCCAGGGATACGCCATCAAGGTGCGCGGGCTGGGTGGTTATCTCCACCACTACCTGCGCGCTCCCTATCCCCCCCTCACCATCATCGAGGAGCTGGTCAAGCCGATCACCCTGGCCCTCCGACTTTTCGGCAACGTGTTCGCCGGGGTGGTGATGGTCTACCTGCTCGGGTCGCTCTTCGAGGTCTGGGCCGGGACGTCCGTCATCACCTCCGCGCTGTCGATCGTGCCCCTCGTCTTCATGACGGTCTGGAAGCTGTTCGACGTGCTCTTCATCGGCACGATCCAGGCCTTCATCTTCATGCTGCTCACCGTCATCTATTTCGGCCAGGCCCGCGAGGGGGTCTCCGATGAGGGCCATGAGGCCCGCAATCCCGCCTAGATCACCACAGGAGAAATGGACCCGATGCCACTGCTAGCCACCGCCATCGACGCGCATTCGCTCATCCTGGCCGGAGCGCTGATCGCCGCCGGTCTCGCCCTCGGCGGGGGCGCCATCGGCGCCGCCATCGGTGACGGGCTCGCCGGCAACGCCACCATCCAGGGCACTGCTCGCCAGCCGGACGCCCAGGGGCGCCTCACGGTCATCATGTTCCTGATCGTCGGCTTGGTCGAGGCGATGTACTTCATCAACCTGGTGCTCGGCTTCTTCTTCATCGTCAGCTACGGCGCAAAGACGAGCTAGGTCGCACGTGATGCTAGCCGCGACCAGCCCCGCCGCCGGGCTGCTCTCCGTCAACGGCACCCTGATCGCCGAAGCGGTCGCCTTCCTGCTGATGGTGGGCGTGCTCTGGCGCTGGGTCTACCCGCCGGTCATGCGGATAGCCGAGAAACGGGATCAGGCCATCGAGGCCGGGCTGCAGCACGCGCAGGAGGCCGAGAAGCGCCTGGCGGACGTGCGGATCGAGGTCGAGAAGCTCCTCGACGAAGCGCGTGTTCAGGCCCGGGAGATCACCGACCGCGCTCATCGCGAGGCGGCCGCAGAGGCGGATGACCTCCGGTCCAAGACCAGGCGCGAGGCCAAGATACTGAGCGACCAGGCCCGGGTGGACATCATCGCCGAGCAGGATCGGGCGCTTCGCGAGCTTCGCACCCAGGTTGGTGCCCTGGTGGTCGCTGCCGCGGCTCGGGTGCTCGGGGACGCCATGGACGCGCAGTCCCAGCACAAGCTGATCGCGCATTCCCTCGAGTCCCTGGAGACCCTGCCGAAGTGACGCCACCGCCGGAGCCACGCTGATGGCCTCCCCGCTCGCCCGCCGTTACGCGGAAGCCTGCTACGAGGTTGCCCGCGAACGGGTCAGCGTCGACCCTGTGGCCGCCGAGCTGGAGCGGGCTCGGGACATCCTTGACGACGTCCGGGTCCGGGCGGTCATGGCCAACCCACGGGTGTCCCTGAAAGAGCGCAGCGCGGCCCTGGACGGGCTCCTCGAGGGGATGTCGGCGCCCGTCCGCAACCTGGTCCGGCTGCTCGTGGCCCATGGGCGCTTTGCGCTCCTCACGGAGGTGGTCGCCGAGTTCCGGGCCATCGTCGAAGCGGCGTCCGGCGTGCTCCGCATCGTGGTGAGTTCCGCCGTACCCCTCACCCGGGCGGCCGAGCGGCGGATCGAGGGGATGTTTGCCGTCCGCCTGGCGCATCCCGTCCGGCTCGAGACCGTCCACGATCCCGCTCTCATCGGCGGACTTGTGATCCGGATGGGCGATCGCGTCATCGACGACAGCGTTCGCAGCCATCTTCAGCAGCTTCAGGCCGCGATGGCCTGATCGGAGGTCAGGGACACACCGAGCGATGGCAATACGAAGCGACGAGATCGGCGACATCCTGAAGCGACGCATCGCGAGCTTCGACACCGCAGTGGTGGAGGCGAGCGAGGGCGTCATCACGTCGGTCAGCGACGGCATCGCCCGGATCTATGGCCTCGACGAGGCGATGTCCGGCGAGCTCCTCTCCTTCCCCGGCCCCGATGGCCAGGGCACGGTGTTGGGGTTGGCCCTGGACCTCCGCGAGGACGGCGTCGGTGCCGTCGTCCTGGGCCCGTCCGACCACCTCCAGGAGGGGAACACCGTCCGCACCACGGGGCGGATCGCCCAGGTGCCGGCGGGGGAGGCGGTCATTGGCCGCATCCTCGACCCCCTGGGGCAGCCGATCGACGGCAGGGGCCCCATCGAGACGGCTGACACCATGCCGCTGGAGCGGATCGCTCCCGGGGTGCTCCTCCGTCAGGGTGTCACCGCCCCCATGCAGACCGGCATCAAGGCGATCGACTCCATGTTCGCGATCGGCCGGGGGCAGCGCGAGCTGATCATCGGCGACCGCCAGACCGGTAAGACCGCGATCGCCCTCGACACCATCATCAACCAGAAGGGCGGCGACGTCACCTGCATCTACGTCGCCGTCGGCCAGCGAGCCGCCACGGTGGCCCAGGTCGCCGCGACCCTCCAGCAGTTCGGCGCCATGGAGTACACGACCATCGTGGCCGCCACGGCGGCCGATCCCGCCGCCCTCCAGTACATCGCTCCCTACGCGGGATGCGCCATGGGCGAGTGGTTCATGCAGAAGGGCCGGCACGCGCTCATCGTCTACGACGACCTCAGCAAGCACGCCGACGCCTACCGCCAGCTCTCCCTCCTGCTGCGCCGGCCACCCTCGCGCGAGGCGTACCCCGGTGACGTCTTCTACCTGCACAGCCGGCTGCTCGAGCGCTCCGCCCGGATGTCCGATGAGCAGGGCGGAGGCACCTTCACGGCCCTCCCCATCATCGAGACCAAGGCCAACGACGTCTCCGCCTACATCCCGACCAATGTCATCTCCATCACCGACGGCCAGATCTACCTGGAGACCGACCTCTTCAACGCCGGCACCCGGCCGGCGATCAACGTCGGTCTCTCCGTCTCCCGGGTGGGCTCGGCGGCCCAGACCAAGGCGATGAAGCAGGTGGCCGGCCAGCTCAAGCTCGACCTGGCTCAGTACGGCGAGCTCAAGGCCTTCTCACAGTTCGCGGCCGATCTCGACAAGCGGACCAAGGCGACCCTGGAGCGCGGGCAGCGCATGACCGAGCTGCTCAACCAGCCGCAGTACGAGCCGGTTCCCTTCGCGCGCCAGGTGATGGCCATCTTCGCCGGCACCCGTGGCTACCTCGACGACGTCCCGGTCAACCGTGTCTCCGACTTTGAGCGCTCGCTGCTCCGCTTCCTGGAGCAGAACCACCCCGACCTGGAGAAGACCATCGTCAAGGAGGGGGCGGTCTCCGCCGAGCTCGAGGCCAAGTTGCGGGCGGCGATCGAGGACTTCAAGAAGGACTACGCGTAGTGGTGGCTCACTGATGCCCAGCCTGCGCGACCTCCGCCGGCGCATCCGCACCGTCGCCAACACCCAGAAGATCACCAAGGCGATGGAGCTGGTCGCGGCCTCCAAGTTGCGACGCGCCCAGGAGCGGATGCAGAACGCCCGTCCCTACGCGGACGAGCTGACCGGCGTGATGGCCCAGCTGATGGGTCACTCCTCGGGTCACCAGCATCCGTTTCTCGCGGTGCGCCCCGTCACCCACCGCTGCCTGATCCTGGTGACCACTGATCGCGGGATGGTGGGGGGGCTCAACAGCAACAGCGTCCGGCTGGCGCTCCGCGAGAGCGCTGCAGGCGGGGCCCCCGTCGAGGTGGTGAGCATCGGCCGGCGTGGCCGCGACACCATGCGCCGGATGGGCCGGAAGCTGATCGCCGACGTCAGCGACTACGGGGACCGGCCCACGCTCAGCACCGTCCTGCCCGCGATCAGCGTCGCCATGGAACGATACGAGAAGGGCGAGTGCGACCAGGTCGACCTCGTCTACGCACGCTTCATCAGCAACGGCCGGCAGGAGGCGACGCTGCAGCGGCTGCTCCCCGTCGAGCCGCCCGCTGACGCCGCCCCGACGACGGCCGACTTTGAGTACGAGCCGGACTCCGCTGAGGTCCTCGACGCCCTCCTGCCCCGGTATGTCGAGGCGCAGGTCTACCGGGCGGTGCTCGAGAATGTCGCCAGCGAGCAGGCGGCAAAAGTCATGGCCATGCACAATGCCGCCGAGAACGCCGGTGAGGTGATCGACAGCCTGACCCTCACGGCCAACAAGGAGCGGCAGAGCAGCATCACCACCGAACTGATGGAGGTGGTGAGTGGTTCCACCGCCCTCGACGAGGCCTGAGCGAGCGATTCAAGGAGTCATGGGTCAAATGGCAGCTCCGAAGACAGTCACCGGCAAGGGCCGGATCGTCCAGATCATGGGGCCCGTCGTCGACGTGTCCTTCGCCGGCGGCCAGCTTCCGCGGACCTACGATGCCCTGGAGTTCGCCCGCGAGGGTGGCCGGCTGGTGCTGGAGGTCGAGCAGGATCTGGGCAACGGTGTGGTCCGTACCATCGCCATGGACTCGACCGACGGGCTGCGCCGCGGCGACGAGGTGGTGGCCACCGGCCAGCCGATCACCGTCCCGGTGGGTGAGGTGACCCTCGGCCGGATGTTCAACGTCATCGGTGATCCCATCGACGGGATGCCGGCTCCGGATGCCGAGCGCCACCCCATCCACCGCAAGCCGCCGCCCGTCAGCGAGCAGGACGTGAGCCAGCAGATCCTGGAGACAGGGATCAAGGTCATCGACCTGATCTGCCCCTTCTCCAAGGGATCCAAGATCGGGCTCTTCGGCGGCGCTGGTGTGGGCAAAACCGTCGTCGTCAACGAGATGATCCGCAACATCGCCGAGGAGCACAGCGGCTACTCGGTCTTCGCCGGGGTCGGGGAGCGCACCCGCGAGGGCCGCGACCTCTACGGCGACATGAAGGAGTCCGGGGTTCTCGATCGGACCGCGCTGGTCTTTGGTCAGATGAACGAGCCCCCCGGGGCTCGTGCCCGGGTGGCTCTCACCGGCCTCACCATGGCGGAGTACTTCCGCGATGAGAAGAGCGCTGACGTCCTCCTCTTCATCGACAACATCTTCCGCTACGTCCTGGCCGGGGCCGAAGTCTCGGCGCTGCTCGGGCGGATGCCGAGCGCGGTGGGATACCAGCCCACCCTGGCCACGGAGATGGGCGATCTCGAGGAGCGCATCACCTCCACGCGGAAGGGCTCGATCACCTCGGTCCAGGCCGTCTACGTCCCCGCGGACGACTTCACCGATCCGGCGGTCGCGACCACCTTCGCCCACCTCGGGGCGACCGTGTCGCTCTCTCGCGCCCTCACCGAGATCGGCATCTACCCCGCCGTGGACCCGCTCGACTCGACGAGCCGCGCCCTCGATCCCCGCATCGTGGGAGAGGAGCACTACCGGGTCGCCACGGGAGTCAAGCGGATCCTGCAGGAGTACAAGGACCTCCAGGACATCATCGCCATCCTTGGCCAGGAGGAGCTGACCGACGACCAGAAGCTGACGGTTCAGCGAGCTCGCCGGGTGCAGCGGTTCCTCTCCCAGCCCTTCAAGGTGGCCGAGGTCTTCACTGGGCGTCCGGGCATCTACGTCAAGCTCGAGGAGACCATCCGCGGCTTTGCCGAGATCCTGGACGGGAAACACGACGACCTCCCGGAGGACGCCTTCTACATGGTCGGGACCATCGACCAGGCGGTCGCCAAGGGGCAGGACCTGGAGGGGACGGCGAAGTCTTCTGAGGNNCCGCGGCCGAGAAGACCGACAAGACCGCGGCTGAGAAGACCGCGAAGCCCGCGGCGGCGAAGACCGACAAACCCGCGGCCGAGAAGACCGCGAAGCCCGCGGCTGAGAAGCCCGCGAAACCCGCGCCCAAGAAGGCTGCTGTGCCAGCCAAGAAGGCGGCTCCAGCGTCCGGCCGCGCGAAGAAGGCGAAGCCGGACAAGGGCAGCTGATGGCGAAGCTGAATGTCGAGCTGGTCACCGCGGAGGGCCGTGTGCTCTCCCAGGAGGCCGACTTCGTGCTCGCGCCGGGAGCGGACGGTGACCTGGGGGTGATGCCCCACCACATCCCCCTGCTCACCCCGCTCCGCACCGGCGAGGTCATGGTGCGCAACGACGGGGTGGAGGAGTACCTCTTCGTCTCGGGCGGCTTCCTGGAGGTGCTCCCCGACCGCGTGGTCATCCTCGCCGATGCCGCCGAGCGGGCGGAGGACATCGACCAGGCGCGGGCCGAGGCGGCGCGCCGTGCTGCCGAGGAGGTGCTGGCTGAGAACGCCGGCGATGCCATGGCCGCCGCCAAGCTGGAGCGGGCCCTGTACCGGCTCAAGGTGGCCGAGGTCCGCCGCCGGCGGCGCGATCGCGGTAGCCACCCCGGAGCGTCCTGAGCGGGTCAGCCTCCCAGGAAAAGGTTGCCCGCCAGAAAGTCCGAGTTGACCTCCTGGTCCTGCTCGGTGCCGAGGCAGCTCATGGCAATCCCCACCGCCGAGTAGGTCGGGTCGGTGAACCCCAGCACGTCGACGCTGTTGACATCTGAGCAGACGTTCAGGCTGGAGACCTTGTTGCTGTTGCCCAGCTGGAAGCTCGGGCTGCCCGAGAAGACGAAGTAGGAACCGCTGTTGCTGTTGGCGCCGGTCGTCTTGTACGTGCCCTCGCAGTACTGCGATGTGCCGTCGGAGGCGGTCACCATGGTGAGGTTCTGGCAGCTGCCCTGGCTCGCCTTCATGCCATTGCCGGTGAGCAGGGAAGTGTAGTAAGTGGTGGCCAGGCCCTCGGTCGGGAAGCCCACATAGAGGACGTAGTTTTCGGCGTCCTGGCTCTCGGTCAGATCGCAGAGCTCCTCGGAGGTCACACCGCTCGCCAGCTCGTCGCTGGTCGGTACCGGGGAGCAGCTGTCGGACGTGTTGCCGGTGACGTAGGTGGGCAGGAGACCGGCCAGCGGGCTGAGGGACGGGGAGCCCGACGCCGAGGGGCTGCCGGACGATGACGGCCCGGCCGTGGGGGATGAGGAGGGGGCGATGGTGGGGGTGGACGTGAACGTGGGCACCGGCGTCGGAGTGGGGGTGGCGACCCGGGCGGCCGCGCTGAACGGGAAGAAACCGGCGATTGCGGCGGCCCCGAAATAGATGAAGATCAGCAAGACCACGATGGCAGCCACGATCAGGGCAATCGAGGGCTGGCCCCTGCGGCGGGGGCCGGCGTGAGCGGTCCGCGGGGGCGTTCCTCCCGACGAGCTCGATCCGGGCGGTGGTCCGGGGGCTGACGGTCGGGAGGGCGTCCCGGCATCGGCCCGGTATGGTCCCTGCGGCGGGCCGCCAGGTGCGCCCTCGCCCCGCGGCCCGGCGGCGCTGGGCCTCGGGAAGGGTGAGGCAGCGCTGGGCCCCGCGAAGGACGGCGGCGCGCCGCGCCCCGGGAAGGTTGGGGTGTCCCCCCGTGGGGTGAATGCCGGAGGAGCCGGAGGCGGCATGTACGCGGCGGTGGCCGCGGGGAAGCCGAGCGGGGTCGCCGGGGGCGGGGGCGGGGGCGGAACCGGTACCGGCCAGGCGGCCATTCCACTCTGCACCGGCGCAGCCGGAGGCGGGTCGCTGATGGGGAATCCCATGGCTCGGGCGATCTCCCCCACAGCCCAGCGGCTCCTCCCCGGGTCGAGGACGCCGCTCTGGGCGAGGCTGGCGGAGACCGCCTTGAGGGCCGCGCTGGGGCCGGCCATCGCGGCCTGCTCGGCGAGTTGAGCGCTGGTGCCCGCCCTCGCCGCGGCGACCAGGATGCCGGTCTCCTCGGGGGCGGTGGGGAGCAGGACGTTGAGGGCGCTGTCGAGGTGCCGGGGGTCGGCCAGGATGTCCGGCCCGTGGTCCCTCACGACTGCCGCCAGCGCTTGGCGAACATCCCCCTCCGGATCGAAGCCTCCGCTCCCAGCGTTCATGCGACGCCCCTGCTGATCAACGGGTCCGATGCACGGTCAGACGGGGATGGTAGGCGATGACGGAGTACCGACGCAGCGAGGCAGGCGCGGCGATCCCACCGGACGGCAGGGCCGAACGTCCTTGCCCCATCAGGTTCCCAGGACGTGGCCGCCGGAGGGTCACGCGGGCTGGGACCGGCTGGCGGGACGCGCGGATCAGAAGAGCCCGACGATGTTTCCCGACTCGTCGATGTCGACGTGCTCGGCGACCGGGGCGCTCGGCAGGCCGGGCATGGTCCGCATCTCGCCGCTGCGGAGGTAGACGAAGCCTGCCCCCGCCGCGGTCCGCACCTCCCGGATGGGGAGGGTCCAGCCGGTGGGGGCGCCCTTGAGCTTGGGATCGGACGAGAGGCTCAGCTGGGTCTTGGCGATGCACACGGGGAAGCCGCCGAATCCGTCCCGCTCGCACTGGCGAAGCTGCCGGACGGCCGCGCTGTCGTAGGCGACGCCATCGGCCCCGTACACCCGGGTCGCCACCGCGGCGACCTTCTCCTCCAGGCTCGCACCGTCCGTGTAGAGCATCCGGAAGTCGCTCGTCTCGTCGCAGGCCGCGGCGACCGCGCCGGCCAGCTCCACCGCGCCCTCGCCGCCGTCCGCGTAGCTGGTGTGGACGGCGCAGCGGACGCCCAACTCCTCGGCGATCCGGCGGATGGCGGCGTGCTCTGACGGGTGGTCCTCGGGGTGGGCGTTGATGGCCACCACCACGGGAACGCCGAAGAGCCGGCAGTTCTCGACCTGCTTGCGCAGGTTGGCTCCGCCGACCTCCACCTCGCCGGGGTTCTCCGCGAAGAGTTGGGCCGGGAGGGATCGGCCGGCCCCGATGCGGTGCTTGCCGGAGTGCGCCTTGAGGGCGCGCACGGTGGCGACCACGACGGCGGCGTCGGGGCGCAGCCCGCTCACCCGGCACTTGATGTCGAAGAAGCGCTCCGCCCCCATGTCGGCGCCGAATCCGGCCTCCGTCACCAGGTAGTCGCCGGCCCGGCTGCCGATGAGGTCACCGATAACCGACGAGTTGCCGTGGGCGATGTTGCCGAAGGGCCCGGCGTGAACGATGGTCGGGGTGCTCTCCAGCGTCTGGACCAGGTTGGGTTTGATCGCCTCCAGCAGCAGCACCGTCATCGCGCCGGCGGCGTGCAGGTCGTCGGCGGTGACCATCTTCCCGTCGCGCGTGTGGCCGACGACGATGCGGCCGAGCCGGCACCGGAGGTCGCGCAGCGATGTGGAGAGCGCGAGCACCGCCATGACCTCTGAAGCGGCGGTGATGTCAAAGCCGCTCTGCCGCGGCACGCCGTCCTGGGCGGCGCCGAGGCCGATGACCACGTTGCGCAGCGCCCGGTCGTTGACGTCGAGCACCCGGCGCCAGGAGATGGTGGCGGGATCGAGGTTGAGCGCATTGCCATGGAAAAGATGGTTGTCCACCATGGCGGAGAGCAGGTTGTGGGCGGCGGTCACCGCGTGCATGTCGCCGGTCAGGTGAAGGGCGACCCTGTCGAAGGGGATCAGCGTGCTCCGGCCGCCGCCGGCCGCGCCGCCTTTGACGCCGAAGGTCGGGCCCATCGAGCCCTGCCGGAGGGAGATCACGGCCCGCCGGCCGATCCGGCGCAGACCGTCGCCCAGGCCGATGGTGGTCACCGTCTTGCCCTCGCCGAGCGGGGTGGGCGTGATCGCGGAGACCACCACGTAACGGGCCCTCCGGTCCTGGGGAAGCGCATCGAGCGCCTCCAGACGGATCTTGGCGACGCCCTGTCCGTACGGTTCGAGCAGCTCTGGCCCGATCCCCGCCTCTGCGGCGACGTCGCCGATGGGGCGCGCCGCGGCCGGGAGGGCCAGGCTCTGAGTGGATGCTGTCATCGCCCCATCCTGATTGACCCGGGTTGCTGAAACCTATAGGCGGCGGCCATCAGCTGGGTAGGCACAAGGTCCCGGTCGGCAACCGTGACGCCGTCAGCGGCGGGAATTGCCGCCGCCCTGGGTCATCATCAAGATCATCAGCAGATTGAGGAAGAGGTTAAAGACGTCCAGGTAGATCTTGAGCGCCATTCGGATCGCGTTCCCCGGGGCATTGCCGGTGGTGGTCACCCGTTGGATGTCGTAGAGGAGGAAAAGCGAGAAGACGACGCACGCGGCGGCCGAGATGAAGATCTGGAAGGCCGTGGACTGGACGAAGATGCCGATCACCATCGCCACCACCACCCCGATCAGGGCGGCGAAGAGCCATCCCCCGATCCGACTGAAGTCGCGGCTCGTGGTCCGCGCGTAGAGGGTGATGCCGCCGGTGGTGACCGCGGTGGCCGCCACGGCCTCGTAGACGATGTACTGCTCGCCGTTCAGCGCAATGAGGTTGAGCAGCGGTGAGACGGCGATCCCGGTGACGACCCCGAAGGCGAGGAAGAGGACCATGCCGATCCCGGGGCGTGCGGCCAGCGCCTGAGTGGCCATCACCAGGACGATCATGGCGATGAACCAGAGGAAGCCGCCGCCGGAGTAGGCGGTGTTGAGCCCGGCGCCGCCGAGCAGGATCCCGCCGAGGGCGCAGACCACCAGCAGGCAGGTCAGCCCCATCACCTTCTCGGGGAGGCTGATCGCCCCCTGCATGGTCGGATTGGCCCAGCCGCGGGTCTCACCGAAGGGGTTGTAGAGGCTGCGGTTGGAGCCGCGGCCCATCCCGCTGTTCATGTTGAACATCTCAGATCTCTAGCTCCAGGTGGGGAGATCGGGTCGACTCCAGGCTACGGTACCCCGCCTGTCCACCGGGTTACACATGCGGCGTGGCCCATCCCGTGGCCGTCTGCCACGGGATGGGCCCGCAGACCGCGATCAGGCGATCGTGACCGCCTGGTTCAGATAGACGTCCTGGATGGCGTTGAGCAGGCCGATGCCCTCGGCCATGGGCCGCTGGAAGGCCTTGCGGCCGCTGATCAGCCCGGTGCCACCGGCCCGCTTGTTGATCACGGCGGTGCGGACCGCCTCCTTGAGGTCGCCGGCACCCGACGAGGCGCCGCCCGAGTTGATCAGCCCGGCCCTGCCCATGTAGCAGTTGACCACCTGGTAGCGGGTGAGGTCGATGGGGTGGGGGGTGGTCAGCCGCTCGTAGACGAGCTTGCTGGTCTTGCCGTACTTGAGGGCGGTGTAACCGCCGTTGTTCTCTGGCAGCTTCTGCTTGATGATGTCGGCCTGGATGGTGACGCCGAGGTGGTTGGCCTGCCCGGTCAGGTCCGCGGAGACCCCGTAGTCGACGCCGTCCTTGGTGAAGGCGGAGTTCCTCAGATAGCACCAGAGCACGGTGGCCATACCCAGCTCATGCGCCTCGGCGAAGGCCACCGCGACCTCCTGGAGCTGTCGCGTCGACTCCTCGGAGCCGAAGTAGATGGTGGCGCCCACCGCGACCGCCCCCAGGTCCCACGCCTGCTGGACGGTGCCGTACATCACCTGGTCGAACTTGTTGGGGTAGGTCAGCAGCTCGTTGTGGTTGAGCTTGACGATGAAGGGGATCTTGTGCGCCCACTTCCGCGACACCGAACCGAGGACGCCGAAGGTGGAGGCCACCGCGTTGCAGCCGCCCTCCACGGCGAGCTCGACGATCTTCTCGCCGTCGAAGTAGATCGGGTTGGGCGCGAACGAGGCGCCCGCGGAGTGCTCGATGCCCTGGTCCACGGGGAGGATCGAGACGTAGCCCGTCCCGCTCAGGCGGCCGTGCCCGAAGAGCGACTGGAGGCTGCGCAGGACGCGCGGGTTGCGGTCGCTGATCGACCAGACGCGATCGACGAAGTCGGGGCCCGGCAGGTGGAGCTGGTCGCTCGCGACCGTCTGGCAGCGGTGCTGCAGCAGGTCCTGTGCGTCCTCGCCGAGGATCTCTTCTACGTTGCTCAGGGGGGGTGCTGTCGCCGTTGCCATGGTGTCCTCCGGGAAAGGGCTGCGAACGAATTCTCCCCTATCCGGCTCGCGCGGTGACTCCCGACCAGAATGGCGCGTTCGGAGCGACCCGTAGGAGGCTCGATTCTCGTGCCCCGCGGTCATGTACCGTAGGCACGATGGACCTGCTCCGCATCACCGGCGGTGGCCGGCTCACCGGGGAGGTCGCGATCTCCGGCAGCAAGAACGCGGCCCTTCCGGTCATGGCCGCGGCCCTCCTCACCGACGAGCCGTTGGAGTTGACCAACGTCCCGGACATCGAGGACATCGGGGCCATGGCGGCCATGCTCGGCCATCTCGGGGTCGCCGCGGAGAAGGTCGCCGACGGTCGCTGGCGGCTCGACGCCGGGCGGGTTGAGGCGGCCCCGGTGGGCGCCGACCTGACCCGGCGGCTGCGGGGCTCCTTCCTCCTCCTCGGGGCGCTGGTCGGGCGGACCGGCCAGGCGGAGATCGCCAAGCCGGGCGGGGACGACATCGGGATGCGCCGGGTCGAGCAGCACCTGGAGGGGCTGCGGCTGATGGGAGCGGAGGTGGCCGAGACCGCCACCAGCTTCGTGGCCCGGGCAAAGCGGCTCCGGGGCGCCCGCATCTATCTCGACATGCCGACCGTCACCGGCACGGAGAACCTGATGATGGCCGCGGTCCTGGCCGACGGCATCACCGTGATCAGCAACGCCGCCCGCGAGCCGCACGTCTACGACCTGGCTCGCTGCCTGGTCGGGATGGGAGCCCGGATCAGCGGCGCCGGCAGCGAGCTGATCGTCGTCGAGGGCCAGAGCACCCTGCTCCACGGCACCCACCATCGGGTGACCACCGACTACATCGAGGCCGGCACCTACATGACCGCGGCGGCCGCGACCGGTGGCGATGTCACCGTCCACGGGATGCGTCCCAGCGACCTCCGTTCGCTGAGCAACAAGCTGCACGCCGCCGGCTGCACCGTCGTCGAGGGCGGCAACCACGTGCGGGTGACCGGTGGCAAGCTTCGCGCCGTCGATGTCACCACCTGGCCCCACCCCGGATTCGCCACCGATCTCCAGCCGCAGTTCGGGGCTCTGATGACCCAGGCGGAGGGGATCAGCATCATCAGCGAGGCCCTCTACGAGAACCGCTTCCGCCACGTCGCGGAGCTGGCCAAGATGGGCGCCCGCATCGCCGTCGAAGGGCGGAGCGCGATCATCACCGGCCCGACTCCCCTGCACGGCACTGCCGTCTCGATCCCCGACATCCGGAGCGGGGCGGCGCTGGTCATCGCCGCACTCTGCGCTGACGGCACGACGGAGCTGGAGAACGTCTTTCACCTCGACCGCGGCTACGACAGCCTGGAGGCCAAGCTCCGGTCGCTGGGAGTGACCCTCGAACGCGTCCGCCCCGGGCCTGGGGAGTCCTCGGCCCGCGACCTCTCGGGCGTGATCGGAGATTGATCGGAGGACCGATGCGGATGCTCGGCAAGAGGCTGGGGATCGATCTGGGTGCGGGCAACGTGCGGGCGGTGGTGCGGGGCGAGGGGCTGACGATCACCGAACCGTCGGTCGTGGCGCGGCACCGGCGCCGTGGTTATTGCGCGGCCGGCATGGCAGCCGCCGATCTGGCCGGCGACCCCGACATGGAGCTGATCCGTCCCGTGGGCCCGGGGGTGATCGCCGACCTGGAAGCCGTCGGAGCTCTCCTCCATCAGCTCGTCAACCGCGCCGCCGGGAGGCAGCGCATCTTCCGCCCGGACGCGGTCATCGCGATCTGCCCGGCGATGGGGGGCGACGACCGCCTGGTCATCCTCGACATCTGCGCGCGGATCGGCACCCGCACCGCCTACCTGATCGACTCGCCGATCGCCGCGGCGCTCGGCGCGGGGCATGTGCCGAGCGCTAGCCGTGGCTACCTGATCGTCGACATCGGGGCGGCCACCGTCGACGCGGCCAGCCTGGCCTCCGAGGGGACCATCGCCACCCGCACCCTCACGAGCGCCGGGGACGCCCTTCGTGACGCGGTGGCCCGTCGCATCGAGGAGACGCACGGCGCGGTCATCGACACCGTGGCGGCCGAGGACATCGTGGCGTCGCTCGCGTGCGTCGGCCCCCATGAGGAGCGCCGGATGCCGGTCCGGGCCGGGGTGGGGGAGGGGTCGGTCACCCTCAGCATCGCCTCCGTCGAGATCGCCGACCTGGTGGACGCTCACGCCCGCCAGATCGCTCACGCGATCGAGGAGGTGATCGACGAGACGCCGATCCCGCTCCGCCGTGGCATCCTCGAGGAGGGGATAGCCCTCTGCGGGGGTGGAGCGCGGCTGGAGGGACTGGACCGCTACCTCAGCATCCAGACCGGCATCACGGCCCGCGTGTGCCCCGATGCGCCGACCTGCGTCATCCGGGGCACCCAGGCGGCCGTCGACAACCTCGACGTGCTCCGCCGCTCCTTCATGTACATCCGCTGAGGCGCGTCCCCGGTCAGAGCGACGTCTCGATCGCCGCCAGGACGTCCTCCACGCGGATCTGCTCCATCATCGCGCCCGGTCCGCGCACGAGATGGTGGCCGCGGTGCTGGGGCAGCGCCTGGATCAGCCGGTGCTCGGCGCCGTAGGCGCCCCGCCGGCGCCCGTCGGTCGGGCCGAAGAGGCCGATGGTCGGTGTCCCGACCGCGGCGGCGAGGTGGAGAAAAGGCGAGTCCCCGCAGATGACCAGATCGCAGAGCTGGAACAGCGCAGCCGTCCCCAGCATGTCGAGCTGGCCGGTGAGGTCGGCGTGAGGGGCGGCGATGTCCGTCGCCGCCGTCGTCGCGGCCTCCTCGTCCTCCGCCGTCCCCACGAAGACGATCCCGGCTCCGTGGCGGGTGGCGAGCTGGTTGGCGAGGTGGGCCCAGCGCTCCGGGTCCCAGCCGGTGGTGTTGGAGTCGGCCCCGCGCAGGTCGGCGTGGCCGGTGCCCGGGGCCAGGGCGACCAGCAGCCTGCCGTCGGCGACGGCGGTGCTGTGGAGCTGGACCAGAGCCTGCTGGGAGGCCGCTGGGCCGGGGTCCAGGAGGGGCTCATGCCGCTCCGCCGTGATGCCCAGGAGGTGGGCGATGCGGAGCCAGGTCGCCGCCTGGTTCTCGCCCCGTTGCGGCGCTACGTGGTCGCTCAGCAGGGCGGTGGTCAGCCCGCCGCCGGCGCCGAGCCGGCGGGCGAATCCCGCCAGGTAGACGAGGATGCGGGGCCTCGCCCCGGTGCCGCAGATGATTGCGACGTCGAAGCGCACGCGCCGCAGCCACGCCCATGCGGCCAGCCCCCCGATCGGCGAGGCGGAGGGGTCCAGGCCCCGGAGGGTGATCACCTCGCTCGGGCCCGCCAGGGCGCGCGCGACCTGGGCCGCGGCGGGCGCGCATGCGAGCGTGATCTCCGCCGCCGGGAACCCGGCGGCGAGCGTCCGCAGTAGCGGCGAGGCCTGCAGGGTCTCCACCTGGCGGCCCCACACCAGCACCAGAACTCTCATTGGATGCCGTAACCGTAGCAATGATGGGAGGGGGAATTGCGGAACCCACACGCCGCTAGCAGCGTGGGGTGCGAACATAGGCCTCAAATGGGTTCCCTGGCGGGACGCGATCTGATCTCAATCGCCGATCTCTCCGCAGCCGAGATCACCGAGGTCCTGGACGTGGCCTCAGCGCTGAAGGCTGGCGCGGATCCCGGCCGCCCCCTTGCCGGCCGCAACCTGGCCATGATCTTCCAGCGGCCGAGCAATCGCACCAGGGTCTCCTTCGAGGTGGCCGTGCGGCACCTCGGCGGGCATCCCATCCCGCTCTTCAACAGCGAGATCCAGATCGGCGAGCGGGAGTCGACGGCGGACATCAGCCGCATCCTCGACCGCTACGTCGACGGCATTGTGGCCCGGCTCAGCCACCATCGGGACCTGGTCACCATGGCGCGCGCAGCCCGCGGTCCGGTGGTCAACGCCATGACCGACCGCGAGCATCCCTGCCAGGTGCTCGCCGACTGCCTGACCGTCCGGGAGCTGCTCGGCCACCTGGCGGGCGCCCGGGTCTGCTACGTGGGCGATGGCAACAACGTCTGCACCTCCTGGATCTATGCGGCCAGCCTGCTCGGGATCGACCTGCGCGTGGTCGGGCCGGAGGGCTACGAGCCGCACCCCGCGGTGCTGGAGCGCGCCGAGGCGCTCGCCGGCGGCGGTTCGACGGTCCGCCTCTCCCATGAGGCGGCCGCGAGCCTCGAGGACGCCGAGATCATCTACACCGACGTCTGGACCAGCATGGGGCAGGAGGCGGAGCAGCAGCAGCGTCGCGACGACTTTGCCCACCTGCAGGTCAACGACGGCCTGCTCGCCCAGGCTCCGCCGACCGCGAAGGTCATGCACTGCCTGCCCGCTCACCGCGGTGAGGAGATTACGGACTCGGTCCTCGACGGTCCCCAGTCGGTGGTGTTCGACCAAGCCGAGAACCGGCTCTGGGCGCAGGAGGCGCTGCTCAGCCTGATCTTCAGCGGTGAGCTCCCCACTGGCCGCGCGGCCGGCCGGGGCGGCCTGATTCCCTCATGACTGAATTCATCCACAGCGCCCTGGTCTTCCTCGGGGCGGTCGGCATCCGTGACCTCGTCGATATCGTCATCGTCGCCTTCCTGCTGTATCAGCTCTTCAAGCTGATCCGGGGCACGCAGGCAGTGCAGCTGCTGGTCGGGCTGGCGGTGCTGCTCCTGATCGGGCTGCTCGCCGAGGTCTTCCAGCTCCGCCTCCTCCAGTTCATCTTCGCCAACGCCGGGACAGCGATCCTGATCGGCGTCATCGTCCTCTTCCAGCCCGAGCTGCGCCGGGCACTGGACCAGGTCGGGCGGCTGGGCACGGTGCGTTTCATCATGGGACGGCACAACGCCCAGCCGGTGGCACGGACCGTGGAGGAGGTGATCCGGGCCGCGGCCACCCTCAGCGAGGGGCGAACCGGCGCTCTGATCGTCTTCGAGCGCGAGACCGGCCTGGAGAATGTCGCGGTGAGCGGGGTGAGGGTCAATGGCGACGTCACCGCCGAGATCCTCACCACCATCTTCTTCATTGGCTCGCCGCTCCACGACGGAGCCGTCATCATCCGCGACACCCGGCTGATCGCCGCCGGCTGCGTGCTCCCCCTCGCCGAGGCGCTTCCCGGGGTCGGCCGGATGGGCACGCGGCACCGCGCCGCCCTCGGTCTCACCCTCCAGTCCGACGCCGTGATCCTGATCGTCAGCGAGGAGACCGGGCTGATCAGCCTCGCCTACGGCGGCAAGCTCTACCGTGGCCTGGACCACGACAAGCTCCAGGAGATGCTGACCACGCTGGTGCTCCGACCGGTGACCCGCCGGCCCGGTGCCGGCATCCGGCCCCTGGTCCGGAGCGGGGCGGCACTGCGGGCGCTGGGCCGGCGCAACCCCTGATGCCCGGTCTTGTCACTCGCAACTGGCGTCTCAAGCTGCTCGCCGTGGTGCTCGCGATCTTCAGCTGGGCCGGGGTCGTCCTGGCGACCAATCCCCCGGGCACCCGTGCCGTGTCGCTCCCGGTGCCGCAGCCTCCGTCCCCGGAAGTCAGCCTGCCCGCCGGCTACATGCTCACCCAGCCGATCCCCAACCTCACGGTGGACATCACCGGGACCGAGGACCACCTCAACGCTTTCAGCGCATCGAGCCTCCAGGTCACCATCGACTACGACGTGATCCGGGCGGTCGGCCAGAATGTCCCCGCCACCGTCCGGCTACCGGTCAGGATCACCAACACCGACCCCAACATCGACCTCGACGACCCGCCGGCGTCGATCGAGGCGCAGGTCGACAGCTCGGGGTCGGCCAGTGAGCCCGTCCAGGTCGTGGTGAGCCATGCTCCGCCGCCGGGCTACCAGGACAACCCCGGGGTGGCGACCCCGGCCACGGTGACGGCCACTGGGCCGGAGCACGAGCTGGTCGGCATCGTGATCAAGACCCAGCCGATCGACCTCTCCAACCAGCGGGCAAACTTCGACGCGTCCAACATCCTCGTCTACCCCTACAGCGCTCAGGGCAGGTACCTCTCCGACGTGAACCTCAGCCCGGCCGCGGTCAACGTGGCGATCACCGTGGTGGGGGTGGATACCAGCCGGACGAGCTCCGTCGTGCTCGGTGTGATCACCGGAGCGGCCGCCGGCACCCAGGTCACCGTGGACACCTACAGTCCGATGACGGTGACGCTCACCGGCTCGCAGGACATCATCAACGGGGCCTCGCTGGCAACCTTGACCACCGGCGGCATCGACGTCGCCGGCCAGACCGGGACGGTGACCTACAAGGTGCCCATCGAGCTCCCGACCGGGATCACCGCGAACCCCTCCACCGTGACGGCGACGATCACCGTGACCCTGCTTCCCACACCGACCCCGGCTCCCACCTCCACGCCGACGAGCTCGAGCGCCGCCACATGAGGCGTAACCGGGGCGCGGCCGCGCCCGTTGGACCTCGGAGGGGGCGGCAGAACCTGGAGGGAGACCTGGTGAGTGGAGCCTGCCGCTGATGTGCGGCATCATCGGCTATGTCGGGGCGCACCCGGCCACCCCCGTGCTCCTCGACAGCCTCCAGCGCCTCGAGTACCGCGGCTACGACTCCGCGGGGATCGCGGTCCTCGACGGGGCCAATGGCGGGCGCCACACCGTGGTCAAGAGCGACCGCAAGGTGGCCGACCTGGTCGCCCGCTGCGAGCGCGACGGCATCCCGGAGGGGACGATCGGCATCGGGCACACGCGCTGGGCCACCCACGGCCGCCCGACGGTGGTCAACGCCCACCCGCACCACGACTGCAAGGGGCGGATCCAGCTCATCCACAACGGGATCATCGAGAACTACCGTGAGCTCCGCGCCGAGCTGGTCGCCCGCGGGCACCGGCTCAGCAGCGAGACCGATACCGAGGTGCTGGCCCACCTCATCGAGGAGCTGTTCACCGGGGACCTCGCCGAGGCGACCCGGGCTGCGCTCCGCCGCGTCGAGGGCGCCTACGCGCTGGTGGTCATCTCCGCGGACCAGCCCGACACCATCGTCGGCGCCCGCCGCAACGCGCCGCTGGTCGCGGCTTTCGGCGACGGCGAGGCCTTCCTGAGCAGCGACATCACCGCGCTGATCCCCTACATCCGCAGGGTCACCCTGATCGGGGAGAACGAGGTGGTCGCCGGCACGCGCCAGGGACTGGTGATCACCTCGCTCGACGGCACCCCGGTCACCCCGCGGACCATCGACGTCGACTGGAATGTCGAGCAGG
This sequence comes from Candidatus Dormiibacterota bacterium, assembly GCA_003142035.1. Classification (GTDB taxonomy): domain Bacteria; phylum Chloroflexota; class Dormibacteria; order Aeolococcales; family Aeolococcaceae; genus Changshengia. Next base: position 142,881 of record PLOF01000043.1, read on the forward strand.
CTCAGAAGGGTGGCTACCCGCACTTCATGCTCAAGGAGATGAACGAGCAGCCCGAGGCGGTCGAGAACGCCGTCCGTGGCCGCGTCGACGCCCAGGGAGAGGTCGACCTGGTGGGCCTGCTCGACGCGGTGTCGATCCCGGATCTGGACGAGGTCCGCGTCATCGGCATGGGCTCCGCCTGGATCGCCGGGCTCTATACGGCCACCGCCATCCAGCAGCTGGCGCGGCTGCGCGCCGGCGTGGAAAACGCCAGCGAGTTCCGCTACGGTGACCCCATCATCGACGGGCGCAGCCTGGTCGTCGCCATCTCCCAATCCGGCGAGACGGCCGACACCCTGGCGGCGGTCCGCGAGGCCAAGCGCCGCGGCGCCCGGGTGGTGGCCGTGACCAACGTCGTCGGCAGCGCCCTCTCGCAGGAGGCCGACGCCGTGCTCTTCATGCAGTCCGGGCCGGAGATCTGCGTGCTCGCCACCAAGACGCTGGTCGCCCAGATGGTCTGCGGTCTGCTCATCGCGCTCGCGATCGCCAGGGCGCGCGGAGCGCTCTCCGCGGAGCGGCATCGCGAGATCGTCTCCGAGCTTCTCCAGGTGCCCCAGCGGATCCGCACCTGCCTGGAGCTGGAGCCGCAGCTCGCCGAGATGGCCCAGCGCTACGCCCACGTCCGCAACACCATCTACATCGCCCGCGGGATTAACATCGCGACCGCCCTCGAGGGAGCGCTGAAGCTCAAAGAGGTCTCCTACATACACGCCGAGGGCTACGCCGCCGGTGAGCTCAAGCACGGGCCGATCGCCCTCCTCGACTCCGAGGTGCCGGTGGTGGCGGTGGCCACCCGCTCCGCCACCCTCACCAAGATGCTCAGCAGCATCGCCGAGGTGCGCGCCCGGGACGCTCCGGTGATTGCCGTGGTGACCGAGGGCGACCCCACCGTGGATGCTGAGCTGGCCCGTGACATGGTGCGCGTGCCGGAGTGCAGCGAGCTCATCTCGCCACTCATCAACGTCGTGCCGCTGCAGCTGTTCGCGTATCACGTGGCCGTCGAGCGCGGCTGTGACGTGGATCAGCCACGCAACCTGGCCAAGTCGGTGACGGTCGAGTAGATGCACCGGCTGGTCGTCGGCGTGGACGTCACCTCGATCGACCGCATTGCGGCCGCGATGCGGCGCCATCCCCGCTTCGCGGAGAAGATCTTCACCGAGGCGGAGCGTCGCCGTGCCGGGTCAAGGCCGGAGCGCTTCGCCAGCCGGTGGGCGGCCAAGGAGGCGGTGATGAAGTGGTACGGCGGAGCCGGCCTGCGCATCCCCCCCTACCACGCCATCGAGGTGATCAACCGGCGGGGCGGCGCCCCCGAGGTCCGGGTGCACGGCCAGCCCACTGGGATCGCGATCAGCATGACCCATGACGCCGGGGTGGCGATCGCCGCGGCGGTGGCGCCGCTGGACGGTCCGGGCGGTCCGCTGGCGCTGCCCCCGCCCGAGGCACTGCGGCTGCCCGCCCGCCCCGCCACCGCTCACAAGGGGACCTTTGGCACCGTGGTCGTCATCGCCGGCGCGATGGGTACGGCAGGCGCGGCCGTGCTGGCCGGACGGGGGGCCGCCCGGGCCGGGGCCGGCCTGGTTCGCGTCTGCGTCCCGGCCGGGGTCCACCCCATGGTGGCGACGCTCTGCCTGGAGCTGATGGCGCACCCCCTCGGGGAGCCCGGCGCCTCCGGGCTCGATGCCGCCGGGGTGGTGGAGCTCCGCCAGGTCCACCTCCCGGTGGCGAGCGCCGCGGTGATCGGCCCCGGCCTCGGGCGCGCCCCGGCCACCGAGGCGGCCCTCCTGGACCTGCTGGCAACGCTCACCGTCCCCGCCGTGGTCGACGCCGACGGGCTCAACATTGCCGCTGCCGCCGGGTTTGACTGGCGGAGCTGCGCGGCGCCGCTGGTGCTGACCCCGCACCCGGCCGAGATGGCGCGCCTGGCCGGGCTGAGCACCGCCGAGGTCCAGGCCGACCGGGCCGGGCTGGCCGCCAGGTTCGCCGCCGAGCACGGCGTGACCCTGGTCCTCAAGGGGGCGGAGACGGTGGTCGCCGCCCCGGACGGTCGCATCCACGTCGACCGGCATCAGACTGTGGCCCTCGCCACCGGTGGGACCGGCGACGTCCTGAGCGGTGTCTGCGGAGCCATGCTCGCCGCCGGGCTGGATGGCTTCGACGCCGCCGTGGCGGCGGTCACCATCCACGCCGAGGCCGGCTGCCTGGTCGAGGCGGAGCGGGGAAGGGCGGGCGCCCTGGCCGGTGACGTCATCGAGATGCTCCCCGCCGCCCAGGAGCGGCTTCGCCGCGCATTGGAGCGTCTCGGGCGTGGATGAGGGACGGGACGGCGGGCCCACGGCCCGGCGACTGGTGTGTCCGGCTCGGCCGGCCCACCGAGGGGCGGCGACCGCGTCTGCCGCCGTCCGGCAGCAGTGCACGCGATGGGCGGAAATTGACACGGCGGCCATCCGGCACAACCTTGGGGTGATCCGCGAGGTGGTGGGCGGCGGTGTTGCGGTCATGGCCATGGTCAAGGCCGGCGGCTACGGCCACGGGGACGCCCTCGCCGCGGCCGCTGCCCTGGACGGCGGTGCCTCCTGGCTCGGTGTCGCCTCCGCGGAGGAGGCCTTCCGCCTCCGGGCCGAGGGCTTCGCCTGCCCCATTCTCATCGTCGGCGGAGCCTCTCCGGCGCATCTCGCCGGGCTGGTCGCTGCCGATGTCGACCTCGCGGTCTGGGATCCGGACCAGGTTGCCGCCGTCGCGGCAATTGCCGGCGCCAAGCCGGCCCGCCTCCACCTCAAGATCGACAGCGGCATGGGCCGGCTCGGCGCCCTCCCCGCCCAGCTTCCGGAGCTGTTGGCCGCGGTCGAACGGGCCGGGGCGAGGGTCGAGCCGGTGGCGGCATTCACCCACTTCGCCGACGCCGAAGACGACCCCGAGTACACCCTCGGTCAGGACGCGGTGTTCCTCGAGGCGGCCGCCTCACTGCAGCGACGCTGGCCGGGCCTGCTCCTCCATGCCGCCAGCAGCGCGGCCGCCCTCGGACTCCCCACGACCCGCCACGACCTGGTCCGCTGCGGCATCGCCATCTATGGCTACGCGCACGCGGGAGTCGAGGGGGCGGCCCGGCTCCGCCCGGCGATGTCCTTCCACGCCCGGGTGACCCAGGTCAAGACGTTGCGGGGCGGGCAGAGCGTCGGCTACGGGCGCACCTGGATCGCGGAGCGGGAAACCCGCGTGGCCGCCATCGCGGCCGGCTACGCCGACGGCGTCCAGCGGGCCCAGTCGAACTGCGGCTCGGTGCTAGTGGGCGGCCACCGCTGCCCGATCATCGGGCGCGTCAGCATGGATCAGCTGACCGCCGACGTCTCGCTCGTCGAGGGGGTGAGGGCGGGTGACGAGGCGGTGCTCTTCGGCCGCCAGGGTGGCGGATGGCTCGGCGCCGACGACGTCGCCTCCGCGGTCGGCACCATCAGCTATGAGGTGCTCTGTGCCGTGTCGGCGCGGGTGCCGCGGCTCCGGGTCGATGCCGGTGAGGGTCAGCCGGGCCCGTAGCGGGGGAGAGCCTGCGGCCGGTCCCGGTGAGGGTCAGCCCGGCCCGTAGATGAAGCCCTGGAAGTAGGTCGCGTTGTCGGGGAGCACCCGGTGGTCGACCTGATCCCAGCCGCCCCAGTTCATCTCCGAGATCTCGAAGTCACCCGCGGGTACGACGGCGACGCCGCCCACCCCGAGGTTCGGTCCCACCACCTCCACGTAGGCGACGTGCCCATACCAGGCGTTGGCCCCGCCCTCGCCCTGGTCCCAGATGGCGACCGCGCCGACCTCGGGGACCGAGCCCTCCGCGTACCCCATCTTGGAGGCGTTGTAGTACCAGGCGTTGGCGTTGCCGCCCCATGGGATGCAGCGTCGCGTGGCCACGTACCAGGTGCAGTCGCCGTAGGCGAAGCTGTTGGAGCAGCTGGTGCTGCTCGGCACGGCCGCCGTCCCGCCCAGCTCGTTGTCGATCTCGTCGATCTGCTCGGCGAGCTGCTCTGACGGTCCGGAGAACTGCTGGAGGACCTGGTCTCGCTGGTAGACGATGGTCAGCAGCTGGTTGGATTGGGTCGACAGCTGGCCCTCGAGCGCTGAGGCCTGGGCAAAGTCGCTCTGGAGCTGACCCTGCTTGGTCAACAGATCGGCCTGATCGTGGCCGAGTGTGGTCTCCAGCCCCTGGATCTGGGCGGTGACGGTGGATGCTCCGGAGAGGCTGTCCATCGCCGCGGTGAAGTCCTTGGCGTTGAGCACCGCGGTCATCACCGTGTCGCCGGAGACGCTCTCGTAGGTGGCTCGGGTGAGCGTCGACAGGGCGCCGCGCGCCGCGGCCTCCTGCGCCTGGTCGGCGGTGATCTGTCCCTGCAGGGTGGCGAGCTCGGAGTTGAGCATGGCGAGCTGGGCCCGCTCTGAGTTCAGCGCAGTCGTGGCTTGATTGAAGGAGTCCTCGGCATTGTTGAGGGCCCCGGTGGCGGAGCTCTGCTGGGAGCTGATCGCGGCGAGCTGCTGGAGGAGCTGCGCGCGCTCCGCCTCGAGCTGGGCTGTGGTGTCGGCACGGACAGGGGTGGCGCCGGTGGATAGGCTGACGCCGACCACCAGGACCGCCATCACGGCAGGGACCACCCTCCGGATTGCCCGCAATATGTTCTCCCCTGTCATCTCCCCGGGCGCGCGCCCCCTTCCGGGGCCGGAGCGCGAGGACCAAACTCGCGGGACTCTAAGGGGCGGGTACCGTCGAGGTCAACCCTACATGACAGTACCGTTATCATGAAATGTGAGTTTTCGAGCCGGGCGGCCGGTAACGTGGAGGCTGGCGGGGCTGGCTGGCTAGAGTCCGGTGGATGGATGACGCATCCCCGCCGCCCGGGCACGGCTTCGACACCGGGGGCCTCACCGTCCAGGAGGTCGGCGAGACGGAGCTGCTCCGGCGGCTCACGGCGGTCGCCCGGCGGCACGGCGACGGTGACCGGCTGGTGGTGGCGAGCGGTGACGACGCCGCCGTGTGGCGCCCTCCCGGCGGGGCCGGGATCGTCATCAGCCAGGACGCCATCGTTGAGGGCGAGGACTTCCTGCGCAGTTGGATCGACCCCGAGGCGCTGGGCAGGCGCGCCCTGGCGGTCGCCCTCTCCGACCTGGCGGCGATGGGGGCCCGCCCCGCTCTCTGCCTGGTGACGCTCTGCGCCCCGGGGACCAGCCGGATCGACGACCTGCTCGCCATCCAGGAGGGCATCGGTGCCGCCGCCTCCGAGGCGGGGTGCCGGGTGGCCGGGGGCGACGTCAGCGCCATCGCTGGGCCGCTCGTGATCGATGTCGTGGTGGTCGGGACGCTGGATCCCGGACGGGCTCTCCGCCGCGACCGCGGCCGGCCCGGCGATCTGCTCGTGGTCACCGGGTGCCTGGGGGGTGCGGCTGCCGGTCTGCGCCTGCTCTTGGAGGGCCGGCGAGAGCCCGTCCCCGCGCCCCATGGGCGCGCCCACCCGCCGGCAGAGGTCCTTGCCGCCGCCGACGCGGAGGCGCGCTGGCTGGGGCGCCAGCTCCGGCCCCGAGCCCGGCTCGCGGAGGGGCAGGCCCTGGTCCGGCTCGGTGTCGCCTGTGCCGGCGACCTGAGCGATGGGCTCATCGTCGACGTTGGCCGGATCACCGACGCCTCGGGCTGCGCCGCGGAGATCTGGCTGGAGAGCGTCCCCGCCGAACCGGGCATCCACACCCTCCTCGGCGCGGCGTGGGTGGACGCGGCCCTCGGCGGGGGAGAGGACTTCGAACTGGTGGCGGCGGTTGCTGCCGAGCGGCTGGACGGGCTGCTCGCCCGCTGGCCCGGCGGCCTGGCACCGCTGCACGTCGTCGGCCGGCTCACCGCCGGCTCCGGCCTCCGCCTCCTCGACCGCCGGGATGGGCAGGATGTCCCACTGCCGCCGGTGGCCTCCCGGCACTTCCGGCAGCCATGAACGGCGCCGCTCTCGCGCTCACCACCGATGGGGTGCCCGGCACCGAGGCGGTGGCTGCGCGCCTGGCTGCCGCCCTGCGCGCCGGCGACCTCATCGCTCTGAACGGGCCGCTCGGAGCCGGCAAGACGGCCTTTGTCCGCGGGCTCGCCTTCGGCCTCGGGCTGGATCCCCGCGTGGTGAAGAGCCCCACCTTTGTGCTTCACCACGTCTACGGGTCACCCCCCCGGCTCCACCACCTCGATCTCTACCGGCTCGGGCCGGGTGCCGGCATCCGCCTTCTGGACCTGGACGGCCTTCTCGAGAGCGCCCCGGCGGCGGTGGAGTGGGCCGGCTACGCCGACCTCCGGCCGTGGCGGCCGCTGCGCCTTGATCTCGAGATCGCCGGTGACCAGCTGCGCCACATCGAGGCGCGAGATCCCGGCGACGCCCCCCCTCGCCTGGTGGCCGCCTGGCGCGCCGCGGTGGCCGGCACGTGACCCGCGCCGCGCGCTCCCTCGTCAGGGACCGCCTTCCGCGCCCTGCCACCGTGACCCCCGCCGCGCCGGCGCCGCGATGAGCGTCCTCGCCATCGACACCGCCTCCCGGCACCGCCTGGTGGTGCTGCGCGCCGGCCGCGGCGGCGAGCTGGTCGCCGCCCGTCAAGGTGGCGGAGGTGCCGCCCTGCCGTGGCTGGACCGCTCCCTGGTCGAGCTTGGTGTCTCCGGTCTGGAGGCCGTGGTGGTGGTCACCGGCCCCGGCTCCTACACCGGCCTGCGGTCGGGGATCGCGGTCGCCCTGGGCGTGGCTCACGCGCTCGACCTCCCCCTCCACGGGGTGAGCAGCCTCGAGGTGGTGGCGAGGTCGGCGCCGGACGGCGAGACCGAGACCTTGGCCCTCGTCGATGCGGGCCGGGGCGGGGCTTATGCCGGCCGATTCCTCCGGCGTGAAGGCATCCTGGAGATGAGCGGAGAGGCGCGCCGCGTCGACCTCTCATCGATGGCCTTCGTGGCGCCTCCGCCGGTCACCCTGGACGCCCTCGACCTCCCCGGCATCCGGCCGGGCGACCCGGTGCGGGCGCTTGCCGCGGCGATCCCCGCGGCCCTTGCTCGGTCGCCGCTCGGGCTTGCCGGACTGGCCGCCACCTATCTGGACTGACCGCGCCGGAGCGAGCACGGGACCCGGCTGTGACAGATGTTGATCGGGGCCCTCGCGTATCATCGACGGCGATGAAGGTCGCGCCGCACCTCCTCATCGAGCGGATGCGCAGTGGTGACATCCCCGCAATCCAGGCGATAGAGCGTGAGATCTTCCTCTCGCCCTGGCCCCGGAATGCGTACGCGTCCGAGCTCTCGCAGAACCAACAGGCCCACTACTTCGTGCTCCGCGACGGTGGCCGGGGGGACATCATCGGCTACGGCGGGCTCTGGAAGGTCTCCGACGAGGCCCACATCACCACCATCGGCGTGCGCGCCGAGAGCCAGCACCAGGGGCTTGGCACCGGGATGTTCGCGGCGCTGGTCCAGCGCAGCTACGAGCTCGGCGCGCGCTGGATCACCCTGGAGGTCAGGGTGACCAACGGGCACGCCATCCGGCTCTACGAGCGCTTCGGCTTCAAGGCGATCGGGCGCCGGCGCGGCTACTACACCGACAACGGCGAGGACGCGGTCGTGATGTGGAGCGACTCGCTCCACGCGCCGTCCTTCAAGCGCCGGTTCGTCGACATCCTCCAGGGCATCGACATCGTGGGCATGGGGCCCCCGCCCCCCTCTGAATACCCGCACCGGTGAGCGCGGGCCGCATCGGTGTGATCGGGGGCTCGCACGCGTGAACCTCCTGGCCATAGAAAGCTCGTGCGACGAGACGGCGGCCGCGGTGGTGCGCGACGGTCGGGAGATCCTCTCCAGCCATGTGTCGTCCCAGATCGCCCTGCATACCCCCTACGGCGGCGTCGTCCCCGAGCTGGCGGCGCGTGCCCACCTGGAGATGCTCGCGCCCGTGGTCGATGCCGCGCTCGCCGGGGTCGAGGGCGGCTGGGAGGCGGTCGACGCGATCGCCGTCACCCGCGGCCCGGGCCTGGCCGGCTGCCTGGTCGTCGGTGCCGCCTATGCGCAGGCCGCGGCCCGGGCCCGCGGCCTCCCCATCACCGGGGTCTCCCACCTGGCCGGCCACGTCTATTCGGCCTGGCTGGCGGACGCGGAGCTGGAGCCGCCCTTCGTCGCGCTGGTGGTGAGCGGCGGCCACACCGACACCATCGAGCTTTCCCGGCACGGCGAGGCCCGCCGCCTGGCGAGCACCCGAGACGACGCCGTCGGCGAGGCCTTCGACAAGGTCGCCCGGATGCTCGGGCTTCCCTATCCGGGTGGGCCGGTGGTGGAACGGGCCGCTCTCACCGGGGACCCCCGCGCCTTTCGTCTTCCGCGCACCCGGCTGGAGGGCGCCTTCTCCTTCAGCGGGCTGAAGACGGCGGTGCGCTATGCCATCCGCGACCTGCCCGTGGATGAGGTGGACGAGCACGGCATCCCCCGCCGTGCCGAGGTCCGCGACTCGCTGGCGGCCGCCTTCCAGGAGGCCGCCGTCACCCAGCTGGTGGACGGCCTGGAGGCGGCGGTGGAAGAGACCGGGGCGACCTCCGTCGCGGTGGTGGGCGGGGTCGCCGCCAACCGGGCGCTGGCCGGGCGGGTGGCTCGCCGCTTCGCCGGGCTCCACGTCACGGTCCCGCCGCTCCGCCTCTGCACCGACAACGCCGCCATGATCGGCGCCGCCGGCTGGCACCGCTTGGCCGTGCATGGGCCCGACACCGACGGCTTCGACGTCGACCCCTCCCTGGCCGAGTTCGCCTGATTCGCGCGCGGGGTCGAATGGAACCGTGGAGCGGCGCGGACGATCTGAGCGGCCCCGGTCGATTAGCCTAGGCTAAGCTAACTGTTGCCCTCCGAGCCGGGGAGCGCGGGCCCCGACCGGCGGTGATCGCCCCACGCAGCCGGTTGGGAGATGCGAGCCCGCATGCGGACAACTTACCTGCGCCTTCCTCTCAGGGGCTGGGGCGTGATGCTGGTGGCCGCCCTGGCGGTTGCCGTCGCGGGGTGCGGATCCTCGACGCCGGCGCCCACCCCCTCGATCGCGAGCACATGCCAGGCGGTGAGCGCCGTGCTGAGCGACGGCCCGGACCCGAGTGCCGACCCGGTCGGCTACGCGGAAGCGCAGGTCCTCCCGCTCCGGCATATCCAGACCGCCGACCGTGACCTCCAGCGTGCCATTGGCGATCTGGCCTCTGCCTACCTGCAGTACTACACGACGGGCGGCAACAGCGCGGCGCGGCAGGCGGTCAGCCAGGCCGGCAAGGACGTCGACGCGATCTGTCCTGGTGCGACGTCGTGAGGCCCCGCTTCTCCGCCCCCGCCCGCCGGGGCGCCATCGTGATCGTGGTGATGGCGGCCGGTTGGCTGCTCTCGGCCTGCGGCGGCTCCCCCGGGCAGTCGATCACGCTCTACAACGGGCAGCACGTGCAGACCACCGACTCGCTGGTCAGCGCCTTCGAGAAGGCGACCGGGATCACGGTCAACGTCCGCAGCGACGACGAGGACACCCTGGCCGACGAGATCGTCTCCGAGGGATCGCGCTCACCGGCCGACGTCATCTACACCGAGAACTCGCCGGCTCTCGAGTACCTCCAGGGCGAGGGGCTCCTCGCGCCGGTCGAGCCCTCGACCCTCACCGGCACGCCGAGCCGGTACAACTCGCCGGCGGGCGACTGGGTGGGGGTCTCGGCCAGGGTCAGCGTCCTCATCTACAATCCGTCGCTGATCTCGGAGAGTCAGCTGCCCACCTCCATCCTTCAACTTGCCGATTCCCGCTACCAGGGAGAGCTGGCCCTCGCCCCGGGCGAGACCGACTTCCAGCCCGTCGTCACGTCGGTGGCGCGCACCTATGGGTCGGCGGAGGCGCTCAGCTGGTTGGAGGGGCTGAAGGCCAATGCCGGCAGCCACATCTACCCGGACAACGAGACCATCGCCGACGAGGTCAACCGGGGAGTGGTCGCCTTCGGCATCGTCAACCAGTACTACTGGTACCGGATGGGCTCCGAGCTCGGCGCCGCCAACGTGCACTCCAAGATCGCGTACCTCGCCCCGCATGACCCGGGGTATGTACTGGACGTCTCCGGCGCCGCCGTGCTGAGATCGAGCATCCACCAGGCGGCGGCCCAGAAGTTCCTCGCCTTCCTCGTCTCCAAGCAGGGCCAGGAGACCATCGCCCAGTCGGCGAGCTACGAGTACCCGATCGCCTCGGGGGTCACGACCGCGCGGCCGGAGACGCCGCTGGCGGAGCTCCAGCCCAACTCCATCACCATCCCCGAGCTGGGCGACGGGTCGACCGCCATCGCGCTCATGCAGCAGGCCGGTCTGCTGTGAGCCTGCCGGTCCGGTCGCGGGCGGAGTGCCCCCGTCCGGGGCCGGGCCTCCCGTGATCGCGACCGGTGTCGCCGCCGAGCCTCCGGCGGTAGCCGATCCCATGGTCCCGGCGCGCCGGCGTCTGCCTCCCCTCTTCCTGCTCGGGGCGAGCGGCGCGGTCGCCGTGGTGCTGCTGGCCCCGCTTCTCTTTCTCCTCATCGAGGCGAGCGGTTCCGGGGCCGGCGCCATCGCCCACCTGATCTGGCGCCCGCTAACCGCCACCCTGCTCTGGAACACCGTCCGGCTCATGGTTGTGGTCACCGCGCTCTGCGCCGTGATCGGCACCCTGACGGCCTGGCTGGTGGAGTGCACTGACCTCCCCGGCCGTCGCCTCTGGGCGGTGCTGCTGGTGATCCCCTTCGCCATCCCCGATTTCGTGGTCAGCTTCGGCTGGGCGTCGATCTCGACCTGGGTGCAGGGATTCCAGGGTGCGGTGCTGGTCATGACTCTGGCCGTCTATCCCCTCGTCTACCTTCCCGTGGCCGCCAGCCTGCGCGGCGCGGACCCGGGCCTGGAGGATGCGGCCCGGAGCCTCGGGCTGGGCCGGTTCCGCACCTTTCTGCGCGTGACCGTCGGACAGGCGCGCGGCGCCATCCTCGGTGGCTGCGTCCTGGTCGCGCTGGTGATCCTGGCCGAGTACGGCGCCTTCGAGATCCTCGGCTACCAAACCTTCACCACCGAGATCTTCACCGAGTTCCAGGTCTCCTTTAATGTGCCCGCCGCCTGCGCCCTCTCGCTGGTGCTGGTCGTGCTCGGCGCCGTGATCCTTGGAGCCGAACCCGTCGCTCGGGGCAAGGGCAGGGCGGTGCGCACCGGGGCGCAGGCCCAGCGCGTGAGCCGCCGGCACCGGCTGGGCCGGGCCACGCTGCCGGTCCATGCCGCCCTCGCCCTCCTGGTCGCCCTCGCTCTCGGCGTGCCGGTCGGAGCCAGCGTGTACTGGATGCTCGCCGGCGGGGGGCCCTTCCTGACCGGGGTCTCCGTCCTCGACGCGGGCTGGCACACCGCCCTCTACAGCGGCGTGGCCGCGGCTCTCGCCACCCTGCTCGGCCTGCCCGTGGCCCTCCTCGCGGTCCGCCACCCGGGTCGGGGAGGGCGGTTGCTGGAGCGGAGCACGTACCTTGTGCTGGCCATGCCCGGCCTGGTCATCGCTCTCGCCATCAGCTACTTCACCGAGCGCTATGCGGGAGGCTTCGGATACCAGGGCGCCGCGCTGCTGGTCGCCGCCTACGCGATCCTCTTCTTCCCGCTGGCCCTGGTTGGGGTCCGGGCGTCGGTGGCCCACGCCCCGGTGGCTCTCGAGGAGGCCGCCCGCTCCCTCGGCCGGCGTCCCGACGAGGTCTTCCTTCGGGTCACCCTTCCCCTCATCGGCCCGGGGCTGGCCGCGGCCTTCTGCCTCGTCTTCCTCGCCTGCGCCACCGAGCTGACCGCCACCCTCGTCCTGGTGCCGACCGGCGTGCAGACCCTCGCGACCCAGTTCTGGGCGTACCAGCAGAACCTCTCGTACGCCCAGGCCGCGCCCTTCGCACTGGTGATCATCGCCATCGCCGCCGTGCCCAGCTACGTGCTCGCCCGCTACTTCGACCGCCTGCCCGGCCGGGCAGGTGCCGCCTCGTGACGCCCGAGCCCGGCACCCCCGTGGCCGCCGGCCGCACCGCCTCCGCCGGCGGGCCCAGCGGCAGCGTGCCCTCCGCCCCCCCCGCATCCCGCGATGCCCCCATCGCCACCGAGGGTCTGACGACCTCCGCCCTTCACAAGGCCTTCGGAGACCACCCCGTCCTCCGTGGCGTTGATCTCACCGTTCCGGACGGCGCCTTCGCGGCGGTGCTCGGGGCCTCCGGCAGTGGCAAGACGACCCTGCTGCGCATCCTCGCCGGCTTCGAGCAGCCCGACCGGGGGGTGGTGGCGGTCGGCGGCGTGATCCTCGACGATGACCATCACCACGTCCGCGCCGAGCGCCGCCGCATCGGCTACGTCCCCCAGGAGGGGAGCCTCTTCCCGCATCTCACGGTCGAGGGCAACGTCGGCTTTGGGCTTCGGGCGCGGGAGGGGCGGGAGGCGGAGATCGCCGAGCTGCTCGAGCGGGTCGGGCTCTCCGGCTTGGGGCACCGCTACCCCCATCAGCTCTCTGGAGGTCAGCAGCAGCGGGTTGCGCTGGCCCGAGCCCTGGCCGTCAGGCCGCACATCGTCCTCCTCGACGAGCCCTTCGCCTCCCTGGACGCCGGCCTGCGGGCGACGGTCCGGGCCGACGTCCGGGCCGCGGTCCAGCGTTCCGGCGCAACCGCCATCCTGGTCACCCACGACCAGGACGAGGCCCTCTCCATCGCCGACCTGGTGGCCGTGATCCGGGACGGCGTCGTTGCCCAGGCCGCGTCGCCTCGCGACCTCTACGAGTCCCCCGTCGACCCCGATCTGGCCCGTTTCGTGGGGGAGGCCAACCTGGTCGAGGGCACCTCCTACGGCTCGACCGCCGAGACCTCTCTCGGCTGGCTCGAGCTTCGGGATGGTCACCGGCCGGCCCGCCAGCAGATCACCGTGCTGGTCCGCCCGGAGCAGCTTCGGGTCACGCCCCCCCCGGGAGGAGGCCCCGGGGTGGCGGCACGGGTGGTCGAGGCCGGCTTCCACGGCCACGACGCCCTCGTCCACCTGGTCACGGAGGATGCCGCCGCCGCTCCGATGATCGCCAGGGTGGTGGGCGGGATGAAGCTTGAGGCCGGGGCCCGGGTCACCATCAAGGTCGTGGGGCCGGTCCACTGCTGGCCGCGGCCATCGGCTGGAGCCGCCAACCCCGAGCCGCCGGCAGGCGAAGAGGAGGGCGAGCCGGCCTGAGCTCGGGGGGCGGCCACGCGGCGCGGCGGGGCCGTCCGCGGGTGGCCCACGGGTCGCCCGCTGCCGGCTCGCGGTCCCCCGCCCGTGCCCGCCAGTTGCGGTCCTGGCACTCGATTCGCTAGAGTGTTAGCAGTCACCCGTCCCGAGTGCTAAACGTGGAGGTCGCACCGTGGCCTTGAAGCTTCGCCCCCTGGCTGATCGCGTCGTCATCAAACCCGTCGAGCGTGAGGAAGTCACCAAGAGCGGGATCGTCCTCCCTGACACCGCCAAGGAGAAGCCCCAGGAGGGGATCATCGAGGCGGTCGGCAGTGGCAAGTACAACGAGCGCACCGGCGAGCGGATCAAGCTCGACGTTGCCGTCGGTGACCGGGTGATGTACGCGAAGTACGCCGGCAGCGAGGTCAAGATCGACGATGTCGACTACCTCATCCTGTCCGAGAAGGACATTCTCGCTGTCGTCCAGGTCAAGGCCTGAGCCGGCGGCCGTCCTGTTGCCCGGCGTGATGGCGGCACGGCCCGTCCACGGTCGCGCCGCCGTCGCCCGTCAAAGGAGCTGAGAGAGCATGCCTGCTAAGCAACTTCGATTCGACACCGAGGCGAGGCAGCTGCTCCGCCATGGCGTGGACGCGGTGGCCGATGCCGTCGCGGTCACCCTCGGTCCGCGCGGGCGTTCGGTGGTCCTGGACAAGAAGTTCGGAGCGCCGCTCGTCACCACGGACGGGGTCACGATCGCCCGTGACCTCGATTTCAAGGACCACTTCGAGAACATGGGGGCCCAGCTCCTGCGCGAGGTCGCGGTCAAGACCAATGACCTCGCCGGGGACGGCACCACCACCGCCACCGTGCTGAGCCGGGCGATGATCGATGAGGGGCTGCGCCTGCTCGGCGCCGGCGCCTTCCCGGTCGAGTTGCGCCAGGGGATGCTGGCCGCCGCCGAGGCCGCCGCCGCTGCGGTGCGCGAGCGCTCCCATCCCGTCGATACCAATGAGGACATCCGCCGCGTCGCCACCATCAGCGCGGACGACGCGGAGATCGGCGAGATGCTCGCCGACGCCTTTGCCAAGGTGGGCAAGGAGGGTGTGGTCACCGTCGAGTCGGCGGACGGCATCGAGACCACCGTGGAGGTGGTCGAGGGCATGCAGCTCGACCGCGGCTACGTCTCCGCGTACCTGGTCACCGACCAGAAGGAGATGGTCGCCGAGCTGGACCACCCGGCCATCCTCATCACCGACTCCAAGATCAGCGCCGTCCGGGACCTGCTCCCGGTGCTCGAGCTGGTGGCCGGGGCCAAGCGGCCCCTGCTCATCGTGGCCGAGGACGTCACCGCGGAGGCGCTCGCCACCCTCGTCGTCAACCGCATGCGCGGCACGCTCACGGCGGTCGCCATCAAGGCCCCCGGCTTCGGCGACCGCCGCAAGGCGATGCTCCAGGACCTGGCCGTCCTCACCGGGGCCACCGTGGTCAGCGAGGAGGTCGGTATCCGCTTGGACGGCGTCGTCGCCCGCCATCTCGGCACGGCTGACCGGGTGACCGTCACCAAGGACGACACCACGGTGGTGGGCGGCGGTGGCGATCGCAAGGCCATCGACGCGCGCTGCGAGGAGATCCGCCTGCAGGTCGAGGAGACCGACTCCGATTGGGACCGGGAGAAGCTGCAGGAGCGGCTGGCCCGGTTGGTCGGAGGGGTCGCCCAGATCAAGGTGGGGGCCGCCACCGAGGTGGAGATGAAAGAGCGCAAGGCGCGCGTCGAGGACGCTCTCCACGCCACCCGCGCCGCTCTCGAGGAGGGCTGCGTCGCCGGTGGGGGCGTTGCCCTGATCCGGGCCCGCGACGCCATCGATGCGCTCAAGCTGGACGGAGACGCCCTCGCGGGAGCGCGCGTCGTCTTCCAGGCGCTCTCCGCACCGCTCAAGCAGATCGCGGCCAACGCCGGGCTGGAGGGCGCGGTGGTGGTCAACCATGTCGCCGAGCTGACCGGGGACGACGGCTTCGACGTGGTCACCGAGGAGTATGGGAACCTCGTCGAGCGTGGGATCATCGACCCCACCAAGGTCGTGATCACCGCCCTCACGTCCGCCACCTCGATCGCCACCATGATCATGACCACCGAGGCTCTCATCGCCGACGCCCCCGAGCCCGAGGACGAGGACGAGGAGGGAGCCGGCCACTCTCACGGTGGTGGCGGTGGCGGCGGGTTCGGCGGCGGTGGCTTCGGCGGCGGCGACGACGACATGGACTTCTGACCTGGATCGGTTCCAGGTCTGAGCCCAGGGTGGTCGCGCGGGGTCAGCTGGCGCTCGCCGGTTGGACCGTCGCTCCTGGGCTCGGCGGAGGGCCGGAGGCTGTGCGCCACGCGGTCTGCCGCGTACAGTTGCGCCCGTGCTGACCGTGGAAACGCCCCGGCTCCTGTTCACCTCCACCCCGATCTCGGTGATGCGCCGGCGGCTCACCCTATCGGACTTCCTGGCCGAGATCGTGGTCGGCCCCTGCGAGAGCGCCGGCCCGGAGGGCCGTCTGACCGTCCACTTCCCCGAGGAGTGGCCGGGGGAGGACGCCCTTCGGATGTTCCCCATCTGGATCGCCCGCCGCGAGCGGTCCGCCGATCCGGGGCCGTGGTGCGACGGGGTGGTGGTGCGCCGTGAGGACCGCCTGGCGGTGGGGAGCATCGGCTTCAAGTCGCGCCCGGACACGACTGGCACCGTCGAGATCGGCTACGCCGTCAACCGCTTCCTCTGGGGGCGCGGTTACGCCACCGAGATGGTGCAGGGCATCGTCGCCTGGGCCCTCACCCGACCCGAGGTGCGCCGCGTGACCGCCGAATGCCTGGAGCGCAACCCGGCCTCGGCGCGGGTGTTGACCAAGAGCGGGTTTCTGCAGGTGGGACGGCGCCCCAGCGTGGAGGGTGAGCTGCTGCTCTGGGAGTGCCGGACGCCGGTGGCGAGGCCCGATGGCCTCGCGTCGGAGAGGGCCCGGATCGCCGGCCAGCCCGCCGGGCAGGCGTAGCCCCGTGTGCGGCATCTGCGGCTTCACCGGCCGCCGCGACCCCACCCTGCTCCGGGCCATGGCCGCGTCGATCCGGCACCGCGGCCCCGACGACGACGGCTTCCTCGAGACCGATGGCGCCTCGCTCGGCTTCCGCCGGCTGGCCATCATCGACCTCGACACCGGTGCCCAGCCGATGTCGACGGACGGCGACCGCCTCCACATCGTCTTCAACGGCGAGATCTACAACTACCGCGAGCTGCGCACGGAGCTGGAGGCGGAGGGGCGGCGGTTCATCACGAGGAGCGACACCGAGGTCGCCCTGCAGGCGTACGCGCAGTGGGGCCCGGCCGCCTTCCAGCGGTTCAACGGCATGTGGGCGATCGCCCTTCTGGACCGCCGCGGCCCAGAGCCAGAGCTCGTCCTCTGCCGCGATCACTTCGGCATCAAGCCGCTCTTCTACGCGGCGCACGACGAGCGGCTGGTCTTCGCCTCGGAGATCAAGGCCATCCTCGAGGACCCGACCTTCCCCCGCAGGGTCGACGAGCAGCAGCTGTACGAATACCTCCGCTTCGGCCTCTACGACCACAACGACCTCACCTTCTTCGCCGGCATCCGCCAGGTCGCGGCCGGCGCGTACGTCACCGTCGACCCGGCCGGTGCCACCCGTGAGACCCGGTACTGGACGCCGAAGCTGAGCGAGGACGCCGATCCGGACCCGAAGGAGTTCCTCCGCCTCTTCACGCGCGCGGTCGAACGCCGCCTGGTCGCCGACGTGCCGGTCGGCACCTGCCTCTCGGGAGGCCTCGATTCCTCTTCCATCGTCTGCGTGATGGACCGGCTGCTCGCCCAGCACGTGCCCGACTCGGTCTCGCTCGGCGACCGTCTCAAGACCTTCTCGGCGGTCTTCCCCGGCGACCCCATCGACGAGCGGAGCTACGTCGAGGCGGTGCTGGCCGTCACCTCCGCCGACCCCACCTGGGTGCAGCCGACCTCGGAGCAGTGGCTCGCCGAGCTGGAGACCTGGGTCTGGCACGCGGAGGAGCCGATGATCACCACCGCGCCCTACGCAATGTGGTCGGTGATGCGCGCCGCCAGCGAGAAGGTCACCGTCCTCCTCGACGGGCAGGCCGGTGACGAGCTGCTCGGCGGTTACGTCCCTTACCAGTACGTCTACCTCCGCCAGCTGCTCCGTGAGCACCGCTACCGGGAGTTCGCCGTGGAGTCCGCGAAGGCGCGGGACACCGTCGGCCGGCTGGCCCGCCGCCGGCTCTGGGAGGGTCGCCACCAGGTGGACGTGGGCTCGCTGCTCCGCCCCGCCTGGACGAGCGGGAAGAAGCGGCCTGACGATCCCCGCGTCCAGGACGATCTCAAGAAGCGGCTGCTTCAGGACCTCACCACCTTCTCGCTGCCCTCGCTGCTCCGCTACGAGGACCGCAACTCGATGGCCCACTCCATGGAGTCGCGGCTCCCCTTCCTTGACCAGGAGCTGGTGGAGTGGATCCTCCGGCTGCCCGCCTCGGCGATCGTCTCCGGGGGGTGGTCGCGACGCATCATGCGCGAGGCGATGCGCGGCGTCCTGCCCGAGACGATCCGCCGGCGGCGTCGCAAGGTCGGCTTCACCACGCCCGAGTTCCGCTGGTTCCGCCAGCAACGCTCGTCGATCCAGTCGCTGATGCGGTCGCCCTCCTTCCAGTCACGGCCGTATTGGGACGCGGACGCGGTCGCCGACGCATTCCGCGTCGCCTGCGTCGGGGGCAGCGAGGAGTCGCTCTTCTTCTGGCGCACCGTCAACGTCGAGCTCTGGCTGCGGATGTACTTCGAGGGCGGGAGCCACGGCTCCGCGTCCGGCCCCACCCCGGGCAGCTCATACGCCTTCACCGCCCAGGGCGACCGCGCGGCGGGGGCGGCACTCGGCGCCGAGCGGCTGGTCGACGCCGCCCACCCCAACCCCGGCCGCCACCTGATCATCCGGCGTGACGGCCGGCCCTGGGCGCGCATCCCGCTCCGCGCCGAGCTGGTGCGCAACCGGGACGACCTGGGCACGGCGGTGGGGGTGGCCCTGGAGAAGGCGCGGGCCGGCGGCATTGCCCTGGAGCCCGGCGACGTGGTCGCGATGAGCGAAAAGGTGGTGGCCATCACCCAGGGGCGCTCCTTTCCCATGGACGAGATCCGGGTCAGCCCGCTCGCCCGGCTGCTCTCCCGCTTCGTCAGCCGGGTCCCGATCGGCATCGGCCTCGGCAGGCCCCAGACCATGCAGCTCGCCCTGGAGGAGGCGGGGGCACCGCGCATCCTCCTCGCCGCCGCCTGCGCCGCCGTCACCCGCCCCTTCGGGGTCCGGGGCGTCTTTTACCGGGTGGCCGGATCCCGGGTGTCGGCCATCGACGGCCCGACCGCCTACACCCTTCCTCCCTACAACACCCACGCCAGCAAGGCGCCGAGCGACCCGGACGGGGTCGCCGAGCGGATGAGCCGGAGCCTCAGTGAGAAGTCCGGGGTGGACATCGCCGTCGCCGTGGTCGACACCAACGATCTGGCCGCCGACATCCTCGGGGCGAGCGCCGGTGTCGACCGCACCGCGATCAGCCGGGTGCTCGCCGACAATCCGATGGGTCAGACCGGCGAGCAGACCCCCTTCTGCATCCTCCGGCGGCTCGCGTAACACGCTGTCGGATTCGCGCCGACCGTCTCCGACATCTGCTCCTGAAGCGTGACCAGGAAGCGACCTGTCCGTAGTCTGTGACACGAGAGTGACGGTTACTCTGTTCGCGCCGATGTTCGAATCCGGGGCACTCCACGCCGCCACCCCGTACACCCCTGCTGCGCAGCGGTCTGACCGCCTCGCTGTGCGGGGGATCACGGCCGCGTGGACAGCCGGAGCGGCGGTCCTGATCGTCGTCGGGTTGTGGCTCCAGCACTCCCGGCTGGATTTCGCCTCGATGGTCCCCGTGGTCCTCCTTGCGCTGGCCGCCCTCGCGCTCGCGCTGCCCCTGGAGCGCGTGCCCGTCCAGGTGCAGGCGGTGGCCGCGTGCTGCGCCATCGCCCTGGTACTCGGCGTCGAGCTGATCTTCCGGGTCCGGGCGGTCGACGTCGCCGCCCTGGTCACTCTCCCCCTCGCCGTGCTGGCCCTTCGCCACGATGACAGGGCCTTCCGCATCGGCATCGGCCTGGCCCTCGTCGAGGGCCTGATCGGTCTGGCGGTCGTCCGCGATCCCTACCTCGTGGTGGCCACCCTGACCGCGATCCTCGCCGGCGTCACGGTCAGGGCGCTGAGCGGTCAGGGCGCCGATCGGGCACGATTCGACTCGGTCGCGTACACGGATTTCCTCACCAACTGTCCCAATCGCCGGGCTCTCCACGCCGAGCTGCCGCACCGGCTGGAGGCGGCACAGCACCGGGAGACCTCGCTGGCCGTCGCCGTCATCGACCTGGACAGGTTCGGCTCCTTCAATGAGGACTGGGGCCACGCCGCCGGGGACCGGCTGCTCACCGATGTGGCCACGGTGCTCCGGTTCACTCAGCGGAGCGACCCCGACCTCCCCGGCCTCACGTACCTCGCCCGGGTCGGCAACGACGAGTTCGCCGTCGTCCTCGAGCGCCTCACCACGACCGGTGTTGCCGAGATGATCCGCGACGTGGAGACCGATCTCCCCGCCGGTTGCACGGTCAGTGTGGGAATCGCCTTCTGGGATCGCCGGGAGACCGCGGACGACCTCATGAACCGCTCCCTCCGTGCCCTCGCCGCTGCCGGCAAGGGGATGGGCGGGGGCCGCGTCGTGGTCGACGAGGGTGCGGGGTCTCGGGCCAGGAGCTGGCTGGAATCGGTCCCGGCCATCGTCGCCCGCAAGGAGATCGAATCCGTCTATCAACCCATCCGCGACCTCAACACCGGTCGCCTCATCGGTTACGAGGCGCTCGCCCGTCCCACCGGGGCGCCCAACGAGACCGAGGTCGAGGGGATGTTCGCGGCGGCCCGCCGCCTGGGCGTCTCCCGCGAGCTGGAGACCCTCTCCCAGGTCTCGGCGATGAGCGGCGCCCACCGCCTGCTCGCCCGGGGCGGCTCGCTCTTCATCAACATCAGCGTCGGAGCCTTCACCGACCCCGATCGTGACCTCGACGTGATCCTGGGGCACCTCCGGGACGCCTCCCTGCGGCCGACCCAGATCGTCCTCGAGGTCAACGAGCAGATCACCCGCTTCGGCCGCTTCGCCGAGGCCTGCGCCCGCTACCGGCGGGCCGGGTTCCGCTTCGCGATGGACGATGTCGGCGAGGGGCTGTCGACCATCGAGGCGATCGCGGTCGTCCGTCCCGAGTTCATCAAGGCCGGCAAGAGTCTGATCGTCACCGCCGACGAGGCCGGCTCGGCGGCCGTCATTCGCGGGCTGGTAGAGGTCGCTCGCAGTCTGGGCGGCGAGATCATCGCCGAGGGACTGGAGACCCGAGAGGATTGCGCCCGCATGCTCGGACTGGGCGCCGCCCTGGGGCAGGGCTGGGCCCTGGGCACTCCGAAGCGGCTGCGCGACGCGCTGGCCGCGCGGGACGGGGAGGAGGTGGCCCCCGAGGGCACGCACGGCACCGACGGGCCGGAGCGGGCCCGTCCCGTCCTCGTCCCCCGCCCGATCTGACCCCGGCGCCCGCAGGGTGGGCACGTCCTGGGGCCGCGGCACCGGGTACGGGACGGGCAGCCCCCGCTCGTAGAATCCCCCCCGTGGCGCAGTTCCTCCCCCGTCCGTCCCGGCGCTCCAGGCTCGACCCATCGACCCCATCAGGTCTCGCAGCCGTCCCGTCCCTCCACCGGCCCCGAGCCCCGAGGTGAGCGCGGCATCAGCCGGCACCGACGCGCTGCTCGCCGCCCTCAATCCGGCCCAGCGCGAGGCTGTCGAGGCCCCGGATGGGCCGCTGCTGATCTTCGCGGGTGCCGGCAGCGGCAAGACCCGGGTGCTCACCCATCGCATCGCCTACGTCATCGCGGCGCGCGGCGTGCGTCCCCAGGAGATCCTGGCGGTCACCTTCACCAACAAGGCGGCCCGGGAGATGCGCGGCCGGGTGGAGAAGCTGCTCGGCTCCGACATCAGCGGGATGTGGCTGGGGACCTTCCACTCCGTGGGGGCACGCATCCTCCGCCGTGACGGCGACGCCATCGGCATCCCCGCCAACTTCGTGATCTACGACGAGGCCGACCGGCTGGCGGCGATGCGCCGGGCGATGCACACGACCGGGGTCGACGACAAGCGCCTCGCCCCCACCAAGGTGGTGCACCTGGTGAGCGCGGCCAAGAACGAGCTGCTCAATGCGGCGGCCTTCGCCGCCCGGGCGAGCGGCTACTTGGAGATCGAGGCGGCCCGCATCTACCGCGCCTACGAGGCCGATCTGGCCGCCGCCGGGGCGCTCGACTTCGACGACCTGCTGATGCGCACCGTCTCCCTGCTCCAGGACGTCCCCCCGGTGCTGGAGCACTACCGCCAGCGCTGGAGCCACCTCTTCGTCGACGAGTACCAGGACACCAACCACGCCCAGTACCTGATGGTGTCACTTCTGGCCGCAACGCATCGCAACCTGACGGTTGTGGGCGATGACGACCAGTGCCTCGTCGCTGGGACCATGGTGAGCATGGCTGACGGCTCGCGCAGGCCGATCGAGGAGATCCGGCCGGGTGACATCGTCTCTTCGGCCGGCGGGAGCGGCACCGTCAGGCCGGCCCGCGTGCTGCGGGTCTCCGAACGGGAGACGGAGGAGGTGGTCCGCATCCGCACGGCCGGGGGTCGCGGGCTGGTCAGCACCCCCGAGCACGTGCACTTCGCCGGATATCGGCTGGGCATATCCCCCAACTACCACTTCGTCTACCTGATGCAGAAGGATGGCTTGGGGTACCGTGTCGGCACTAGCCAGGTCCACACGGCGGCTCAGGCCAAGGCGGTGGTCGGCTTCCGACAGCGAGCGGTTCAGGAGCACGCTGACGCCCTCTGGATACTGGCGGTGCATCCGTCCGAGAACGACGCGCGTGAGGACGAGTACGTCACGTCGCTCCGCTACCAGATTCCCACCCTGCCGTTCGTGGCCCGGAAGGGCTCCAGAGACGGGCTGGTCCACGACCCGGCCCGCCTGCGAGCCGTCTTCGCGGCTTTCGACACGGAAACGTCTGCCCGGCGGCTGCTTCACGACCGTGGCCTGTCACCAGAGCATCCCCACCATCACCCGCAGTCTCGGAACAGCAGTCGCCGCAACATCGTGGTCACCCTCTGCGCTGATCGACGCGGTGCGACTCCCATGCACCTGATCGCGGTGGGGGGAAACGACGAGAAGGGCGCCGAGATCATCCGCGGGCTGGGCCTTCGTGTCCGTCCTGCTCACGCCAACTCGCCCCGGAGCTGGCGGTACGAGACGGTGTTCAAGGACATGGCCACTCTCATGCAGACCGCCGGCCGGCTGGCAGAGGCCCTGAATGGGGTCATCGTGATGAAGGGACGGTTCGGGATCAACGGTGCCACCGACCGGGAGTCCAACTCGCTCCCCGCCACTCGTGCCGACTCTGTGCTCCCCGGGATGACGGTGTTCGACGAGACCTGCGGCTACGATATCGTCGTTGACGTGGAGCGCGTCACTGGGCGCACGCAGGTGTTCGACCTGGACGTCGAGCACACCCACAACTTCATCGCCAACGGCCTGATCACCCACAACTCGGTCTACCGCTTCCGGGGCGCCGACATCCGCAACATCCTGGAGTTCCAGAAGGACTTCCCCGACGCGCACGTGGTGACCTTGGAGCAGAACTACCGCTCCAGCCAGCCCATCCTCGACACCGCCCACGCCGTGATCAGGGTCAATCAGGATCGTGCCGCCAAGCGACTCTGGACCGAGCGCGGCGGTGGCGAGCCGGTCCGGCTCATCCCCGTCTACGACGAGCAGGAGGAGGCGCTCACGGTCTGCGGCGAGATCGAGAGGCTGATCGGCAACGAGTCGTATTCGCTCTCCGATTTCGCCGTTCTCTACCGGACCAATGCCCAGTCGCGCGCCTTCGAGGACGTGCTCCTCCGCCGCGGCATCCCCTACCGCCTGGTGGGCGGCCTCCGCTTCTACGAGCGCAAGGAGGTGAAGGACGTCCTCGCCTACCTCCGCCTGGTCGCCAACCCCCGCGACCCGGTGGCCTTCGGCCGGATCGTGAACGTCCCCCGGCGCAAGATCGGGGATCGCAGCGTCGCCGAGCTGGAGCGGATCGCCCGCAAGCGAAGGATTTCGCCGTTCGAGGCGGTCGAACATGTGGGGGAGGAGGCCGAGCTGGGCCCGGCCGCCCTCCAGGCGCTCTCCGGCTTCGGCAAGCTCATCGCCGGCCTTGGCGAGCTGAGCCTCCGCCTCCCCGTGCCCCGTCTGCTGGAGCGGGTCGTCGAGGAGACCGGCTACCAGTCGATGCTCCGCGACGGCACCCCCGAGGGCGAGGAGCGCTGGGCCAACGTGACCGAGCTGGTCGGCTACTCGGAGGAGTACGAGGACGTGCCGCCCCCCGACGGCCTCCGCCAGTTCCTGGAGAACGTCGCCCTCGTCGCCGACGTGGACAGCCTGGACGACACCAAGACCGGCGTCACCCTGATCACCCTCCACCAGGTCAAGGGCCTGGAGTTCCCGGTCGTCTTCCTGGCTGGGATGGAGGAGGGGCTGCTGCCCCACATCCGGGCACTGGAGGAGGGCGACGAGGGCATCGCCGAGGAGCGCCGCCTCACCTATGTCGGCGTGACCCGGGCCCAGCAGCGGCTCTACCTCCTCCACGCCTTCCGCCGCCACCTCTACGGGAGCGCCCAGACCGCCCAGGCGTCGCGCTTCCTGGCCGACATCCCGCCCGAGATGCTCACCGTGGTGCGCCGGCCGGGAGGGCCG
>PLOF01000086.1 GCA_003142035.1 Candidatus Dormiibacterota bacterium
GACTCTGAGCAAATTCACAGGTTCGGGTGCCACCATCGGGAGCATGGACGGTTCTGAGGCCGCGCCCACCCGAGTGCTCGTGGTCGATGACGAGCGCAACATCACCGACCTGGTCACCATGGCCCTCCGCTACGAGGGCTTCGCGGTGGAGAGCGCCGCAACCGCCCGTCAGGCCCGGGAGGCGGTGCTCGACCGCCGGCCGGACCTGATCGTCCTCGACGTCGGGCTCCCCGACGAGGACGGTTTCAGCCTCACCCAGCGCCTCGTCGCCGAGGGTCACCGGGTGCCGGTGATCTTCCTGACCGCCCGCGACGCCACCGAGGAGAAGGTGCGCGGGCTCACCGTCGGCGGCGACGACTACATGACCAAGCCCTTCAGCATCGAGGAGCTGGTGGCCCGGATCCGAGCCGTGCTCCGGCGCTACCAGGGCAGTCCCGGCACGACGTCCACGCGGCTCACCGTCGCCGACCTGGAGCTGGATGAGGAGAGCCACGAGGTCTGGCGCGCCGGCAGGCCGATCGAGCTGACCCGCACCGAGTTCCGGCTGCTCCGCTACCTCCTCGCCAACGCCCGCCGGGTGCTCTCTCGATCCCAGATCCTCGACCATGTCTGGGACTACGACTTCGGGGGGGATGCGGGAGTGCTGGAGACCTACATCAGCTACCTCCGGCGCAAGGTGGACTTCACCGACCCCCCGCTGATCCACACCGTGCGCGGGGTCGGCTACGTGCTCCGGCCTCCCCGCCCGGCGTGAGATGACACTGCGGGCGCGACTGCTGCTCGCCCTGGTGCCGCTCTTCGTCCTCTGCCTGGTGGCGGCGGACGCGGCAACCTACGCCGAGCAGCAGTCTTTCCTCTACGGGCAGCTCCAGCAGCAGGCGCAGAGCGGCGCCAGCCTGGTGGCAGGCTCCGCGCCCGGTGGCGGCGGGCAGACGGGCCCCAAGGGTGGCGGCCCCGGAGGGCCCGGATCACCCCCGGGAGTGGTCTGGGGCGAGGTGCTCTCCGCGACGGGTGGCGTGGTGGACAGCCCAGAGTTTTTGGGCGTCCCGACGCAGGATCGATTGAGCGCCACCGTCAACCACCCTGAACTGCCCGGACCGGTCGCCTCCAAGCCCGGCCAGTACATCACCGTGAGCGGGGTGGGCAGCTACAGCCAGTACCTGGTCTACATCGAGCCGGCGGGCGGCGGCAATGGCGACATCGTCGTCACCGCCGTTCCCATGGACAATTACGACGCCACCCTCGGCCACCTCCTCCTGCTGGAGCTGCTGGTGGGCGCCGGTGTGGTGGTGCTCCTGGTCCTCGCGACGTGGCTGATCATCCGGCGGGGATTGCGGCCGCTGGCACGGATGGGCGAAACGGCCCGCGCCATCGCCGGCGGGGAGCTGGGCCGCCGGGTCACGCCGGCCGACTCCACCACCGAGGTGGGACGTCTGGGACTCGCCCTCAACAGCATGCTGGATCAGCTGCAGGCCGCCTTCGGCCAGCGGGCGGCCGTCGAACAGCGCTTGCGCCAGTTCCTATCGGACGCCTCCCACGAGCTGCGCACCCCATTGACGTCCATGCGCGGCTACGCCGAGCTGGTGCGCAGGAATCGCGGGATGAAGGTCGAGGAGCTGGAGCTCGCCCTGCGCCGCATCGAGGAGGAGGCGCGACGGATGGGCGTCCTCGTCGACGACCTCATGCTGCTGTCCCGCCTGGACCAGGGACGTCCCTTGGAGCGGGCCCCTGTGGACCTGGAGGCGCTGGTGGCGGACGCCTGTGCCGACGCCCGGGTCAGCGACCCGGCACGGGCGATCACCACCCGTCTCGGCGCACCGCTTGTCGTCGATGGCGACGAGCCCCGGCTGCGCCAGGTGATGGCCAACCTGCTCCGCAACGCCCTGGTCCACACCCCTGCCGGGACCCCGATCGAGGTGGGGCTCCGCGAGGAAGGGGAATGGGCGGTGATCGAGGTCGCCGACCACGGCCCGGGCATCCCCACCGCGGCGAGAGGCCGGATCTTCGAGCGCTTCCACCGCGCCGATCCGGAGCGGAGCCGGGACCAGGGCGGCAGCGGCCTCGGTCTCAGCATCGTCGCCGGAGTGGTGGGCGCACATGGCGGACGGGTGGGAGTCACGGACACTCCCGGCGGTGGCGCCACCTTCCGGGTCGAGCTTCCCCTCAGCCGCTGAGCCGGACCGGCTCACTGCTCCGCGTCGAATTCGCGAAGCCGGGCGCGGGCAACCGCCCGCTCGTTGGCGGTCACGAGCAGGACCACTCCGTTGCCGAGCACGGCGGTCACGGTGACGATGATGCCGCAGACGACGGCGCTGTCCAAGCTCGCTCCGAAGTCGATCGACGACCCCAGCAGGACGAGGGCCAGCAGGATCGCTAGGAGCGCGAGCTCGATCGCCCAGAGTGCGATGGTCTCGCCCCGCCGTCCCCGCTCCAAGGCCTCCAGGCCGGCGCGGCGGGCCTCGAGAGTCGTGCGCCGCCACATCTCGGCCTGGATCTGGTGCTGGGTCCGGTCCTCGGCGGCCGCTCCAGCCGCCTCGACCAGCTCGATGTCGGAGAGTTGGTCGATCTCGCTGGGTGGCATCTGGGATCCTCCGGCGCGTCCCGAGCCCAACGCGCTCGGGCACCGGGGCGAGCCTGCGAAGGGTGGCGCGTCGGGCCCGATTGTGACAGTCCCGGTACGCCTATTTGTGTGCCCGGACGCGCCGCTCCGAGCCCATGAGCCCTGCCGGAGCAAGCCCCGTGAGAGCGACCAGGGACGGGGCTGCGGCACCGTCGGGTGCGGCCGCCCGATGNNCGGTCCAGCACGAGTGGCACCAGGCGCCGGGCGACGTCGCCGCGGACCGCCTTGAAGCCGCACTGCGCGTCGTGGAAGCGGACCCCGAGCGCGAGCCGCAGCAGCAGGTTGTACCCGCGCGAGATGACCTCGCGCCGGGGGCCGCGTCGGACGTGCGCGCCGGTGGCCAGGCGGCTGCCGATGGCCAGGTCGCTGTGGCCGCTGATCAGCGGGGCGACCAGGGGCAGGAGTGCCTCCAGGCCGGTCGAGAGGTCGACGTCCATGTAGGCGACCACGTCGGCGTCGCTCTCCGACCAGGCGGCGGCGAGCGCGCAGCCGCGCCCCTTCTTCTCGAGGCGGAGATAGCGGACCGCGGGCAGCTCGACGGCCAGCCGCGCACCGATCTCCGGGGTGGCGTCGGTGCTGGCGTTGTCGGCGATGGTGACGAGCGCCGGGAAGGGAAAGAAGCTCTCCAGGTAGGCGTGCAGCCGGCGCACGCTCGGCTCCAAGTCGCGCTCCTCGTTGTACACGGGGACGACGATCTCCACCGAGGGCTCATGCGCCAAGCCGGTCGCGGCGTGGTTCATGACGGCCACGATCCACGCCCCGGCTTGGTCCCATCTGCGAAGCACCTGGGAACTTCATGAGAATCGCCCACACCCCGCCCCGCGCGCAGCGGGTGGGAAGCTCACAGGATTCTCCCAGCACCCTCCCAGCCCGCTCTGCGCCGCGTTCGTCACGGTGATGGCATGACAGATCACGGCGCCGCCTCCCCGGGCTTCGCCCGCTCCGGCATCGCGGCTCCGGACCGTCACCGCGCCACCCTCCTCGCGGCGGTGCGCCGCCCCAGCTGGACGACCCTCTCCCTGGTCGGCCTGCTCGCGGCCACCGCCGCCCTCTACCTCTGGGGCCTCGGCGCCTCGGGCTGGGCCAACGGCTTCTACTCGGCCGCGGTCCTGGCCGCCACCAAGAGCTGGAAGGCGTTCCTCTTCGGCTCCTTCGACCCCTCCAACTTCATCACCGTCGACAAGCCGCCCGCCTCCCTCTGGGTGATGGACATCTCCGCCCGCCTCTTCGGGGTCAACGCCTGGAGCATCCTCGTCCCCCAGGCCCTGGAGGGGGTCGCCTCCGTGGGTCTCCTCTACGCCACCGTGCGCCGGCATTTCGGGCACGCCGCCGGGCTCATCGCCGGGGCGGTCCTGGCTCTGACCCCGGTCGCGGTGCTGATGTTCCGCTACAACAACCCGGATTCCCTGCTCGTCCTCCTGCTGGTGGGCAGCGCCTACGCGCTGACCCGCGCGCTGGACGGCGGGCGGACCCGCTGGCTGATCCTGGCCGGTGTCCTGATCGGCTTCGGGTTCCTCGCCAAGATGATGGGAGCCTTCCTGGTGCTCCCGGGGTTCGCCGCCGTCTACCTGCTGGCGGCGCCGGTGTCGATGTGGCGGCGCATCTGGCAACTGCTGGCTGCCGGCGCCGCGGTGCTGGTCTCGGCCGGTTGGTGGGTGACCTTGGTCACGCTCTGGCCGGCTGCCGACCGTCCCTACATCGGCGGTTCGACCGGCAACAGCGAGCTCAACCTCATCTTTGGCTACAACGGTTTTGGACGTCTCACCGGCAGCGAGACGGGCAGCGTCGGGGGTGGCGGGGGTGGCGGCACAAGTGCCTGGGGCCCCACCGGTCTGCTCCGGATGTTCAACAGCACCTTCGGCAACCAGGCAAGCTGGCTCATCCCGGCGGCCCTCGTCCTCGGCGCAGGTCTGCTCTGGCTGCGCTGGCGGGCCCCGCGCACCGACGGCAAGCGCGCCGCGGCGCTGCTCTGGGGCAGCTGGCTGGTCATCACGGCCCTGGTCTTCAGCCTCGCCCAGGGCATCATCCACCCGTACTACACAGTCGCTCTGGCGCCCGCCATCGGCGCGCTGGTGGGCATGGGCGGGGTCGAGCTCTGGCGCCGGCGTGATCGCCTGGTCGCACGTGCCCTGCTGGCCGTCGCCCTGGCCGGAACCGTCGCCTGGGCATACTCCCTCCTCGCGCAGAGCCCCGATTGGCTGCCCTGGCTGCGCACCGCCGTGCTGATCGCCGGGCTAGCCACCTCCCTGGTGCTCCTCATGCCCCCGCTGAGGTGGGGAATCGCCGCCGTGGTGCTCGCCGGCTGTGTCCTGACCACGGCTCTCGCCGGCCCGACCGCCTACGCCATCGACACCGCGGCAACCCCCCACAGCGGCTCCATCCCCTCGGCCGGACCGGCCGTGGCAGGGGCGAACGGCGCTCCGGGGGGCGGCGGCACCGGCGGGCCGGTCGCCGGCCTACCCGCAGCCGGCGGCACCGCAACCGGCACACCGCTCCGGAGCGGTGCCGGCGGCGCGGGAGACTCCGCCTCGAGCGGTACCAACGGGCCGGCATCGAACGGTTCGTCCCCGGGCGGCGGCACCACGAGCGGTCCTGGTGGCGATGGCACGGGCGCCGCCCCCGGCAGGTTCGGCCCCGGCCTCGGTGGCGCCCCTCCGCAGGGGACCATCCCCAACGGTGAAGGGCCCACCCCACCCCGGGGCACCATCCCGAGCGGCACCGGCGGCTCGGCAACTCACGGGACCGTGCCGGGCGATGCGGGCGGGTCCGGGACCGTTCCGGGCGGCACCGATGGCGCGTTCTCCCTGGGCGGCAGTCGCGGTGGTGCCTCGGGCGGCGGCCTGCTCAACGCCAGCACGCCATCGGCGGCGCTGACCAGTGCCCTCGAGAAGGACGCCAAGGACTACACCTGGATCGCCGCCTCCGTGGGAGCCAATGACGCGGCCGGTTACCAACTCGCGACCGGGGACGCCGTGATGGCCATCGGAGGCTTCAACGGCACCGATCCATGGCCGACGCTCACCGCCTTCGAGAAGCTGGCCGGCGAGCACCAAATCCACTACTTCATCGCCGCCGGGAGCGGCGGCGGCCCGGGCGTCGGAGGCTCGACCGAGTCCAGCGAGATCACCTCGTGGGTGGAGAGCCACTTCAAGGCGGTGACCGTCGGGGGCACCACACTGTACGACCTGACCACGCCGTTGGCGTCGAGCGCGGCCTGAACCACCGGCCGAGCCGGAGGCCCTCGTGTATGGTGGGGTGAGTCGGCGGGCTGCTCCCGACGTCCGACCTTCGGACCGCGACTCTCCACTCGTCCGGCTGCCACCAGGGAGGCCCACACCATGACGACGGTACCCGCGCGCCCGCTCAGCTTCGGGATCAAGACGACCCAGGCCGGTGCGACCTATGAGGAGATCCTGCGCACCTGGCGGGACGCCGACCGCATCCCCCTCTTCGAGCACGCCTGGCTCTGGGACCACATGGTGACCCGGCGCGGCGACGCGCGCACGGCGAACCTCGAGGCGTGGACGCTGCTCGCGGCCCTGGCGGCGCAGACCTCGCGGCTGCGGCTCGGTGTGATCGTGACCGACAACCGGCTGCGCTACCCGACCGTGCTCGCCAAGATGGCCGCCACCGTCGACATCGTGTCGGGAGGAAGGCTGATCTTCGGCATCGGCGTCGGGGCCAGCCTCAGTCGCACGCTCGAACCCGCCATGCTCGACGTGGCCCGGCGCGAGTTCGATGCGTACGGGGTGCCGCTCGTGCCCACAGCGGAAGCCATCGGGGCCCTCGGAGAGGCGCTCACCATCACCCGCCGGCTCTGGACCGAGGCCGAACCCTTCGACTTCGATGGCCGCTACTACCAGCTGAAGGGCGCCATCGGCGAGCCCAAGCCGGTCCAGCGCCCGGGGCCTCCCATCCTCATTGGCGCGGCCGGCGAGCGTCTGTCACTGCGGGTGGTCGCCGAGCACGCCGACATCTGGAACTGCCCGGCCGCCACCCCCGAGGAGTTCACCCGGAAAAGCGGCATCCTCGACGAGCACTGCGCCGCGGTGGGGCGCGATCCCGGTGAGATCGTCCGGTCCCAGCAGTTGCTCGTCGCGCGTGACGACGCCGCCCGCGCGCGCGACCAGATCCTCGCCTTCATCGCGGCCGGCGCCACCCACCTGGTGCTGGCGGTGCTGCCGCCTCCCTCGGCGGCCCCTGCGGCCCCCGCTGCGCAATGGTTGGCCGAGGAGATCGTCGAACCGGTGCTGGCGCAGGTCACCTGACCGGGGTCCCCGCGAAGCCTGCTTCGTGGGGTGGCCAACCCGGAGGCGCCCGCCAGCGACTACGCCGCGCCGGCACCTCGGGTGCGGCTTTCGACGATGGCGGCCGCGAGGCCGAGCAGCGCCAGCACGCTCCCGACCAGCGGCGTGAAGCGGAGGCCGAGGGTGGAGAGGACGAGCCCTCCCACCAGCGGGCCCCCAGCGATGCCGACGTTGAAGGAGGCCGAGTACCAGGCCGAGGCGATGTCGGTGCGCCGCGGTGCCACCACGAGGACGTGGCTCTGGAGGGCGATGGCCACGCCCGAGAGACCGATGCCGGCGCACACCTCGAGGACGATGGTCGCCACAGCCGAGGTGCCGAAAGCGAAGAGCCCGAGCAACGCGGTGGCGAGCACGACCACCGGGCCGACCCGGGCCAGCGTCGGTCGCCGGTCGAGCAGAAACCCCGTGATCGCGAGCCCCGCCGCGTCAGCGATCCCAGTGAGCAGCAGGATCGGCGCCACCGCCCGGAGCGGGAGGCCGCTGACCCGGGTCAGGAAGGCGGTCACGTAGGTGTAGGCGGTGAAGGAACCGCCGACGCAGAGGATGGTCGTGAGCACCGTGAGCCGGTAGCGGCGCGCGTCGGGGTGAGTGCCGACGGCGGCGTGCCCCTCGCCCGAGCGCATGGAGGGCAAGAGCAGGGCCAGCGCGGCGAGGTCGAGCAGTCCGAGCCCGCTCAGACCGACGAAGGCGAGCCGCCAGCCGGCGAGCTGGCCGACCAAGGTCCCGAGCGGAACCCCCAGGATCAGGGCGATCGAGCTGCCGGCGAAGGTCCCGGCGACCGCCCGCCCTCGAAATCGCGGGGGAAAGAGACCGACGGCGACGACTGCGACGATGGACCAGAAGAGAGCCTGGGCAAGCGCGATCACCACCCGCGCCGCGATCAGCCAGCCGTAGCTCGGCGCCGCCGACGCCGCCAGGGTCCCTAGCACGAAGGTGGCCAGCAGGCCGCTCATGACCTGGCGGCGGGGGAACCGCCCGCCCAGGTGGGTGAGCGGCGCCGACACGGCCACGACCACCACCGCATAGATGGTCACCAGCAGGCCGACGGCGGAGAGCGAGACGCGCAGACCCGCGGAGAGCTGGGGCAGCAGCCCAACCGGCAGGCTCTCCCCGGTGACGAAGCAGAATGCGGCGCCGCCGAGAGCAGCGAGGGCGCCCACGGCCCCCACCGGGTGGTGCGAGAAGAAGGTGTCGTCGGCAACGGCCGGCGCAGCCGGGCCGGAACCGATCGGATCCACGCTCACTCCTCGCTATCGTCTCGCGGTCTGGAGCGCCCTGCGCCGCACTCCGGCGGCCGATGGGATCGCGTCCTCAGCCGGGGGCGTAGGTGTGCGTCGCCTCGTCGATGGTCGTCAGGTAGCTGGCTCGCCCGTAGACGGCGGCGTCAGCACCGCTCACCAGGGACAGCCGTCCCCGCACCTGGTCGAGGCTCACGAAGCCCTTGCGGGCCATCCAGCCCTGGAGCCCGTCGAGCAGCGCCACCGCGTGCTCGGGCCCGTGGCGAAGCAGCGAGGAGGTGCTCATCACCACGTCGGCGCCGGCCAGCAGGTAGGCGGCCACGTCGTGGGCGCTCTCCACACCCGTGCTGGCGGCGAGGGACAGCGGGACGGCCCCGCGCAGCCGGGCGATCCAGGAGCGTGGCAGCACCCCCTCGGTGGGGTTGGAGAGGGTGAGCCCGGACGTGACGGTGAGGGTGTCGGGATCGATGTCGGATTGCATGAAGCGGTTGAAGAGGACCAGGCCGTTGGCGCCCGCTCGCTGGAGGCGGGTCGCCATCTCCCCCATCGAGCTGAGATAGGGGGCCAGCTTGACCGCGATCGGGATGGTGACCGCGGCCCTCACCGCCGAGAGGATCTCGATGTACCGCTCCTCGACATCGCGCGCCGGCGTCAGCGGATCCCCGTGCAGGTAGTAGATGTTGAGCTCGAGGGCGGCGGCACCCGCGCTCTGCATCGACGAGGCGTAGGCGGTCCAGCCCCCGGTGGTGGCGCCGTTCAGGCTCGCGATCACCGGGATCTTCACGGCCGCGCTCGCGTGCTCGATCAGGCTCAGGTACTGAAGCGGCTCCCCGTCGCCGGACGGCGCCGGGAGGTAGGAGAGCGCCTCCCCAAAACTCTCCGAGCCCGCCTCGGACAGGGCGGCGTCCCGCTCAGCGTCGCGCCGGATCTGCTCCTCGAAGAGGGATGGCAAGACGACCGCTCCGACCCCGGCGGCGGCGAGACGGCGGATCCCGCTCACCGACCGCGTGAGCGGACCGGCCGACGCCACCAGCGGGCTCGGCAGGACCAGACCCAGGTAGGTGGTCTCCAGGTTCAATGAGGCCGCTCCTCTGCGCCCACCACCGCGGGGTCACTGGTCTCCGTCATCGGGAACCGGTCGGCGCCGTGGGAGGCCATCTCCTCGTAGGTCGCCCAGCGCCGGTCGACCTCCTCCTGGGCAAGCTGGACCAGCTTCTCCGCCTCGGCCGGGTGGGTGCGGGCGAGGCTCCGGTAGCGGAGCTCCCGTCCCGTGTACTCGTTGAGTGGCATGCGGGGCCTCGGCGAGTCGAGAAGGAAGGGGTTGCCCCCACCATCACGGACCATCGGGTCGTAGCGGACGAGCGGCCAGTGGCCGCTGGCGACGGCCCGGTACTGCTGGTCCATGCCGTTGCGGAGGAGCGCTCCGTTCTTCTCGATCCCGTGGGCGATGCAATGGCTGTAGGCGATGACCAGCGAGGGGCCCTGGTAAGCCTCCGCCTCGCGCAGCGCTCGGAGGGTCTGTTCGGGGTCCGCGCCCATCGCCACCCGGGCGACGTAGACGTTGCCGTAGGCGATCGCCTGGAGGGCGAGGTCCTTCTTGCCGACCCGCTTGCCTGCCGAGGCGAACTTGGCCACGGCACCGAGCGGTGTGGACTTCGACGCCTGGCCACCGGTGTTGGAGTAGACCTCGGTGTCGAGCACCAACACGTTGACGTCGCGACCGCTCGCCAGCACGTGGTCCAGACCGCCGGAGCCGATGTCGTAGGCCCAGCCGTCGCCGCCGACGATCCAGACGCTGCGGCGCACCAGCTGGTCCATGACGCTGCGCAGGTCGGTGGCCGCGGGCCCCGCCCCCTCCCCCAGCGCGTCCAGGCGCCGGCGCAGCTCGTCGACCCGTTCACGCTGGGCCGCGTACTCGGACTCCCGGCGCTGCGGGGCGCCGAGGATCGCGTCGACGAGCTCTGCCCCCACCGCCTCGCGCAGCTCACCGAGCCGCTCGCGGGCCACCCGGAGCTGCTGGTCGGCGGCGAGCCGGAATCCGAGACCGAATTCGGCGTTGTCCTCGAACAGCGAGTTGGACCAGGCCGGACCGCGCCCGGCGGCGTCGCTGGTCCACGGCGTGGTGGGCAGGTTGCCGCCGTAGATGGAGGAGCAACCGGTGGCGTTGGCGATCATCAGGCGGTCGCCGAAGAGCTGCGAGATCAGCTTCAGGTACGGGGTCTCGCCGCAGCCGGCGCAGGCCCCGGAGAACTCGAAGAGCGGCTGCAGATACTGGGTGCCCCGCACCGTGCCGAAGTCGACGCGGGAGCGGTCGGCGATGGGGAGGCTCTCGAAGAACGCGATGTTGCGCCGCTCGGCGGCCACCCGCGGCTCGCGCGCCGCAAGGTTGATCGCCTTGTGCTCAGGGTCGGCCGGGGCGGAGACCGGGCAGGCCTCGACGCAGAGCCCGCAGCCGGTGCAGTCCTCCAGGTAGACCATCAGGGTGAAGCGGCTATCGGGCAGGCCGCGCGAGTTGAGCGGCATCGACATGTACTCGTCCGGTGCCCCGGCCAGCTGCGCGGAGTCATAGAGCTTGGAACGGATGACGCTGTGCGGGCAGACGAAGCTGCAGTTGCCGCACTGGATGCAGAGACCCGGGTCCCAGACCGCCACCTGGTCGGAGATGTTGCGTTTCTCGTAGGCCGCGGTCCCGCTGGGGTAGGTGCCGTCGACCGGAAGGGCGCTCACCGGGAGGTCCTCTCCGTGGCCGGCCATCATCGCGCCGGTCACATTGCGGACGAACTCGGGCGCGTCCGCGGGAACCATGGGCCGGACCCCTCGAGTGGCGGTCACCGTGGTGGGCAGCTCCACACGGTGCAACGCGGCGACCGCTGCGTCCACCGCCGCCTCGTTCTGGGCGATGACCTGGGGCCCGCGGCGCGCGTAGCTCTTGGTGATGGCGTGCTTGATCTCCGTGATCGCCTGCTCCTGGGGGAGCACCCCCGAGATGGCGAAGAAGCAGGTCTGGAGCACCGTGTTAACCCGTCCGGCGAGACCGGCCTCACGGGCCACCCGCCCGGCGTCGATGGTGTAGAGGGTGATCCGCTTGGCGAGGAGCTGTTCCTGGGCCTCGCGGGGCAGCGAGTCCCAGACCTCCGCCGGCGGGACCGCGGTGTTGAGCAGGAAGGTCGCACCCGGGGCCGCCCGTGCCAGCACCTCGGGGCGCTCGATCAGCCGGGGGTGATGGCAGCCGACGAACCCGGCCTGCTCGATGAGGTAGGGCGCCCGGATCGGGTCCGGACCGAAGCGGAGGTGCGAGACCGTCTCCGAGCCGGACTTCTTGGAGTCGTAGACGAAGTACCCCTGGGCGTGACGCCCCGGGTCCTCGCCGAGGATCTTGATGGTGTTCTTGTTTGCCCCGACGGTCCCGTCCGAGCCCATCCCGAAGAAGACGGCGCGGAGCGTCCGCGGCGACTCGATGTCGAGGGTGCGGTCGTACGGGAGGCTGATGCCGCTCACGTCGTCGTTGATGCCGATCGTGAAGCGGGCGCGCGGCCGCTCGGCGCTCAGCTCGGTGAAGATGCCGGCGACCATCGCCGGGGTCAGCTCCTTGGAGGAGAGCCCGTAGCGGCCGCCGATGACGCAGGGCATGGTCTCGCGGGTGCCGGCGGAGAGCGCCTCCGCGAGCCCGCCCAGCACGTCGAGGAAGAGCGGTTCGCCAAAGGCGCCCGGTTCCTTGGTGCGATCCAGCACGGCGACGCGGCGCGCGCTCGCCGGGATGGCCGCGAGCAGCTCGGCCGTCGGGAACGGGCGATAGAGGCGCAGCTGCACCACGCCGACCTTCTCCCCCTGCGCAACCAGGTGAGCCGCGGTCTCCGCGGCGGTCTGCGCGCCGGATCCCATGGCGACGATGACGCGCTCGGCGTCGGGGGCACCGTGATACTCGACGAGGCTGTAGTGGCGCCCGGTCCGCTCGGCCAGCGCATCCATCGCCTCCTGCACCGCGGCGGGCACCCGCGCGTAAAACGGGTTGGCCGTCTCGCGCGCCTGGAAATAGACGTCTGGGTTCTGCGCCGTGCCGCGGATGAACGGCCGCTCCGGCGAGAGGGCCCGGCCCCGGTGCGCACGGATGAGCTCGGTGGGGACGAGCGCCAGCAGGTCGTCGTCGGAGAGCATCTCGACCGTGTTCAGCTCGTGGGAGGTGCGGAAGCCGTCGAAGAAATGGACGAAGGGGATCCGGGTGCGGAGCGTCGCGACCTGGGCCACCACCGCCAGGTCGTGGGCCTCCTGAACGGATGCGGAGGCGAGCAGCGCGAATCCGGTCTGGCGAACCGCCATCACGTCGGAGTGATCGCCGAAGATCGAGAGCGCCTGCGCGGCCAGGGAGCGCGCCGCGACGTGGAAGACGGCCGGGGTCAGCTCCCCGGCGATCTTGTACATGTTGGGGATCATCAGGAGCAGGCCCTGCGAGGCGGTGAAGGTGGTGGTCAGCGCTCCACCCTGGAGCGAGCCGTGGAGTGCCCCGGCGGCACCCCCCTCGCTCTGCATCTCCACCACCGAGGGCACGCTCCCCCAGACGTTCTTGCGCCCCTGACTGGCCCACTCGTCGGCCAGCTCGGCCATCGGGGACGAGGGGGTGATGGGGTAGATGCAGCAGACCTCGTTGAGCCGGTAGGCGACCGAGGCCGCTGCCTCGTTGCCGTCGATGGTGGT